>JANMFM010000364.1:0-7237 GCA_031374125.1 Bdellovibrionales bacterium
TTCACTTCTTCGGGGAAGGCTTTAATATCCTGAATCATTTCTAAACCAAAGTTTGGATGCTTTTTTACTTCAGCCCATTCTTGCGGGGTAAGCTTTCTGTTCACATCATCTATGTCTTCGGGAAGTTTGCTCATTCCAAGATCATGCAAAAGTCCACCAAGCCCTACAATCATTAAAGTCTTATCATTTTGATTTTCATGAGCTCTGGCGAGGAGTACTGCAAACACAGAGGTGGCGATAGCATGACGACAAGGATAAGTTTCATTTCTTGAAAGGTTAATGAATGTAGCAAGTCCTTTAGGGTCATTTTTCAAAACATCAATATAGCTTTTAACGATGGCTTGAGCTCGTCTCAATGATTGCTCATCGAAAACTTTATCTTCGTAAATTTCAAACATTGTTTGCTCAGTCAATTCTTCGATGACTTTGTGAGATTCTGTGATTGGAGCTGTCGGATTGGCCTGGAGCTTATTCATTAAAACTTCGGTTGCTGTGATGTATTCGCGACGTTCGGCCTTATGAATATAAAGTTCTTGCACGCCTTTAGCAGCGTACTTGTGAAAACGTTCGAGGTCTACGGTGTCACCTTTTCTAAAGATCAATGTGAATTTGTCGTCACTGATTTTGACATACACGCCAAACGGCAACTCTCCTGACATAGACAGGATGTTATCGATACTGATCTGTGAGTAGTCTTTAACTAACGACAAAATTTACCTCTAGATTAATATTAATTAACATTTCGGTTTTTATACCACTGAATTGAAGTCCAGTTGGTTTGTTGATTGTCTCGAAATGAGAATACCCGTATTAAGAGCTTTATGTTGTATTGTCCTCAATGAATGTCTCGACTAAGGTTAAAAATATTCCGATAATAGTCTATGCAACAGAGTTCTAAGTCTCCTCAAAAACCCACACCGCTATTTTTAGATCCAGCCAAGGTGGGAGCTTCTTTGAAGGAAGTGGGTATTGACTACCAGGAGATCGAATCCAAACAAATTGAAACCAGATGGTTCAGAGATCAACTTTCTGAGACCGATGTGTTTGTTTGGATGAATAAAGATCGTAGAATGATTAAGCAGCAAGTGTCCGTGATGGGGCTTTTGACAGAGTGGAATATTTTGGATGGTGTGAGAACGGGTGTCATTCTTGAGAGTGAAATGAGTTCTAAAGACCTGGCACAAAACGGACTCACTCCAGATGATACGGCTAGCGAAGCGATTCATTTTGACAGAAATCCACAGCAGAGAACTTTGAGTATTTCTATTTCAATTTTAAAAAACATGACGTGCGTTGAACCGGAATTAAAAGAATTGATGCTAAGGCAGTTCAATCAAGGATTGGGATTCTCTGGGTTTCCCATTTTAGGTTCACAGAGCTTGGGGCCTAATAGTTTGCTCGGTGGGTCTTTGTGGAGTGGGTCATTGTTTTCTAGATTCAAAAACTTCATCTTATCTTGCTTTAAGAAATAAAATCTGAAAAGATGTTTGAGTCATGAAAACATCTTGGTTCTTCTTTAGAAAATTCCTATTTTCCAAAAATGCAGGCTCTGTGACAAAGGCCATTGCTTGGCTTTCACTATTGGGAATTGGGGTGAGCACGATGGCAATGGTTGTTGTGACGAGCGTGATGGGTGGATTTGGAAATGCCATCGAAGATCGTTTGATCAATTTTGAACCGCACCTTATCGTCAAAGCCAAAACTGATGACATTCGTTTAGAAAAAAACATGCTTACGGATCTAGCAGCAGATCTAAAAAAGAAAACAAAGCTCAACGCATTCTTATTTGATCAAGAACAAATTGTTTTAAGGACGCCCAGTGGACATTACAGTGGAGCGATTGCAAAAGGCTTAGAGGAAAAATCTTTACAGCACTTTATCGAAGCTTCAAGACTATTTGGTCAAAATAAAATCAAAAAATTCTCATGGGATCAAACACCGGAATCCCAAATGGTAATTACAAATCAAGACATCATGATTGGTTCAGAGCTTGCGTATCAAACGGGAGTTTTTGTAGGAGATCAAATTGTTTTAACTCCGCCGGAATCCTTGATCTTGCCACCGGGAGAGCTTCCCCAGTTTGTAAAGATGAGTGTGGCCGATATCATCAGAACGAGTGTTCAAAGTATAGATTCTCAAGTGGTGATTTATAAAAAAAGAGAAAAGGGAAAGCTTTTTAGAGATTCCATAAGCTTAGAATCACTTTTAGAAGTTTATCTTGATAATCACAAAGATCTCGATGCCGTTGTGGCGCAAATTGACACTAAGAAATATCAAGTGGAAACATGGAGAGAGAGAAACTCTTCGCTCTTTTATTCTTTGAAAATGGAAAAGCTTTTAATCAGTTTCTTTTTATTTTTATCGGTGCTCATTGGATGTTTTACGATCGTGACCGTGTTGGTGTTACTGGCAACTCAAAAGAGAAAAGACATTGGCGTGCTCTTGACTCTAGGAATGAAGAAAAAAGATCTGGTGCGCGTATTTACGCAGATTGGATTTCTGCTTTCCGGGGCGGGAGTTTTACTTGGGTTCTTGGTGGGCCTTGCGATTTGCATAATTCTGGCAAAATTCCAATTTATCAATCTTCCTGACGTTTACTATGACCGAACAATCCCAGTCCAGTTCAACGTGAAGGAATACCTCTGGATTTTGGGCATTACTTTTACCATTAGCTATTTGAGCGCTCGTTATCCTGCGCGCCTGATCACTTCATTTCAGCCACAGGATATTTTGCGCAAGACTTGACAATATGTACGTAAAAGTGTACATTGTTGATATGGGCTTACCAAAAGTAAAATCTGCTACAGAACTAAGAGGTGATTTGTTTTCTACCATTCAAGATGTTTTGAAAGGTAAAATACAAATTATTACTCACAAAGATGGGGATTCAGTCCTTTTATCCAAAAATCAGTATGATAAACTGATGGACAAGATTGAAACTTTAGAGGGTATTTCTCGAGGCCTTAAAGACTTGACGGAAGGTAAAGTTTATTCTCAAAACGAGGTCTATAAAAACCTAAAAAAACATATGTCTAAAGGGCGATAAGTTTTTGAAAAAAATTATCTTCTCAGAGGAATCTCAATCCAATCTGATGGCAATATTTGATTACATCAAAACTCATTTTAATCTTAAACTTGCAACTAGTACCGTGAATGAAATTCTAGAAAGAATTGATAGCCTTAAAAAATTTCCTCAATTGGGAAAAGCTTCTGAATATTCGGCCTTAGTGAGAGAGTTGATTGTGAAAGATAACATTGTATTTTATCAAATCAACGACAATTCAATTGAAATCATCTATATAAAAATCAAAAAAGCTAAAGACAAAAAATTCTAGGCAATTTCAGACCTTAGTCCTGTTGTTCCGTTGTCTATAAAACGATACAATTATTGTTAGGGGAGAACACTTTAATGAAGATCTTTATCTTATCAGTTTTAGTCATGTTTTTAAGCTTGGAAGCTTACGCTAAACAACCTATAGAAAAGATTCCAACAAGCTGCGAAGCAAATCCTCTTTTCCTAGGATGTCCAAGTGCTGCTCCCGTGAATGCTATTATTAACATCTTCAATAAAGATTTTCCGTCGCTCTCTGTAGAAAAAACCAAGCCTTCGTTCTCTCTCGAAGGCTACACAGCTTTGTGGACCAAGGATCAGCAAACATACATTCGATGGACTGAAAATAACGATCGAAGTTTATATCAGAAAATTTCAAACGCGGGACATCTGCGATTTTTGAGAATGCATCAAGGAATTAAAGGTCAGTCGCAATGTTACTATGATTATGAAATTAGTAAGCACAGTCTGAGCAATAGAATGATATGTAATGTTTCTGAGGCAAAAAGAACAGATCCAAAATGTGCAACTATTATCGCGCGAGATCCTTTGCTGCAAAAGAAAGCAACTTGTGACGAATTTATTCAAGCGGTTCTAACTTGCTCCAAAAATAATGAATCTATGGAAAAATGCAGAGTAACCTTTATGGATCGTGCTAAGAAAATCGATGAGGCGCAGGCAAAAAGAACATTTCCGCAATCAGAAAAAACTACTACAAGCGGAGCCAATAATTAGCGATGTGGTTTATACTTTTTATAAGCTTAATGGTATCAGCAGAACAAAGCACTTGTGATCAGTCTTTGATTAAAGAATCCTGCGACTATTTAAAAAGTAAAGCCGCAGAAGAATATCTAACATTGAGCGATGGATTTAAGTGGAAAAATCCACTTTATCAAAATACACAAAAGCAGAATCCATATTCGAGTACCAATAGCGATGTATATATTGACGTTATAGAAAATAAGATCGAGCGGCAAGTTGAGATCCAAAGAATTCTTGATGAAGTTAGTAAAAAATTAAAATTATCGGATAAGTTCAAAATGGCATTTTCACAGGATATTTATATGCTCACTACGGTTAACCCAGCAGCCATGGGTATGATGAATATGAGTTTACCTATTCCCATAGGCGATGAAAGCGCAAAGTTTCGAACTGTTACTGTCGATGAAGTTAAAGAAATATTCTCTAGATTTCCAGAGAAGCAACAGAAGAAAATAAAAGATGTCGTGAACAAAGGATATATAAAATCCATTAGTCTAACTGCTACAGTTATGGAGGAAATAAGAGCCCAAGAGATAGGCAAGAAAAAAATAATTACTGATAATGTGCAAAGAGTTGAACGTTTGTTTGAATTAGCAAAAGAATCTTTGATTAGAAAAATTTCCCAAGGAAAAGCTTCCCATGAACTTTCTGGTGAACAAAAATCTTTAATAAAAAGAATAGAAACCGTGAAACTTAACCATGGTAACGACGAAAAAGTTTATAATGAGTCCACTTGTGTGAATTCATTTTTGAACGCTTTTTATAGACCTCTTGGGCATTCAATCAATATCTGTCCTTCTTATTATAGTCAGCCGGATTCACAAATTATCAGTGTTATTGGTCATGAAATAGGTCACTCCTTGGATCCATGTTACTCCTCAAAGGCTTTGGTCATTCCTACTCAATCTAATGCTAAGGATCCGAGTGGTTACAGAATGGTTAGCAGCGTGAAATCGGGAGATACTGCTATAGCTCAATCTATGACCCGATCAGCGCACCCTTTGTACGTGGTGGAAAAGTGTTTAATTTCTAAAATTAAAATCAGACAGGCGGAGGACGTTGATGTCAGATTGGCGGCCCAATTGAAAGCTCGCTATGAACAATTAGATAAAAATCTAAATTATGAAGATAGGAAGTCATTGGAGCAAAACTTTTATTCACAGATCAATGAAGATAAATTGTGTTTAGGATCAGGCTTATTGTCGCCGGAGATTAATGAGGCCATGTCTGATGTGTACGGAAAAATTGTTTTGAATGATTATCTTGTAACTCATCCTATTAAAAATCAACATGATAGAATTGCGGCGATAGCGTCTTATTTTCAAAAAATATGTAATTCAAATGGAGAAAAGGAGATTGAGTCTGATGAATTGCAGGGTATGATAAATAAATTTCATGAAGAGCACCCAGATACGATCAAGCGAATTGAAAAATTCACGCTTCAAATTCCAGAAGTTGCTAAAGCTTTTAATTGCAAGAGAGATCCGCAGTACATCTGTTATGATGAATACTTGGGTCTAAATAAAAATAGAAGTGGCTCTGAGCGGAGTGTTCAGCCTCAGCGGGGTGCAAATTGAAGTTGTTAATTATTTTTATAATTTGCTTTATAGTACCTAATGCTTATGCAGCCAAAAGAAATATTAATTCTTCATTTAGCGTGACCATCGGACACCAAAACACCAGCACAATTGAACTCATAGAAGTCTTAGATGGCTCTGGGAAGTATTGGGAAATTCGTTATCTTGAAAATCAATCATTGAAGAGCGCAAGAGCCTTAACCTCTGCGACTTACCAGAGAATATTAAAGGATCTAAATAAAATATTCCCAAATCAAAAAAGTAGCGAACTTTGCGAGGATCATATTTCTATTACTAAAACAATTCGAGATGGATTAATAAAAGAAAATATTTGTTCATCACATTGGTCTAAAGTAAAAAGAGAAAACTTTGTTAAAATTTATAATAATCTAAAAAATTTATCCAGCGGAAAAATCCCAATCTACGAATAAACTCATCTACAAAAAATTCATTAGCTCACCCAGCTCACCTATATAAGCTTCAATTCATTTGTCCGAAAAACGAATTATTCTAAATAGTAAAGCATCTAATTTGAGTGCTATTGAGAATGATAAGATTGAATTGACGAGACATTATGCTGAAATCTTGGGTGCTACTCTCGGTATACATCCGAGTTCGCTTTTGTTTCCTGAGGGAAGCAACTATAAAACAAAAGAGTTAAAGGCAATTGAGCGCAAAGCTCAATTATTAAGAGAGAAGAAAAAGAAAAAGTCAGCCTAGAGCCTAGAGCAGAGCCTAAGGCTTAACTTTCACGCCAGCTTTTTCAATCGTCGCGGCCAGGTTGAGCTTCACAATCTCTGCTCCAAATGTCGGGTTGATGGAATCCAAAGTATCACACGCTTTATGCCAGCAAGGTGTATGCGTATTCCAGTGTTCAATCGTGAGTAGGGTTTCGATTCCCGCTTGGATAAATGGCACGTGATCAGAGGCCCAAGCATCTAGCATGATGTTGGGAGTGAGCGCAGTGTATTGTGTTGTCAGAGTCGCCATCCATTTTGCGAGGTCTTCGAATTGATCTTCCGTCTCAAGATCTACAACACCATTAGAATTGTAAGCAATCATGTCCATGTTCACCACAAAGAGAACGTCTTTTTTAAGACCATTTTTTTCTAAATATTTAACGTATCTTCCTGCTCCTACAAGTCCGACCTCTTCATCTTCGGTCAGCATAAATAGAATTGAGTAATCGCTTTCAAAATCCTTTAAAGCATTGGCAATTTCCAACACGCCGGCAGCTCCACTCGCGTTGTCGTCGGCACCCATTGTTCTAGCTACAGTATCCATGTGGCCCATCACGATGACAAATTTTGAAGAATCAACTTTTCCTTTTTTCCAAGCTTCGATATTGAAATTGTGAGTTGTTTCGTAACCCATTTTTTCGAATTCTTTAACGAAAGATTCAATGGCTTTGGCATTTGTACGCGGTCCAAAATCCGTGATGCTTTTTACGCGATTATAAAAAGAATCTGGAGTGATTCTTTTAAGAACTTCTTTTATTTCGGCTTTAGCCTTCATCCTGCTAAAAAATTGAGAAATATTAGAGGAGATGGAATAATCATTCTCATAG
>JANMFM010000368.1:0-3237 GCA_031374125.1 Bdellovibrionales bacterium
CGGAGAAGGTCTTGATTTTTATGCCACAGGAATTTCATTGGTGCTTCATCCTAGAAATCCTTTTGTACCCACAGTTCACGCAAATTTTAGATATTTAAAACGCGGGAGTGCTGCCTGGTATGGCGGAGGCGCAGACCTTACTCCTTATTATTTATTCGAAGAAGATGCTGTCCACTTTCATAAAACATATGCCAATACTTTGAATGCATTCAGCAAAGACCTTTATCCTAAATTCAAAGCTACTTGCGATGAGTATTTTTATCTTCCTCACCGACAAGAAACTCGCGGTGTCGGCGGAATTTTCTTTGATTATCACTTAGAAGGTACGACCTTTGATAATAAAAAAACTGTATTTGAAATGTCGAAGGCTTGTGGAAGTTCTTTTTTAAATTCATACGTACCCATCGTAGAAAAAAGACTTCATCTTCCTTTCACCGAGGAAAACAAAAAATTCCAAGAATATAGACGCGGAAGATATGTGGAATTTAATCTTTTGTATGATCGTGGAACTATTTTTGGTTTGAAGACCAATGGTAGGATCGAATCGATCTTAATGTCTCTGCCGCTTAAAGCGCGCTGGGAATATGACTACCAAGCAAAGCCGGGCAGTCCGGAGGCGGCTTTAGCAAATTACCTAAAGCCCCGGGATTGGATAAATTCTTAACGTTTATTTTTCTTTTGAAGAATTCTTTTTACTGGAGTCTTTTTTACGGGCTGTTCTTTTTTAGTGCTCGTACCAACCTCTTGCATATTATTTCCATTAAAAGTTTCTGAAGCGCCTTTTCTAGTCACTTGGAATTCTACACGTCGATTTTGCTCGCGACCTTGGAAGTTTCCATTATCAGAGATTGGACGAGTTTCTCCGTAGCCAATGGCTCTAATTTTAGAAACGGATATTCTATGTTGATCAGCGAGATACTTGCCCACAGAGATCGCACGTTTCTTGCTAAGCTCAAGATTATATTTGTTTCCACCAATTGAATCGGTGTGACCTTCGACAACCACTTGCTCAAGTGCCGGTGGGCGCTTCAAGTATGTTGCAAATTTATCTAAAGTCTCAAGGGACTTGTCATCCAATTGATCAGAGTTGAATTCAAACAAGATATCACGAACTAAGAATGATTCTTCTTCGGCGATCGGACCGTCAAGGCTGTCTTCTTCGATAGAAATCACTTCCTCTTCCTCGTTGCGAGTCACTTTGTAGATGGGAGAGCTTTCTTCTTTTTGAGTTACCGGATCTATCTGTCTTTCTTTTTTGAAGAGTGGCCCGAATGTCCAATTGATCCCAGTATAGATTCTCCAGTCAGGAGTCGCACTGCCTTGAAGCAATTCTGTTCCTCCGCCAGCATGAAGTGCGATGTTTTGAGAAGCATTGTACTTAACGCCAGCTAGCCATTCTAGAGAAGAAAGTTCTCTTTGAGTATTGAGAGAGCTTTTTTCTGCAGGCCAGCTACCAAAGATTTCTGCGATCAACTTTAAATTTAATTCTGTGACATAGTAACTTGCGGCGAGAGATCCGATCCATTGATTTTCAAAAGGTGCAATTTCAGGAATAGATGCGATCTGTTCACCTGGATCTCTAAAACGATAGCCAGCGTTGATTGCGAGGGCGATGCTTTTGTAAGTTGTGTCTGCTGCCAATTCTAAATTGTAAGTAGGACCTGAGCCTTCTCCAACAAAAGGATTGTTTTCAATTCTATTGAAATTTACGGAACCCACGAGAGCGAGACCGCCAGTGTTGTCTCCAAGGAGTCTGTATTTGGAATTGATTCTATACTCTGTAAAGCCTTGATCGACAAATTCTCCACCAGCAGTTGTGCTCTTTACGGATTGATCGATTAAATATGGAAAACTGAGTCCGATGTCCCAGTTTTTTCCGAGACCGTAACCGATGTTCATATCTGCAATGAGAAGTGAATCGTTCTCTTTGCCTTGTGAAAAGTAGGGAAGAGTGTTTTTTGCGTAATTGAAAAACAGCCCTAAGTTAAAAACTCCCGGCGCCAAAGTCTCTGAAGACTGAACGGTTACAAAATCTAAACCGCTCGAGATGCTATTGAAGTTCTGAGCGTCTGTTCCTATCACATTGGCTGGAGAATTGGTTGCACAGAGAATAATCATTAAGTAGCTAATAATCTTGATGTTTTTCATTATTCAAGAATGAGTTTAAAATGTCCTTTTTTCAAGAAAAGAGTGGTGGCTTGAGAGCTTAAAGTAATATTCTTGACTTAAGGACAGAGAATCTCTAATTTAGCCACTCTTAACAAACACTTGAAATTGAAATTTAAGGAATTTTTATGGCTAAAAAAGGCAAAACAAGAATCATCACAATCGAATGTACAGAAGCCAGAAAAGAAGGCAAACCGCCTTCTCGTTACACAACTACGAAGAACACGCAAACTCATCCAGAAAGATTGGAAAAGAAAAAGTACAATCCGTTCTTAAAAAAGCACACGATTCATAAAGAAATTAAATAATTAATTTTTTCGATGTTAAAAAAGAAAACCCAAAGCCAAAAGCTTTGGGTTTTTTTATATCAAAACTTATCTTTGTTTTGTAATTAAGCTTTAACAGCTGGGTTGTGTGTCCAAGTTGGGCACCACGCAGTAGGTTTTACTTTTTTGTTGTTGTCAGTGATAATTGTGCAAATACCGTTTTGGAACAATATGCAGTTTGCACAAGTTTGCTTTTCAAAAGTAAATTCGCCTTTTGCAACTTGATCAGCTTTTGCAACTTTTGATTTGTCTTCTACGTATTTAATCGTTGCAGCGGCACCTTTTCCAGGTACGGCTTGGCCAACTTCAGCGGTTGCGGCTCCAGCATCCCCTTTTTTCTTCTTCTTTTCTTGAGCAAAGGCCATATTGCCCATAGCAAGAACTGCGGGTACGGCAAGAATCATTTTTAGGAAATTACGTCTAGAGTTCATTTGAACCTCCATAGGTTAACGTTAATCATTAAGTTTTCAATGCGTTTTCAATTATTATTCATTTAGATATCCTTGGCAAGTGTAAGCCAGAAGGGTACATTAAAAAGTATAAATGAAAGTCAATCTCAAGAAGCTTCAAACTGAAAACGCAATCCTCAATATATTGCTATCGACACTATTCTTTGCGTTTATGAATGTGGTCGTAAAATACTTAAAGGACATCCCTTTTTTCGAACTTGTATTTTTTAGAGCCACCATTTCCTGTATCATTGGATACTTTACTTTAAAGCAGATGAAGGTTTCCTTTAAACCCA
>JANMFM010000066.1:0-16178 GCA_031374125.1 Bdellovibrionales bacterium
TTAACGGCCTCTTTAGGAACTCTTGCAATTTCAGCAAAACCACTCGACTGCTTGAGACTTCGCTCAATAATTAGACCATTTCCCCTAGTCGCACGATTGACAAAACTCAAATCGACTTGCGAAGTTGAAACCGCTGTTGCAGCCAAAGAAGCCGGCAACTTTAGCGCCCATGCCGTTGAACTGCTTAGAATTAAACCACACCATATAGTTAACAATAAAAGATTTTTCACGCGAATACCCCCACTTGGTGTACATCAATGCAAGTCATGGACCATGAATTTCCTTTAATACCCTTTCAAATCAAACTCAATAATTATTAAATCCAAAAGAAGGTTAAAATAATACCGAGCTGTTTAAGCTCACGATAATGAAAAGAATATCTACAGTTTTTTCCCTCTGTCTTCTTTTTGTGGAGCTATGGGTCCATTTATTTATTTTCTACAGGAGCGCTGAGTGTACGAAAGGGTTTTGCATCAGGAATTATATTCCTTACCCATGAGGAACCTGGAAACTCTTTACATTTGTCTGCCACAATAGATTCAAATTATAAACGCCCGGTCTCTCTGGCGGTCCATTGGAAGAATCAACACCTTTCATATTGGATCGATCAAGCTATAAAATCATACAAGTCCGATGGAACTCTAGATGCCATATTTAAAAAATACAAAAGGCTAGTTCATTGGCTCTAACAAAAACATTATTATCTCTCTAATTTATTTAGAGCTCTTGAAAAAAATTTGATTGCTTCTAGAGAAGATAAAGTTACTGCTGTGTTCATAATGGCGTAATCTTCTCCAAACTCAGTTTCGCACTTTGTTTCAACGGTGCTGAGTACAGCGGTGACTTGTCCATTGTCAAAAAATGGTGCGCCAGAGTCACCAATATCTCCGATGGGATCCAAGTGTTGAGAGATTATAGCAATTCTTTTTTCTGTGACTCTCCATATTTTGCTTTTACCTAATCTCAAATCATTCGGGCGAGGATCTGATAAGGGAATACTTGCCTCATAAGAGCTTGTGGTTTTTCCGTATCCTAAGAATTCGATAGAATCTCCTACTGTATGGATTTTTTGAAAATTAATTTGTGCCCAAGTTTGAAAAGTTTTATTTGGAAACTTTAATAAAGCCAAATCTGGAGTTTTTGTAAGTGCCATTGGCTTTTCGCCAGGTGAGCATCCAGCTGTAGTTTTTCCGTGTTTATTCTGCTCATCTTTAATCTTTTGTAAATCTTCAGAGATAAACTCTGTGTAAAATTGCAGCGCTGGGACGATTTCTTCTGCTCCATTTTCTTTGAAACGGTGAAGAACAATAATATCATTTTTTTCTTCATTAAAATTTCCTGCTACGCAATGCCCGGCTGTTAACACAAGTGAATCAGAAATGGCAGTTCCAGTGCAGCGGCCATTATCAACTGGATTTATAGCGGAACCTTTATAAAGTAAAAGTCGCACAACTTCAGGTCTTTGAGAGTTCAATAGCTCTTTTCCATTAACAATAGCTTGTGATTTTTGAGCGCATAGAATAGCAATTGCAAATACGATTACAAAAAACTGATAGAGCATTTCCCCTTACCCCACGCGCTTACCCCAGCGCATGAGTGAGAGAGTCACTCTTTGAGGAACAAATCACAATACAAATAAAATAAAGGTAAATTTATTTACGGTTTTAAAGGTCTAGTATAAGTGAAAGAATTACGAGGTATTACTAATTATTTGGGGTTGCTTTTATATTTAAAAAAAGTCAAAATTATTACATGCAAATCAACCTGACTCGCACTCGTGTATTTACAATTGTGTTATTTTCTTTTTTGATCGCTATTTCTGGATGGATGTTTATTAAAAAAGACTCTAATTTTGATATGACGAAGCAAAGACTTCAAAGTATTCAGCATGTTAGAGCGAAGATCCGTGACCAAATTTCGCCTTTTATCAAAAAAAATGAAGTTACTCCGCACGTGTATTTCGAAAAATTTGGCGCTTTTGAAAAGACCGACGTTCAATATACATTCAATCCCACTCTCCAAAACCAAGCGAACAAACTTTTAAGACAATACAAGCCAGATTATGGATCTATCGTAGCGATTGATGCAAAAACAGGCAGAGTGCTGGCCCTGGCAAATTATCTCAAAGAAGATACAACTCCGGGAAATCTTGCGATTAAGGCAACGTTTCCCGCAGCTTCTATTTTCAAAATTATTCCAGCGTCGGTGGCTTTGGACAAATACATGCTAGAAGCCAATCTTTTGCTTCCATTCAATGGATCTTCGCACACGCTCTACAGAAAAAATGTGATGTCAGACACGATCAACAGATGGACGAGATCAATTTCTTTGAAACAAGCTTTTGCCCAATCGGTAAATACATTTTTTGCAAGATTAGCACTTAAGAAAATGCAACCTGATGATTTAAAAGAATACGCAGCAAAATTCCAATTCAATACGCCGATTGTTACAGATTTCCCAATCGACATGAGTACGGCTGTGATTCCAAATGAAAAAGGTTATGAACTTGCAGAAGTGGCATCAGGGTTCAACAAAACAAACACCTTGTCTCCGGTGCAAGGTGCAATGATGGCCGCAGCGATTGCCGATGATGGAATCATGAGAAATCCTTACATCGTAGATTCATTAACAAATGAAGCAGGTGAAATGGTTTATCATGGGGAGTCGGTAGAACTTGCAAGGGCCCTCACTCCTGAAGGCGCAGAAAAAATGCGTGAACTTATGCAGGCTACAATCATTCAAGGCACAAGTAGAAAGTCATTCCGTCCTCTGGTTAAAAATAATCAATTCGTAGCTCTCGAACTTGGTGGGAAAACAGGATCACTCACAGGTGATGAACCCAAGGGTAAAGTGGATTGGTTTGTGGGTTATGCAATTTATGGTGACCAGAAAATCGCAATCGCAGCAATCACAGTCAACAAAAAATACTGGACAGTAAAATCAGCATTCCTTGCTCAGAGTATTATTAAGAATCACTTCAAAGAAGATGTTGCTGCTAGGTAACTAGGTAAGACTGTCGCCCATCAAATAGGACGGACGACAGCTCTGCACTTTAAAGTGGCGAGATAAGAATATCTACTCTTCTATTTTGGGCTCTACCTTGCGGTGTTTTATTAGTTGTAATTGGTTTTTCATCTGCAAAACCCGCGGATCTTACATCCGATTCATCGACAGCGCTATTTTGAACCAAATAATTTTTAACGGCTTCGGCTCTCTTTTCAGAAAGACGAGCATTAACATCTTTTGATCCCAAGGCATCGGTATGTCCTTCGACTTCAATTTCAGAACTACCTAAAGATTTAATCACAGATTGAACTTTGGTCATCAGAGGATAGCTGGCCGCAGTTAAATCTGCTTGTCCGCTTGGAAATTTTAGTCCTTTAAGACGGATTAAAAGTTTATCTCCATCTCTAAAGACTTCGGCCTCATTTTTTGAAAATTGTGATTTAGCATTTTTCAATTTTTCATCCAGTGCCACTTGATCTGAAAGCTGTGAGCTTTCAGCAGAAACTACAGCCAATGCGGATGTTGTTGCGCCAAGTTCACTTTTTGTTGAATCTAGCTCACCAGAGAGTTCTCTTTGTGCGCCTTGCTCTGCTTCCATTTCGAGAGCCAGTTGTTCTGAAGTTTTATTTTTATTTATTTTTGATTCTCTAGTGATTCTCAAGGCACGCTCCGACTCTTTGGTTGCAAGAGCGGCCATTCGATCAATTCCGGTAGCATCTTGTCTATTGGAAGTAATGAATAGGTCGGCATCCTTCATTCTTTTTTGCGCTAAGGCCAGAGTTTGAGGAGCAACTTTTTTTGCGCCTTCTCTTTCTGCTGCGCTAAGATTTGCGCTTGCTGTTCCTAGCTTATCTCCTTTGATGGCAGATAGTTCTACACTCATATATTCATTTAACAAATTTTTTCTATCTTCTAGATCAACACTGAAATCTCCATCTTCAAAATCTTTGCCAAATTTTATAAGTTCATGATCTGCATCGTCCAAAGAATCTTTTGCATGAGTAGTGGCCTTTGCTTCCAAAGCTCTAGCTCTCATGTCAACAATGTCAGGAATATTATCGGCTCCTTTTTCTGCCGTATCATTTGCCTTAAGTAACCATGCATTACCGATGGCTACTTCTTTTAGAATTTCTTTATTCCCATCGTTATCACTACGGGCCTCTTTGGCTTCTCTAAGATGCTTTTCTGCTTTTTTATAGTTGTTGGGCGAGAGAACATTAACTTGTTCGCTTTGCGCTTTTTCTAGGTTTTTTTGAAGCGTATCAATTTCCTCTGTGGGGTTCGCCGTTGATGCAAATTCTTGGATTGGCGGTGCCGTTGAGCAAGCAGCCAAAAATAAAAAGGACATAAGCAGTCCTAATATTCCTGTATTCTTTAGATGTTGTAACATAATCTTTCTCCTGTCGTTTCGTTGTACTAAGATGTTCTTAGTTCATTTAATGTTCTAATTAGTTTGTTAAAATCAGCATTGTCGTGGCTAGAAAGACCAGTAAAAGTGAGATCTTTAAAAATATCATCATAGAGTTACCCTCCTTCCAAAGCGCTACTGTCTTAAGAAGAGTAACATCGCGATGTGTTTTAAGGTGTCTAGTTACTTACACAAAAATCTAGACGGTTATTGGAGTATGTATTTATTGTGTAGTTGCTAACATACTTGTAAAAAACGTTGCTCTAAAATATCTTTATACAATGTCAAAAATGTCTAATTCGCCTCTTCACCTCTATGTTGTTCACTCTGACTTTAAGAAAGAACTTTTGAAGGAGATCGAATCCATAAAAATGGATTTCGAAAAATATTTGATCAGTGAAAATAAGATTGAAGATTCGATCTGGGCGCAAGACATTTGGTTTGATCTAAAAGAAATAAAATTTGAATCCATTTCTCAAGCGGTTAAAGAGCTCAAAAAAATTCATTCCCATTGGGCTTCAGAATCTTTGAGTCACCATCGTAGAGCCAAGCTCATTCAGGAGCAGTTGAATTTTTACAAGCACCCCTCACTTGAATTCATGGGTAATTTGCCTAAGCAAAAATTTGGTAGATGGCTAATGGTGAATGAAAATACAATCTGGGCCTCAAAAGATTGCAGATCGCCCATTCCGTTCGGAAAAATTGAATTCAATGAAGACAAAAAAATTCCTCCTTCTCGAGCTTACTTAAAGTTGTGGGAAGTGTTTACGATTCACGGCGCAGTTCCTAGCAAAAGTTCTCGATGCATTGATCTAGGAAGTTGTCCTGGCGGATGGTCATGGGTGCTTTCGCAACTTGGATGTGATGTGATCAGCGTGGACAAAGCTCCTTTGGATCCAAAGATTGCTAAGATTAAAAACATCCAGTTTTTGAAAAAAGACGCCTTTAAACTTAAGCCCGAAGAGGTCGGAAAAATCGACTGGCTGTTTTCTGATATTATTTGTGAGCCGGCTAAGCTTTTTGAACTGGTTCAGGTATGGAAAAATTCCGGGGTTAAGAACTTTGTTTGCACTATAAAATTTAAAGGAAAAACCGATTTTGAGGTTGTAGAGCGCTTTAAAAAGATCTCAGGCACGAGACTCCTTCATCTCTACCACAACAAGCATGAAATCACTTGGATTTTAACTGAAAAAGAGTAAGTTCTTCGATCTTATGAAAAACTTATTTTTAGCACTATTAGTCGTCTTTTCTATCCGATCTGTATTTGCCCAAGTTAATTCCAAAGAAGCTTGGAGACCTGAGAGTTTTTCAAAACTCAGCGCTTTTGAACAAAAAGTTATTTCCAGACTGACACCTGTCGACCAAACAAATAAAATCTTCGTTCAGTTGTTATTGGATACGGGTGTTTTTAAATCTTGCGGAATAGGTACAGTATTAAGGCACGATAAACTATTTGTATCTGTCATAGATAAAAAAACAGCGATAAAATATTCTTATACTTTAGATTTCAATAAAGCATTGGTGAATGAAGACGCCTTCGTCAACGAAACGGGTGTGCAGATTTATGTTTTGGTCTTTGATCAATCGACAAAGAGTCAATTGGGTGAGTTGCCTGAAGAAACTGTGTTTATGTATTTCATTTTTGATAAAGACGGCCAATTGGTTAGCATGACCATAAACACTAAGAAGAATTCCGGATTCGAATTGCCGGTGGTTTCAAAATTCATCGGAAAAGTTCAACCTTCCTACGAAATTAAATGCGAAGCAAAATAACGCTTAAAAATTCTTACGCCTAAAAACCTTTACACTCTAACCCAGGATTATAAACCCCGGCGGCTTGTTGGTAAGTGAGAGTGGCTCCTAGGTGTGAAGTGTAAGCTAAGCTTGCCGTACCACCCAAAACTAAAATCAAATTTAAAGCCACAAAGAATTTAGTGTATTTCAGAAGTAATGTTTCACTTAAAATATGGAACAAAATAAAAGCCGTAAACATATAAGCAACATAATAAGAAAAGTCTTCATGATTTAGGCGAATTTCCGGATCACACAAAAGGGGACCCACAACGTCTTCAGCGAGCGAACCTGTAAAGATAGAAATCCACGCTGTCGCGGTACCAATAGCAATCAGCAAAAATGAAAATTTTCTTAGAGATTTAAAGTAAGCATGTTTTAGAAAAATGCTTAACACATAAAAAATAGAACCTACGATGAGTAGAGCGATAGGAAAATGTACAGAAAGAGGGTGGAGAAGTTCACTCCTCCACATCGATGGTAGCATGAATAGACCTTATTTTATTGTTTCAGTTAAGATTTCAACTTTAACTGGATCTAATCTTCTACCTACTTTTTTTGCATCCACTTTTACTTTTTGATCTACTTTTAGAGCATCAAATGCAGCTGGAGCGCCGTTTTGAATTAATTCAGTGTTTTCTTGAAAGTAAAATTCATGTTTTTTACCTTCAGCCATGACATAGATTTCTTTTTTTGCAGGAACAACTTTCGAAATAGTTCCTTCGACTGTAATTAGATCGGCAGCGAATGCTGAAGAACTAAGTAACGCAACTGCTAACGATAGAATCATTTTTTTCATAGAGTCTCCTCTGGGTGCACTAAGAACTTTGGATCTTAGTAGATTAAAAAACAAAAGCTAAACAAAGCTAACACAAGTCTAACGGGAATAAAAATGAAAATATGGTTATAGTTTGTCCATAATAATTGGAGGATATATGAATAAGTTTTTGGTGTCGTTTTTCATTATGGTTTCATTTACGGCGGTTTCATTTGTCCAGATGACAAATGCTGCTCAATTGATCAATGGTGCGGGTGCCACATTTCCATACCCTCTCTATTCAAAGTGGTTCAGTGAATACAACAAACAAAATCCAAATGTGAAAATCAATTATCAATCGGTTGGAAGTGGTGCGGGCATTAAGCAGCTACTTGCAAAAACCGTAGACTTTGGCGCATCTGATGCTCCAATGAAAGATGACGAATTAAAATCAGCAGGTGCTCCCGTCGTCCATATTCCAACAGTTCTTGGTGCAGTTGTGGTGAGTTACAATATTCCAGGAGTTTCCACTTCAATCAATTTATCACCAGCTCTAGTTTCAGATATCTTTATGGGAAAAATAAAAAAATGGAACGATCCAAAAATTGCTGCTGAAAATGCAGGAGTGAAATTCCCAGATACAGCAGTAACGCCAGTTTATCGTTCCGATGGTAGTGGAACAACTTCAGTATTTACGGACTATCTAGCAAAAGTTTCTCCGGAATGGTCAGAAAAAGTTGGCGCAGGGAAAGCCGTAAAGTGGCCAACCGGTCTTGGTGGAAAAGGAAATGAGGGCGTAGCGGGTGTATTAAAACAAACTCCGGGAAGCGTGGGTTATGTTGAGCAGGTTTATGCTGTAACAAATAACCTACCAGTGGCTTCGATTAAAAATGCTGCTGGGAAATATGTACAACCTTCTTTTGAGTCTGTATCGGCTGCCGCTGAAGGTGCATTAAAAACAATGCCAGCAGACTACAGAGTTTCTATTACCAATGCCGCGGGTGCAACTTCGTATCCTATCGCTGCGTTCACTTACATTCTTGTATATAAGAAAATGAATGCAACAACAGGAAAAGATTTCGTTCAATTCTTAAAATGGTCGATGGGCCAAGGACAATCTTTTGCCAAAGATTTGGCTTATGCACCTCTCCCTAAATCTCTAGTCACAAAAGTCGAAGTAACTATTTCCCAATTGGAGTTCTAATATATATCAGATAAGATTCCTCTATAACTTTCGAGGGAACGTATAGAGATCGATGGAAAAAAAAAGAAAAGACTTACATATTGGTGATAAGGCTTTCTATTGGATCCTAAAGGTCATGGCCTTTGGGATCATTTTGCTTTTGCTTGCGTTCTTCGTACTGCTTTTCAAAATGTCATGGCCGGTGCTTTCTAAAGTTGGTCCTTCTTTTTTTTGGTTCAACGATTGGAATCCCGTGACGGAAGAATACGGAGCGCTTCCTTTTATCTTTGGAACAATCGCAACTTCATTAATAGCTCTATTCCTTTCAGTTCCTATTAGCTTGGGCGCAGCACTCTTAATTACGGAGATTGCCGATGGTGGTTTCAGAAAAATTTTAGGATTCTTGGTTGAAATGTTGGCAGCAATTCCCAGTGTTGTTTACGGGTTGTGGGGACTCTTTGTTGTAGTTCCTTTTTTAAGAGAAACGGTCCAGCCATTTTTATCCCAGCATTTTGGATTCCTTCCTATCTTTGAAGGTGCTCCGTTGGGCGTCGGATTGATGGCCGCTGGTATTGTTCTTGCGATTATGATTACTCCGACAATTGCGACAATTTCTAGAGAAATATTTTTAACGATCCCTAAAGTTTATAAAGAAGGTGCGTTGGCGTTGGGGGCCACAAGATGGGAAATGATTAGACTTTCTATTTTAAAAAGTTCTGTATCAGGAATTTTGGGTGCTTCTATTTTGGGATTGGGTCGTGCTCTAGGAGAGACTATGGCTGTAGCTATGGTGATAGGAAATAGAGCTGAGATATCTGCCTCGCTATTTAGCCCAGCACAGAGCATGGCGAGTTTGATCGCAAATGAATATGCCGAAGCGTCTGGTGAAATGCATTTGGCATCACTTACGGCAATTGGATTTGGTTTATTGATCGTTTCACTTTTTATGAACTCTACTGCTCGAATTATTGTTTGGCGAGTGGAGCGTAAGTACAGGGGGACGAGATGAGGGAAAAACTGAAGAGTGTCCTCAGTGTTAATGACTTTAGAAGAAAAATAATTAACGTCACAATGATCTCTTTGATTGTGATTTCTTCTCTCGTTGCGATCTTCCCACTTCTGAGCGTTTTTGTATTTGTATTTCAAAAAGGATTTTCTACATTGTCCCTTAACTTCTTCACAAGTTTACCAGCTCCCGTTGGAGAAACAGGAGGAGGGATGGCTCAAAGCTTACTGGGAAGCGCGATGCTGATTGGTCTTGCGAGTCTTATTGGCGTACCCTGGGGAATTGCTTCTGGAATTTATATTACCGAATATGGCCACGGCAAGAGTGCTTGGTTCTTAAGATTTTCCAATGATCTTCTTATGGGAATTCCTTCTATTGTAGTTGGTCTCTTTACGTATTCATTCATTGTGGCTCCGATGAAAGGGTTTTCATTGTTAGCGGGAAGTATTGCGCTAGGGATTATTATGATTCCAATTGTTTCTAGGTCCACAGAGGAAATTTTAAAAACTGTTCCCGAGCACATTCGAGAAGCAGGTCTTGCCCTTGGAATTTCAAGATATCGTGTGATCTTAAATATTATTTTGCGTGGAAGTTGGGGCGGAATTTTAACGGGCGTTATTTTGAGCGTGGCGAGGATCAGCGGGGAGACCGCGCCTCTTCTCTTTACGTCATTCAATAATCAGTATTGGTCAGGATCGTTGACTCAGCCGATCTCTTCGCTGCCTGTGCAAATTTATACTTACGCGATCAGTCCTTTTGAAGATTGGCAGAAACAAGCTTGGGCCGGAGCTTTGGTTCTAATTTTATTTATTTTTACAATCAATGTTACGGTGAGATTTATTTTTAGAAAAAATAAATAGAGGATATAATATGGAAAAGTCAGAAGAACTTTTGTCAGTCAGAAATTTGAATGCATGGTTTGATAATTTTCACGCCGTGAAGAACATCAATTTGTCGGTGCAAAAAAATGATATTTTGGCTTTGATTGGACCATCGGGTTGTGGAAAATCCACTTTCATCCGTTGTATCAATAGACTTCACGAAGAAGTGCCAAAAGCTAGAGTTTCTGGTGAAGTTTTAATTCAAGGTGAAAATATTTACGACAGAGGTACGGATCCGGTAAAAGTCAGAAGACAAGTGGGCATGGTATTTCAGAAACCAAATCCATTTCCAGGATTAACAATTTTTGAGAATGTAGCCATTGGACTAAAACTTTCGGGAATCAAAAGAAAATCCATTTTAAGTGAAATTGTAGAAAAATCTCTTAAGCAAGCGGCTATTTGGGAAGAGGTTAAGGATAAGCTCAATCAGCCGGGAACAAGTTTATCTGGTGGCCAACAGCAAAGACTTTGCATTGCGAGAGCTTTAGCTGTAAATCCACCGATTCTATTGATGGATGAGCCGACGAGTGCTCTAGATCCAATTTCTACGGCGAGAATTGAAGATCTTTTGCAGGAATTAAAAAAGCATGTCACAATCGTTATTGTGACTCACAACATGCAGCAAGCATCGAGAGTGTCATCGAAGACCGCATTCTTTCTGATGGGAGACCTCGTAGAGTTCGGCGATACGAGTTTAATATTTACAAAACCTAAGGTAACAAAAACAGAAGAATATATTACCGGTCGATTCGGTTGATTATAAAAATGTAAGGTGAATTAAAATGGTAGAAGAATTAAAAAACTTACAGCAACTTAAGAACTTTTTAGCATCCATGGGTGGATACGTTGAGGAATCTTTAAAGCAAGCCACTCAAGCCCTGATTGATAGAAATCCTAACAATCACGAGAATGTTGAAAAGATCGAACAAAAAATCAATGAGTGCCATCTTCAGGTGGATCAAACTTGTATGAACTTACTGGCAAAACTTTCGCCATTTGCTTCGGATCTCAGGCTGATACTGGCTTGTTACAAAATGAATAATGATCTCGAAAGAATGGGCGATCACGCAAGGAACATTTCAAGAGGTACGAGCCAATACTTATCTAAAAAAGAAATTCCTCACGAAAAAGACTTCTTACAGCTCATCAATGAAACCCGCAGCATGGTAAAAGATTCTCTGGATAGTTTTGTGAATAAGGACATAGAAAAAGCCAAAGAAGTTCTGCTCAGAGATGATATCGTCGACGAATTAAAAAATACTCTGACAATTCAGATGAAAGAACTCATGAAGAAAGATCCCGACTACGTGGAGTCTGCATTGGACTTTATTCTATTTGCAAGAAATCTAGAGCGTATCGGCGATCTAGCCACCAATATAGCTGAGGAAGTGATCTTTATCACTTCAGGGGACGACGTTCGGCACGGCGGATTCTTGAAGTAGTCTACAGTTTCTTGTCCGAAATCCGGATTTAGTATTTAAAAAATTCACAGTTATTTCAGATGGTTGAATGGATAATAATCTGTGGTATTATATTGTAATTATCTGGAGTCAATTATGAAAAAACAAGAATACAATATCCCTCAAAAGGGAGCGGTAAAAAAATTACGAGAAGTTTATAATGAGCAACGGAAAAGAAAACCTTCAGACACTCTTATAGAAATCTTACGAGAACCTTCCAAAAAGAAAGACCTACCTAAAGTGGCAAGATCTTCAAAAAAATTACCTGATGTCGAGACATAGTGGATGTCTGAGAGAATAAAAAAACTTAGTGAGCTTCGAAAGTTACTCCATGACGAACCTTCCACTCGCCTTGGGTGCAAGCGGCGGAGATGAAAGGGTCCAAGGACGTCGGCGTAACAGTCCCAGGGTCCACCGATTAAAAAGGGACCACAGTAGTCTCACCACTGGTGTCTTGGCTTGAAAGATATTTTTTAAATTATACTTCTGGTCTAGATTTTTAATTTTTCTTTTACAGATCTTTTTTTTCTTTCAAAGATAAACTTATTTTAACTTTTATTCCTAGGAGGCCTATAGAAATTTAAATTGAACTTTTGAGTTCATCTGTCTCGGAAAAGACTTTGAACTTAACCAATGAGGTTTTACGACGTTTGTAAATTGTTTGCTCGACTCAAGCAAACTTGATAAAAATACACGTTTCTTGGTGGTCCCGATGGGACCGTTGTTCCGGTGTTTTCGGACCCTTTTATCTCCGCCGCTTGCAAGAATCCAGAGTCTGAAGAAATAAAACGTCTTAAGCGTGAAAATAAAGAGCTGAAAAAAGTGAATTATATTTAAACTAAAGCCAAGGATGGCTCTGTCTATTTAAAAATATTTTTATAAGGAATAAGACTTTCCTTTACCAGAAAAGAGATGAACTGTTCTTCTGGTATCTTGAGCGTTTTTTGAATTTTGCGTAAATAATTAAGAGGCGGCCTTGAGGCACCTCTTTCCCAGTTTGCAATGAACTGAGATGTACATCCTAGTTTGCGTGATAAGTATCTCTGAGTGATTTTGGATTTCAGCCTTGCTTTTCTGATGAATATACCTAAATGTTCATTATCTTTCACAAAACCACCTTTCCGTATAAGATATTTTTATTCCTTATTAGGAATAAAATCAAATTTTATTTGATTACCATGAAATAATGAGAAAAACAAAACGCAGTTCCCGATACAAGAATCCTGCTTTTCAGCTTGCTTTGGGTGCTCATTTTAAAAAGATAAGAATCAAAAAAGGCTACTCCATTGACCGATTATCGAAAGAAGGGGAGCAGATAAGCCCTGCGGCTATTCAGCGCCTAGAAACCGGACAAGCCGACGTACAAGTTTCTTTGCTCTATCGTTTGGCAAACATATTAGAAGTGTCTCTTCTGGATTTTTTCAGATTTGATTATTTAAAAATTAGGGACGGTCAGGATTTTATTATACCTTTTGAAGATGGTGAAAAACCTCCTAAAAATACCATTCCATTTTACACTCTAGAGGTTGCTGCTGGAATTTTTAGCAGCGAAACGGAATCTGTAAACCCAGCAGGTTGGATTGAGCTTAACAAGAAGGGGTCTTTGAAAGATTATTTTGCCCTTCAGATTTCCGGGAAATCTATGGAGCCCACGATCAAATCAGGATCCGTTTGTTTATTCAAAAAATATTCTGGGGGAAGTCGAAATGGCCAAATCATGTTAGTACAGGCCAGGGGAGTCTCGGATTCTGAGCATGGGGGAAAGTATGTTATCAAAAGATATCAGCGCATAACGCCGGTTCAGGATTCCGCCCATCGAAAGAATGTGATCGTGCATCTGTTGTCAGACAATCCTAGTTTTTCTCCCATCGTTTTAAAAAATATTTCTGAACAAGAAATCTCTACACCCGCCGTTTTTGTCGAGGTCTTGAGTTAGGAGTTTGTTAGCGGGGTAGATTGGGATTTACTTTTTAAATTTCATCTGCCACTAATAGATTATGGGAAACATAAAAATCCTCGTGATTGAAGACGAAAAAGACATCAACGATCTTTTGGCACTTCAGTTGGGACGAGAAGGTTATGATGTTGACCAAGCCTACGATGGTCAAGCCGGCCTCACAAAAGCACTTCAAAATGATTACGAAGTTTTAATTTTAGATTGGATGCTGCCCGGTATGAATGGCATCGATATTCTTAAGCAAATTAGACAAACAAAAAAAAGTGATAAGCTGGCGGTTATAATGACCACCGCCAAAGGTCAGGCTGATGATGTGATCTCAGGCCTTGACTATGGTGCAGATGATTATCTGGCAAAACCTTTTGAAATGGGTATCTTAAAGGCCAGAGTGAAGGCAGTTTTAAGAAGATCGCCTATGATATCCAAGTCAGATGAAAAGATTCTTAAGATCGGTGGGCTTGCGATCAATCAAAATGAACATACGGTCACTTGTCAGGGGCAAAAAATCGATCTCACTATTTCTGAATTTAAACTCCTCTCGTCTTTAATTATAAATACAGGCAAAGTTTTATCGAGAAAAGAGCTAATAGCCGAAATTCAGGGAGATGGGGTGACTGTCATCGACCGTTCAATCGATACGCATATGGTCGGCTTGAGGAAGAAAATCGGTGCGTGTTCAGATCTTATTAAAACTGTGCGCGGTGTGGGATACAAAATAGAAGCTTGATGCTTCTAAGGAACCCCTGCTAAAATTTATCAATGTCACAATCAGAATCTTTTAAAATCTATAGTGTACAAGCTATTCGAAGTTATTTTTTCTTCTTTGTTGCTCTTATATTTACTTTGATTGTTTTTTATTTTAGCATGAACGACTTTGTTCAGGCCAAGGATCAATTTCAAATTTATTATTTATTTTTTTCGATCGTAGTAGCGGTAATTTATTTTGCAGCGGGCGTTGGGGTTTATCGCCAAGTGTTTTTGCCTTTACCTCAGGTCTTGAGAAGAATTCAGGACATCAAGAATTATCAAAAGGAAAATGAAAGCGAAGATTATTTTGCATCTCTTCCGGATTTCTGGAACCTCATCGAAGAAGAGGTTATCGCAGTGGCCAAGGCCGTGGGTCGTAGGCAAAAACAAACAGAAAGAATTCGTAAGGCCATCGAACAAATTCTTAATGTATTTCCAGAGTCCACTTTGGTTGTCGATCAGGACAGCAGAATTAATTATTCTAACAAAGCATTTAAAAGAACGTTTTTGGCATCTCGATCTGAAGAAGATTCTTCAGATGTATTCTTACATGATATTTTTCGAGAACCTCAGGTGCTTTCGTTGGTTCAGGATCAATACAATTCAGGCACAGTAAAAAAAGAAGTGCAGGTTGCACCGATCAATTCGGACGTAAAGAAGCACTTTATTATATTCAAAACTCCGTTTGCGATGAAAAATGATGATGGTTCCAGAGAGCAGATGATCATTTTTCACGATATCACTACGGCTAAAAAAACCGATCAGATGAAAACTGATTTTGTCTCTAACGTTTCTCATGAATTGAGAACACCACTCATGTCGATTCAGGGCTACGTGCAGACTTTGAAGGAAGACATCAAGGCAAAAAAATTTGAACACACGGACAAGTTTTTTGAAATTATTGAATCTCACGTAGAGAGACTGACCTTTCTTATCAACGATCTTTTAGAGCTTTCATATCTAGAGTCGGATGTGAGTCTCGAGAAAAAAGATTTAGACCCAAAGAATCTTACGCAAAAAATATTACGACAATTCAGCTTGGATTTAGAAAAAGGTGAGTACGTGGCTCATGACATTTACAATGTTCCATCTTTCAAGGGTGAGGGTCGTTTGATTGAACAGGTGTTGATCAACCTTGTGCAAAACACATTGAGGTATACGCCACTTAAAACAAAAATCGATATTGAGTGGAGCAAAGTCGGAAATCAGACGGTACTCAGTTACAAAGATAACGGCCCAGGAATTTCCGATGAACATTTGGGTAGAATATTTGAAAGATTTTATAGAATTGATCCGCACAGATCGCGTGCACGTGGTGGAACGGGTTTGGGACTTTCAATCGTGAAGCACATCATGCAAAGACATGGTGGCACGGTACAAGTGAATTCAAAGCTCGGACACGGCCTTGAATTCAAATGTATTTTTCCAGAGTAAATTTAGATTTCTATTCTGCTTTCACTTTTACTTTAAGTTTAGCTTCAGAAGTGCAAGTCGTCGTTACGCTTTCTGATTTTTCACACTTAGGTGTTCCGCAATTTAAAGAAATAATCTTACTGTCTTTGTTGTGCTCTTTGGTTTCTGCTTTCCATTCATCACAAGCTTTTTTCCAAGAGGCTCTTGCTGCTTTAGATAAGCTTTCTGGTTCTCCAGAAATATCAGAACTTTCCTCAACGATTTCGTATTTTTTTTCATCTTTTTTATCTCCAGTTGTAATGGAAATGTTTGTTTCTTTTTCTTTATCCAACTGAATATCTTTAATATTCGCAGTTTGCGCAAAAGAGTTTAAGGCAAATAGTGTCGTTACTAAAATAGCGTATTTCATGATTCCTCCGTTAATAATTGGTACATCGTCGTTCTGGCACACATTTTCAAGATGAGATTTTTTAGTTATATTGGATTTACAACACATGGAGGTGATTGTGGATTTAGAAGTTTTAAAGAAAAAAGTGAGTACATACAAGGGCGAAAAAGGCCGTGTTAGT
>JANMFM010000074.1:0-8596 GCA_031374125.1 Bdellovibrionales bacterium
TTCATACAACAGGCTTCCTACAAAAAGAAAGTCTGTCAAATTATTTAGCAATGATGAGTTGCTTCAAGCAGAAGCTCCTAACCAGACCAAGGTCTGGGCGCAGAAAGGCACAGATAAATTAATTCAATTGAGTCGCTTGGGCGTGGGTATTCTCGAAAAGAATTCCAATTTCTCTTTGAATAACGAACTTCATTTCGACTACAAAATTTAAATTGTCCGTTAATTGATAGAATTGATTGGCTTGGTTTTCAAAAATAGATTTTGCATATTGAAAGTCGATTGCCTCGTTGTTTTGTGCTTTCTTTAAAATTTCTTCCAGATCAGAATCAGCCTTCTGCAAAGCCCCTCTATATCCATCAACCAAATCACTAAAGCCTTCAAGTTTTAGATAATAGTTTTGAATTTCATGGGCCAAACGCTCGTACTCTTTGTCGAGATCTTTGGCTCTCGCCTCTACTTCTTTTCTTGTCGCCGCAGTGTAGGCGAATTTTGAAGCTCCAAATGGAACCGAAACAGTGAGGTATACAGAATTTCCAATATTGCGAGACGAAGAACCATCACCATTCACATAATTTTGACCACGATTGAAGCTCAAATCCACACGCGGAGAAAAAGCATCGGCAAGTTGAGCTTTCTTGCGGTATTCAGAACTCTCTAAAAATGCCTGAGCAACTTTGATATCGGGACTTTTGGCGCGAGCGATTTGTATGGATTCTTCCGGGGAATCAGAAATCATCAGAGATCGCGCCATTTCTTCAAAATTATCTACTCTCATTGGAAAGGGCATTTTTACTAGATATTCATACGTCATAGAATTTCTTTTGAAATTTCCTAAAACACGAGTCATCTCATTTTCGTTACTACGAAGAGTATTTTTGATTTCATTCTTTTGATTTTCATCATGAATGTAATTAAAAAGCGTATTTAAATTTTCTTTTTGTTTTTTTAAAAACGCAATTTGCTCCAAGTTATAAGCCAGTGAAGTATAAACAGCGAAAATTTCATTGGCCAAAGATCCTTTTGTATCCGGAATGAGGGCATTGGTAGAATTATTTTGCACCTCTAAAGCTTCCACATCTTTTTGCGCTGCTCTAGCATTATTCAGATCTGCCCCGCCTCTGAAGAGATTGACCGAAGCTCCTATATTCCAACCATGACTGTCGGTTTCGCTAGAACTGTGAACTCCGTCTCTTACGCCATTGTGTTTTGAAATGCCTCGGGAATACGTTAAATTTCCCGAAGGAAGCATATCGAGCTTGGCACCGCGGGCGCGATCTCTCGCTGCATCTAAACGCAAGTCATTGGCTTGCGTGATTGGGTTTTTCTTAAACGAAGTTTGAATGGCCTCTTGAAGAGAAATTGCGAAGGAATTGACCGAAGTAAGAACGATAAAAAGACATAAGAAATATACTGCTCTCATAGATCCTCTAAAATTACGCTGTATGTATGAAAAGTAAGTTATAAGGGAAGCGCGCCTAAATTGATCGGACTTGTCCCTTCATTGGAAATAGTTCCAGGATAATATCTACTAAAGCATAAAAAAATTAGGTGATAATTTATCGGTTGAGAGCGAGCAATTTTTTGCTTAAGTTAGGCCCATGAGACTGACTGACGATCAAAAATACAAGGCCCTCCTGGAGAAAAACAGCTCCTTTGAAGGTATATTCATTGTGGGCGTTAAAACTACAGGTATTTTCTGTCGACCGACATGTACTGCTAGAAAACCCAAACGTGAAAATGTGGATTTCTTTCCCGGCACAAAGGAAGCCTTGGCCCATGGTTTTAGACCCTGCAAAGTTTGCAAACCCATGACTCCCAAGGGAGATTTCCCTGAGTGGATGAAGCCTTTGATGAAACAAATTAAAGATGACCCTACATCTAGATTTACAGATTACGAAATCAGAAAACACAATATTGATCCCAATAGACTGAGACGCTGGTTTAAAGCCAATCATAAGATGACTTTCCAAGCTTATTTGAGGTCTATTCGTTTGGGAAATGCATTTGGACATCTTACCCGAGGAGGCAAAGTGATCGACGCAGCTTTTGACAGTGGCTATGAGTCTCTTAGTGGATTCACGGAAGCTTTTAAAAAATTAACGGGCACAAATCCAAGCAAGACCACAAACAAAGATGTGATCCATGCCTATCAAATCACCACGCAACTTGGACCCATGATTGCTTGCTCGGTAAAAGATGGAATTTGTTTTCTAGAGTTTACGGACCGTCGGGGGTTTGAAACGCAAATCAAAACTTTGCAAAAGAGATTTGAAGCACCCATTGTAACTTCATCATCTCCACATATTGAAAAACTAAAAAAACAACTCGATGAATATTACACGGGAAAAAGAACCAAGTTTGATATTCCACTCTCCGTTCCCGGAACAGATTTTCAGAAGAAAGTTTGGCAGATGCTTGAAGCTATTCCTTACGGAGAGACAAGATCTTACAGAGACCAAGCCATCGCTATTGGTGATAAAAATGCCGTCAGAGCAGTCGCCCGTGCAAATGGTGAAAACAGAATCGCAATTGTAATTCCATGTCACCGAGTCATCGGATCTGATGGCAAACTTGTTGGTTATGCCGGTGGCTTAGAGCGCAAAAAATTCTTACTGGATCTGGAGAAGAAGAACGCCGACGAATAAGCCGCGTTGTGTATAACAAATTATTGATAATTATGTAGGGTTATTTCAGCTTGAATGTTCGCCCATTTACTACAAGCAATTCGGCATCCATCTCATCTTGAACTTTACCTTTAGTCAACTTACCCGTAGCTTCGACTTTGTCTCCCATAACGAGTAAATTTTTTTTCAAACCCAGGTCTTGAAGATGCGTTGTAGACCCTAGATTCACTCTAGTCCCTCTTCCATTTGTACCGATTTCAATAACGGCAGATGAATCCTTGTATCCCAAACCCTGAATAGTTCCTACCACAGTTTGATTCTTTACTTTGATTTTATCTGAGCTGAAGGCGGTGGTTGCAGTTAACATTAGAAGAGCACTCAATATTAATTTCATTAGGACCTCTTTTTCTTTAATTAAAACACCAATCTGAATTAAAGGAAAGTCCATTATCCAAATAGAATATCTGTATTTCGGTCTATAAATACTAATTTGAATCTTTACATCTCTAGATCTACGGTATTTCTTACGGAGAGCACCGAATTGAGTCTAATTAAATGCCACCAAAGAAGCTCAGTGAGTGATAATTGGGTCTTCTAGTTTGTCTTCTCAATGTAGGGTTTCATTTTCTGAAATCCAAATCTTTCTATTGCTGCTCTTTGGTTGTGGGCTCTACATAGTAGCCTTAGGTTTTGGATCGTAGTTTTACCGCCCATTGCGATTGGTGTGATGTGGTCGTATTCGAGAAATTTTCTTGAATTGCAGTTTCGGTGAGCACATTGGCCTTTGTCTCTTGTGTAGACTGCTTGTTTGATTACGGATGGGATGTATCTTTCGTTTTTGGATTTTACTTCCGTTGAAGGAAGCATTGGCGCGTTAGAGGTGGGTTGTTTAATGCTACTTTGTGTTTGTGCATGAGTACTGGATTGAGCTTTGTTTGAATTTATCTTTCTAGCTTCAGATCTTTTTATCTTTTCTATGGGATCAATCTTTTGGATGACAATCTCTGCCATTGCTTCGATCAACTCTTGATCTGTCATGCTGGGGTTCTTATGAGACATGAGAGCTTTGATCTTATCAAGCTTTGAAATAAGGTCTTTATTCAAAACTACTTTAAGCTCAGTTTTTTCTGGTGTTAGCTCTCTTCTTCTCTCTTTCGGAACGCTTTGAGGAGAAATGGCTATCAATTCTTGGATGCATTCTCTAGAAGATTTGTTTTCAAGCTTTTCTAAGACTTCTTTCTTTTCTATTACCGAATAGCTTTTTCCTACTTTAGCCTCTTGTCTAAAAAAGCTTTGCGCTTGAGATATAGATGATAAATTCAAATCTCCGGAAATGATTTTTTCTTCTAATTCCGGGATCAACTTCATGGCTCTCATGGAATCAATTCTTCTTTGCGCGGAAGCACTGGAGTATTTTAACACTTTCACGCAATACTCAAAGAGTGAAGGATAGTTCTTAGAATAAAGCCTTCTTCTTTCCAATTCTGCCAATTTATGAAGGACAATAATTTTGTGATGAGTTTCATCAGCGACAGATTGTTTAAGTGATATTTCTAGATCGATATCTGATAAGTGTTTATAGGTAATGTGTTTCTCCTTTGAATAACGAAGAACATAACATATGTTTTTAGAATTCAATTTTTAACGATTTCAAAAACCGAAAGTGCCATTCATAAAATAGATTTATGATTTCTTATCTGTCTCTCATTGCAACAATTGAATAAAAACATAAAAACCAAAGGAAGGAAAAAATAAATTCAATCTAGCTCTTCTTATCAACTAAGAAACGCGTCAATGAATTTTAAATATTTTATATTATTGACGCAATGAAAGTACGAAAAACTAAGGGGTACCTTTTTAATAAAATATTTAATTTCATTTAGCAGCTGTAAAACATAAGTAGGCTGGCGCCTTTGCACCAGAACTTGCTGAAGCCTCATTGAAACAGCATCCTTGGTTTTCTTATCTATCAAAAGGCTGAACTGATCAAATCCTTCGACATATCTTTGGATGTATCCATAAGCTTCAACTATTGTTCGCGATATCTCTTTCTTCTGCACTAAAAGACACGAATGCCATCCTTATCAATTTCTTTTTTCAACCTTTGTCCTTTTGTTGAAGCAAGGTCACACACTAAGTCCACTTTAGCCTGACCAAAAGCTTCAATAACTTTGCCTTCAGCTTTAAGTAATTTCGCTGTAGTTGGTTTGCTAAACCCAAAATCCAATAAGAGGTCAATGTCAGATTTTGCTGTATCCGTGTTTCTTGCAACAGATCCGAATATTGTCACGTGTTTAACTCCCAATGCTTTTAATTCATTACGAAGTCTACCTAAGACATCCTTTGTAAAAGTTAGGCGTAGAGCTGTCGGAACTCGGTTCTCAGGATGTAATTCTAGGTTATAGCCAATGGCAGCAGATATTTTCTCAACAACTTGCAAACTTGGATTGATCAGGCCCGAACCAATTCGACTAATGGTGGATGCAGAAAGAGCTGTGCGGCGAGCCACTTCTTTAACGCCAACTTTACCAATAGACTGTTGAATGATAGCTAAAATACTCATGCTTATTATAGCATCACATATGGTTGCATATACGCAACCTCATAATACTGTAATGAAACAGCTTAATCCACGGTTGAAACCTAATGCTTCTTGTAAGTAATTGTAATGCTAGAGCCATCATCACAATCACGGATAGCAGTAAGAGATTGATTTTTATCTAGACCAAATGAAATTCCATCGCTCATAGACAACTCGCCATTATCTTTGGAAAACTCTTTTGGCATGTCGCTTGAAAGCATAAACTTTGTGAATAAAAGGAGGTTGAGCGCTGAGACAAGTTCCCTCAGTGAACTTCATCTTTTTCCAGATTTAAAAGCCTTCTTGGCTTTATCCAATTAATAAGTCCAGAAGCTTGACCTTAACTCCAATCTAAAGAACTTTAAAAATCTTCAAGACTATAAAAACTATCCAAAGGACAGATTTAATAATCTCTAAAATATGCCGAATAATAATCAACTGTTTGAGTTGTTTATTCATTCGGGCCTCCTTTGTTTGTGGAACAAATGAGGTTCATCCAAGGAGGGAACTTGCTAAGCAGGTTTCCTTCTTGCATTTTAAAAGCCTAGATATAACTCAATAGATTCTCTAATAGAATAAACTGTGTCCGAAAAATGAATTAAAATCCGAAAATAAGAAGTTCTAGTAAATAGTCAGCTATTAAGTCAGTGCTTTATTAAAATTACATTGTATGCTTACTAATTATTGTAGAGCGCGCCTAGCAACTTTAATCTCCACCTAACATATTAAAATTAGTTAAAATGCAAGACTCATTTGACATAGTCAGTTCGTATGTAAGGGTAGTTTCCTTACCTTGTTTATTTCTACCAGTTATTCTATAAATTGAAATATCAGTATTAACACCATCATAAAAATGTTGTGTGCCATCAACCTCAACCTTGACAAAGGAAGCTCTATTCTTTTTCATAAGAGTCTTAGCGATATCCATTGCTTGATAAACGCATTTATCTGCGTACGAAGTTATTGAAAATAAACAAACTAAAGTAGCCATTAATATAAATTTCATAAATCTCCTAAATTTTTTAAACAATTAATTTTATATTTATTGCGTACAAAATGCCGTGCACACAATTTTTTACTTTTTACTTTTAGTTAACAGTCTCAGCATATCCCTCTAACATGTAAGGATCGCCAAACTTTCCGTTCAGACATCCATCAGAATTTTTAGCAGGGCGGCATGAATAGTGCAGCAAAACATTATCAATCATATAACCATCAAGAATTTGTTTTGCGACGCTGCATCTTTCTGAGTTTTTTTGAAGGTTATGAACTTTAGATGGGTAGATATCAATAGCTTTATCCATACAAATATTCTTAGTTTGAGTTTTTAAAGATCCAGATGTTCTTTTATTAATCACAATAAACTTTTTGTAGCCATTATGACTTTCTTTATATTGGAATTGAATATTTGCATCCGATAATGAGCGGATCAAAAAATTTAAATATGATAACTCATTACTTATTTCAAAATAATTGTCGATTTTTTTTAAACCTTTTCCGATTAAATCTAATTTAACATGGCAATATACTTCATATTTAGAAACACGATTATAGTCTTCATATAGTCCCCAGTGTGGCATTTCACAAGTTTTATATCCAGCAATGGTACACAATTCTTCTGCATCCTTTTTAAGTTTAGTAATTGCACCTAATACGCACTTTGACCTAATTTCATTTTGATTTATATCTTCAGAAGCTGATATTTTGCCATAATGATACATAGTAAAACTTTTATCAACCGCAGTGTCGTATCTTAAAGCTTGCGTGTACTTATATCCTGTATCATCAAGATAAGGATCTGCTCTTTTCCAATTTATTGCACCTAAAACTTCGTGGGCGGCCAAAGCAATTTTTTCTCTTTCAGTCTTTGTTTTCCATCTTGGTTTACTTACGATAATTTTAAAATCTAAATTCATAGCATCTTTTTCTATGCCATTAACAAAAATTGGATTTTCTGTGAATTCAACTTTAACTTTTGCCATATCTTTGTAACCCCAGAAGCCCATACTGATTTCTAGATGCATGATATCGCCTTTATACTTGGGATACGTGTGAATAAAGAATAATACCCTTCTTATTCCCTCATGTGCATAATTCATAAACTGCTGTTCGTCAGTATTGCCACCACCGCCGCCTTGATCATTGCCTGCAACAGCAAATGCAAATACTGGCAGAAAGAATGCTAGTAATAAAAATTTTTTCATGGTTACCCTCTCTTGGTTAATTGAAAAAGTTGAACTGTTATTTTATAAATTTCTTTTTTCTTTTTTGATTCCATGGCTTTTGCAAAATTTCTTCTAAAATTAGTGATCATTTTTTTTGCCTCATTCATACGATCTGGATCAAAACATAAAGTCATCGATGTAAAATCTCTTTCTTCAAACTTACCTTCTTCCAATGCTTTTTGTGCTAACTCTAAATTCTGTCTGCATGCTCTTTTGAATGCGGGTTTTGCAATGTCTGAAGAAGCTTCTAGTTGTTCGTGTGTTGGTTTTAATTTTTTCGTTTTAGGATCCCGTTCAAGTAGATCTAACTTTAAAAGCCTATCAATTGCCTCAGTTATTACTTTTTCGTTAATACCTAAGCGCTTACTTATCCAGGCCGGAGAACTTTGGAAGTCGTCCGTTTCTGCCAAACTTAAAATTCCGTAATAATACCAATCCGCAATCAAATGGTATGTGTCCATATCTAATGATTTGAATGTCTGCGTGTTTTCGAGTTCACCTTGAAATATTTTAGCAATTTCCAAAGGATTTCTATCTAAGCCTAAAAGTATCTTTTGTGCACTTTTTTTAGTTATTGGGCGCTTCCCAGATAATATTTCAGAGATTGCAGATTGATTAACGCCAATTTTCTTGGCGAAAGCACGCATAGAATAATTAGGGTTGCGAGATTGTGCTCCCACGAATTCTTCTAATAAGATTAATCTAATTTTATCTGCTTGAAACATAAAGATGGTTATAAAACAAATGAACGAAGAAGCGTTAATACTTTCGGATCAAATTGATCCAAAAAATGGATCAGATATTTATTACATGTTTTCTGTTCTGTGTTAGCAGGTTTCGTAATTGGGATCGAGTCTAAAGTGTCGAATATCATGATTCATAAATTTAATAATTATAAGTCAATGGCTTAACGCAGCTATTATTACTAGGCCAGAAACAGTGCAGCACTTGGATTTACATTTCTTTTTCTTTTTTCAGCGCTTACCATAGTTTAATTATTATAACCCAATTGCCACAGCTCAATTATTGTACATCGTCGTTCTAGCACGTCAATTTTTAGCTAAGTCGGCGAAGTCTTTGGGGGTATATGGATTTTGTTCCTGAAGGAGATCTTGGGCTAGTTTTTCAAAATATTCTCTTGGATTGACCTGATTGAGCTTACAAGT
>JANMFM010000082.1:0-5471 GCA_031374125.1 Bdellovibrionales bacterium
GGAATTCAAACAATTCTTTCCTATTTCATTGCAGGGCTGACAAAACTCAAAGAAAAATCATGGAGAAATGGTCAGGCTATAAAACAATTTTTGCTTCACTCAAATTACCCGGTAGACTCCAACACCAAGGCTCTCATCAAAAAACCATTCTTTGCTTTGATGGCAAGTGTAATCATCTTAATTTTTGAGTGCACTTTTCCATTGGTACTCTTGGATAAAAGAATCTGCCTTATTTATCTTTGTATTGGATTTTTATTTCACCTAGAAAATTTTTTCGTTCTAGGCCTGAATAGATTCGTTTTTGCTTGGCTCGCAGCCTATCCAGCACTTTATTATTTAAGTGACTATATAAGATGGGGGAGTTAGCCGAATTTAATATTACGCAAGAGAGTATTGGGAGGCGGCGTCCTTAACATTTTTAGTTAACTTCCTAGTTGCATTTACTTTTAAGGTTGGAAGTTCCGCAATTTTTTCGAAAAGGTTAAGATATTCTCTTACTTCAGCATCGTATTCTGCTAGCAAAGTAAGATTTTTAATGAGCTGGTCTACAGTAAATTTATTTATTTTATAATTTACAATTTCCGAGAGTCTTGGAAAAGGTATACCAATTTTTTTAGCGATCTCATTTAGTTTAAGTTTTTTAGTCACAGAGAATTGAACAAAGCGTCTGCATAAACCTAGCTTTACTCTATCTTCAGTGGAGAGGAATGATTTATCAGTAATATGGGTTAGTTTTTTATTATTCTTTTTTGCTTGTTCAGCTATTTCGATCATTTGTTTATTGGATTTCTTCATAGTTGCCATCCGGGAAAAAGTGTTATTGTGTAAATCTCTTCGCTTTTGTCATAATTTGTTTCAAAAATCATAATGAATTGCTTTCCATAAAATTTATTATTTACAGGACAATCAATTCTAACTTGGAATCTAGAAATTCTTTTTCTATGTCTTACAGGAAAAATGTAATCTCCATCTAATAATGCCAAAAAATTCTCAATATCATTAATGCTAAAATCAGTTCGTTTCTTTTTATTTAATGTTCCAGTCTTTTTATTGAGTCCATAGTTGATATGGTCTATCTCAATAGTGGCCTTTGTTATTGTATTGGAGTTCAATACAATAGGTTTCTTAAGGATAATCTGCTGTACTAGGCCTCGGTCTGCAGTTCGCTTATGGTATTTACTCACTATATCTCTACTATCGGGTATTGTAAACATAAAATTACAAAATTATGTAATTTTATGTTGTGCTCAAATGTATTGAATTTGGTTCTAAGTCAAAAAATCAATAATCATGGTTTAAATAGTAAATGATATAGCCTATGTAAACATTCGGATATCGGATGTCCTAGAGCACTTAGGTTATCTACTGGTGTAGATCGTTTTTAATTAATTCAATGGTTTGTTTGGGGTCGGAATGGCAAGTTGAAAAAAAATAGATGAGGAGTCAATATTTTTTAGTTCCTAGATACCAGAGTCCGGTTCCATCCACCTTAAGGTGAAAGCGATCTTCTATTGGGCTTTCAAAAGTCATTTCGTAATCGGACTGAAGATTCAGTTCTGTGCGAGGTACCAAGGCTTCCACTTTTTGTTGGTCAAATTTTCCGAGGTGACTTTCTTTTGCAAGAGTAAATGCGCAGGCGGCGTTCACGGAGTTTCTTCCGCATGTCATCCCCAAGCTCTTATCGGCGCTTTCATAGATGAAAGTGTCTTTAGCACCTACAGCGTCCATAAATCCATTTAGTCTTGGAGCTCCGTTGATTTCATTGATTAGTACAATGACTTTTTCAGGTGTGTAGAACACAGAGATGACATCTTCTTCCGCATGTGCAGGTGAGAGTGATAGAATGAAGGTGGATATAAAAAATAATAATCTCATAAAATACTCCTGAGTTAAGAGAAAGTTATCAGATGTTTAGCGGATTTACAATGGCTACCCAAAAAGGGCACAGGATGCCACTGGGTGAAAGTGTTGGCGTCAATGTAGAGTCCACTTTGTAGAATTCGGATAGATAGTACCCTTTGTGGAATTGGCGTGGCTCAAATACAGCTTAACGCTTTTGTTGCTTTCAGTTTCTATTTTTATCGTCACCAGAAAAGAGTGTAAGGTTCGAAAGGATCAGTCTATGTAAGAACAAAAAACGACTCATCGCCTCTCCATATCTACCGCTCGATTTATACGTCATCAATCCCAGAAGATAGAAATTAATACAGAAACCCAACGGGATTCTTCAGAAAAATCTTCACTTCAAGGTTTAATGTTTGATTCTTCTCCATGGTAGTAAGATGAATGCCTTATCAGTACCAAATTAATTTTAATTCAATGGAGATCTTATGAAGGGCTCAGTCCAAATGAATGATTAAAACGACGACTCGTCAATATTGAATATTTATAAATAACTCAACAAGGAGAAAAAATGAAAAAAATAATTTTTGGATTTATACTTACAACTTCTATTTTTGTTCACGCGGAGTCTACTTCTCAGTTAAGAGATATTGCTCTGGGTGTAAATTTCGACATGGAGCATGGAGATTCGGCTTACACATTTCCATGTAGTGCAATTATGGGGGTTGTTTTTTGTGATAATAGAGTAATTGTTGAAGACCAGAATTGTTCTTCATCTCTCAAATTAACTAAACTATCTGATGCTCGAATCGCTATTTCTTGTGATCTTAAAACAGGGGAGAAGTTTGAAATTGCTAAAACCAGTTCAGAACTTTTTAATGATGACACTCAGTCAATGGGTTATTATTTTTTGGAATTCAACAAAAGAATTTCTCTTAGAAAAACCTTAAATCAAGATATCTTGATCATTAATTAAAAAACGTTTGGAACTTCACCGGCCAATTTTGCATCTGTGATTACGTTAGAGCACAGTATTTTAGTCAATGATCAATGGCGAGTGGTTTTCGAGTGGACCACTCAAGGTCCTAAAGATGTAGGCTATAATTACTAGCGACTACCAAGAGCTGCGATCAATTGTTTATCTCGCTCTGTGACCAAGTTATAAACCTCGCCTTTTCTACCAGCACGAGCTGTACGGCCTACGCGGTGAATGTAATTGTCCATTTCTTGAGGTAAGTGATAATTGATCACGCGTCCTACGTGCTCGACATCTAAGCCTCGAGAAGCAAGGTCCGTGGAAATTAAATATTTAATTTTTCCATCACGGAATAATTTTAAATTATTTTTGCGTTGAACTTTATCCATCTCGCCACGGTAAATCAGGCAATCATAACCGCTTTCATCTAACAGTGCTGCCAGCGCATCACATTGTTTGCGAGTGTTGGTAAAGATGAGTGTTCCGCCATCTGTAGGCGTCTTTAAAACTTTTTCTAGCACGGGGTAGCGCTTTCCATCAGATACATTTCTATTGATGGTTTTAAGAGTGGCTACCGTACGTTGGCTCCCTTCGGTCTCAATCATTTCTGCATTTGAAAATAACTCTGCAATCAACTCTTGAGTTGCAGCCGATGCAGTTGCAGAAAATAAAGCCAATTGGCGGTCTTCTGTACAGGCATCTGCAATCATCTTTGCATCAGTTAAAAAGCTAGGATCTAGCATTTGATCGGCTTCGTCGAATACCAAAATGCGAACATCATTTAGCTTTACAATCCCGCGATCCATCAACTGAACCAATCGACCTGGTGTTGCCACTAAAATTTCAAATGGCCCGCTAACATTACGCCTTGAAACTTCCATAGCAGTGCCACCAAGAACTGTGCGCACTCTAACGCGAGTAAAGTGTGTGAAAGGTTTTAAAACCTTAGAAACCTGCTCACCCAATTCACGAGTGGGCACAAGTACCGCAGCTCTAGGGCTACCCGAATTTTTTACGGCATCACCTTCATTTTCTAAAGTCTTTACGGTGTGAAGCAGAGGTAAAGCATAAGCCAAAGTTTTCCCGCTACCAGTTTGCGACAAACCCACAATGGATTTCTTGGCTAACAACGCAGGAATCGCACGACTTTGAATTTCAGTCGGCCGAGTTAGCTTTTTTTCTTTCAGACTTGCAAGCAAGCTTTTTAAGAGTGGTAGTGATGAAAATGTGTCCATAGTTTGAAGCCTTTCTATAATAAATTCAGAGAATTAAGCGCCACAGTAGGCCAGCTTTGAGAGGAGTTATATGAGTGAGTTCCTATTGCGAACTCTGTGCCATTATAATTTTAGACTCTGTTCATAAGTTCATATGGATTGTTTGACCGTGTAGAAGCGTAGAACCACTTGTTTGGTCTTTCTTTTCTGATGAAAAATGGTAGACCGGGTTTACCAACAGACGAACAAGGCCAAGCCCATGTAATTATTAGTTTCCCATCACGAAAAAGTCCTCGAATTTTGAAAGAATTCATTCAAATGTGGCAGAGTGGCTTATCCTTGTCTGAAATTTCAAGGCAGACAGGGCGATCGCGCGATATGGTTCGCAGAGCTTTGAAACGCCACGAATTCGAAACAAATCCTAAGTCAGACGAATTTGATCCAACTGTATGGAGAAAAAGAAGACGATCATCTTCTCATCCTCCATATGGCTTTTGTTACTTTCAAGGCAACCTTGTGGAGAATCCCAAAGAGCAGGAGGTTCTTTTGCTAATTATTAAACTTTCTAAAGAGGGAATGAATCCAAATATGATAGCAAGCCATTTGAAAGCTAAAAGACTAAGGCCGCGTAGAGCGGACTCTTGGAATCGGAACTCAATAATTCTGATTCTAAATCGCACGCTCAAACAAGACTGAAGTCTTGAGATGGAACGGCATATCAATAAATTAAAAGTTATTTAGGCTATGCTAGTCGTAAATAAATAATTATTATTTAACCTAAGATTTAGGAGTTGGGTGACTAATGAAGTTAAAAACTGTTGAGATTAAAAACTTTAGATTATTAAAAAACGTTACGGTAAATGTGGAAGATATAACCACTGCAATAGTTGGAAAAAATAACTCGGGGAAAACTGCTTTTGGCAGTGTTTTTAGACTTTTTTTGTCTGAGAAAAGTATTTTTTCTTTTGAAGATATTTCTCTCGGATGTCATAAGCGGCTGTTTGATCTTTTTAAACTTTATAGAAAGATAACGCTGGCCACCAGGGAGAAGGTATCTGAGATTATTCAAAGGAATTTCCCGAAAGTCAGTTTAAAGCTAACTTTAGAGTATTCAAATCAGGACAACTGGTCTCGAGTAAAGCCATTCATAACAAAGCTAGATAATAATAATGAGATACAAATTATTTTAGAGCTTGCCCCTGATTCTACAATAAATTTTTTCAATGATGTAAGTACTGTCCTCACAGATATTACAAACCCGAGTGAGCAACAGGTATTGGCCGTAATAGAAAATCTAATCTCAAAATTTGAATTAAAAATTAGGCCAGACGGAGACGAAGTAAGTGTCGAGGATTTAAAAAAAGATGATATTTTAAAACTGCTGAGATGTCATTTTATTGATGCGCAAAGAGCGGTAGATGACAGTAGCGCTGCAAAAG
>JANMFM010000117.1:0-2190 GCA_031374125.1 Bdellovibrionales bacterium
CTCACTGATTTCCACTCCGCTTCTTTGTGCATTTTTCGATTTCGTAGCTTTGATTGGTGGGTATGTTTTGGCGGTTTATATTTTGAATTTGGACGCTGCAATTTTCCTTGAGAAAACAAGATTTTTTGTCGACCCAAGAGACATCAATGAAGGTTTGGTTAAGGCTGCGGTATTTGGAATTTTCTTCTCTACAATCTGCACTTACAAAGGTTACAACACCAAAGGTGGCGCAAAAGGTGTGGGCGATGCCACGAACCAGGGTGTGGTGACAAGTATGGTATCTATCATTATCTTGGATTATTTTTTAACAAAAATGATGACGATGATCTTGGGGATGAATCCTGTATGAGTCGCAGTCAATTCAGCGGAGAGAACGCCATCCGCGTAAAAAAGCTAGTGAAAAGTTTTGATGGAAAAGAAGAAGTTCTAAAAGGAATTGATCTTGATATTCCTCTAGGAAAAATCACTTTCATCATTGGTTTTTCGGGGACAGGAAAAAGCGTTCTTCTGAAACATCTTTTAGGTGTGTTCAAACCTTCGAGCGGAAGTGTAGAGGTCTTGGGTAAGGATCTTGCGGAGCTCTCTCATGATCAAACCATTGAAGTGAGAAAAAATTTCGGAGTGCTTTTTCAAGGCGCGGCTCTTTTTGATGATCAAACCGTTTTAGAAAATGTGCGTTTCCCTCTCGATGAACATCGAAGGGATTTAAAAAAACCAGAGAGACAAGAACTTGCTGCCACTCGACTTAAGTTGGTGGGGATCGAAGAAAAGCACTTTCACAAACTGCCGGGACAGATCAGTGGTGGAATGCAAAAACGTGTGGGTTTGGCTAGGGCCATAGCCCTAAATCCAGAAATCTTATTATACGATGAACCTACGACAGGTTTAGACCCAATTTTGACAGAAATGGTGGATAATCTCATTATAGAGACGCACAAATACCAAGAGGGCGTAACCAGTATTATTGTGTCTCACGATTTGACTGCCGCATTCCGATTAGCTGATTATATCGCGATGCTAGATAGCGGTAAGGTGTTATTATTTGGTACTCCACAAGTGTTCCTGGATTCAGATAATAAATTGGTGAGAAAGTTTGTCGACAAAGGGATTCATCGTAAGTGAACTTGCTCAAAACAGCAGAATTTAAAGTTGGCCTACTTGTGATAGGCATCCTCGGACTGATTGGTTACATGACCATCGGTGTGAGTGAAGATCCATCGTATCTTGGAAGATCCAAGACCCATTGGTTTTTGATCGGCAATGCTTCGGGCCTTATCAAAAATAGCGCCGTCAAAATGGCCGGCATTAATGTGGGCGTCATCAAAGATATAAAATTGCAAGAGGGCAAAGCGCGTCTAGATATAACTATCGATCCTGAAGTTGTTCTTACAGAAAAAGCAAAAATTGAAATCAGAGCCCAAGGTATTTTGGGAGACAGATACGTAGAAATCGTAATGGATATGAGTGGTGCGCCAGAACTTGCAGACGGCGGGCAGATCATGGAAGTGATTGACAAAGGTTCTCTCGATGCCGTGATGAATCAGGTGAGCACTTTGACAAGTTCACTCAGCACAATTTCCGAAACACTCAAAGAAGCAATGACTGGTGATGGAGATGATAAATCTCCGGTGGGTAGAATCATTTCTAATCTTGAAACCTTAACTGGCGATATCGCAGAAATCACAAGTGAGAAAAAAGACGAAGTAAAAGACGTGATCGATAATCTTCATGATGTGACTGGCGAGATCAAAGCTTTGATCGACGATCCATCGGAGGAAGGTTTCAAGGCCTCCTTTGCGAAACTCAACCGTGGTTTGGCAAGAGTGGATACAATCACCAAAAATTTTGAAGAAGTGAGCGACAAATTAAATTCTGGCAAAGGAACTCTTGGTAAACTCATCAACGATGAGAAAACGGTGGATGAGTTGAATACGGCGATTGCTGGTGTGAATGAGTTTATAGGAACGGCAAGTAAAACTCAGATGAGCTTTGATTTCCATACGGAGTATCTCTCTGGCGCTGAAGCGGCAAAAACCTACGTTGGGGTGAGAATCCAACCCGGCCTAGATCGTTTTTATGAGCTCGGAGTGATTGATGATCCTAAAGGTAAGATTGAACGTGAAATTCGCGACTCATCAAATAACGGTGGCCCAGTCAACTCAGAGGACATGACCATTACATATAAAAATA
>JANMFM010000138.1:0-27180 GCA_031374125.1 Bdellovibrionales bacterium
TTGAAAATGTATTAAAAAGTGCTCCAAAGATTAATCGTGAGGAAGAGCGTCAGTGGAAGAATTCAACAAGAGAATTACATCAAAAGGTATCAGTTCTTCTTGAAGGAAATCCTCAATTGTGTGCTACCTCATGGGAATGCACGGCCATAGTTTTTGGAACTACAAAAGAAGCATTGATGTGTGGTGATTCTTGTAATGACTCTCACAAGAGATTTAGATTCACCAATAAATTAGAATCTTTACTTGAAATATTGGGCGTAACTATTCAAGGTATGACTACAAAGTCTTCTTCAGAAGAAGTGCTTGCACTTCAAAAAGAATACGCCGCGATTGTGACAAATCAACAACATGCCAATGTGTTGAGAGCAAGCGATGGCGCTCAAGTTAAAAACTACTTAGATAATGAATTACGACCAGCTGCGGTTAAATTGCTAGAAGAATACGATGCTGAATTCAGTAGGCACATTATTGTTCAGCCATAAAGTGAAGACCACCTAACAGTTTTAAATGCTGTTTTTAATGAGCCATCCGGCAGCACTTGTGTGTATTTTTCGGTGAGCTGTGGATTCTTATTTAAAGCCACTATTTTGTGATGTAAGCTCATCTTGAGCACTACATAAAAACGCAAGGCGACACCGCGGCGGTGTTGCTTTGCAATATAGAATTTGATTATTAAACGTCTAATTTGGTTTTGATATCGTCTTCGTCGTCATCGAAGGCTTTGAAAGCGTCGGCTGCGGCGTTTGCGAGACTTGAAACATCTTGTTGCTCATCTGCATTCTCTTGAATCGCTTCTACAACTTCTGCGGCCAATTCTGCTGCAGATTGCTCTGTGGACTCTGCAGCTTCTTCTGTCACTTCCGTCGTTGATTCAGTCATCGCCTCAGCAACGGTCTCAACAACCGGTGCAGTTTCTGCGGCCAATAACTTCTCTTCGAAACGCTTTAGCCAGCTGATTTCGTTCTTTTCAACATCTTGACCCATGATCATGCGTTCTCTGATGTCGTCAGCTTTGTCTTTTTCTTTTTGATCGCGTTGTCTTTCTTTTTCTTTTTCGAAGTATTCCGAAGAAGTTGAAATTTCAGATAGGCGACCTGTGATCTTAGAGTATTCCTCTTCAGCTTCCGCATCTCTTGCACCGTAATCCAGCGACAATTCGCCAGTCAAAGTATCGAGAGTCTTTTTCTCTTCTTCCTCGCCGCCGATACCTTCAGGAATCAATTGATCGATCTCTTCTAGTGATGGAAGTTCGCGAATGTTTCTTAACCCAAAGACTTCTAAGAATTTCTTAGTTGTCTTGTAGAGCATTGGTTTTCCTGGAAGATCAGATTTACCATCGAATTGCAAAAGTCCTTTATCCATAAGTACTCGGATCAAATGACCCGACTCCACTCCACGGATAGTGTCCACTTCGGCTTTAATGCATGGTTGCTTGTAAGCCATAATCGCTAATACTTCCATACTTGGACCCGAAACTCTGAATGGACGTTGTTTTACAACTTGTTTTAGGAATTCTGCATTTTCAATTTTAGTTCGAAGTTGATATCCACCGGCGATCTCTTCGATGTATACGCCACGCTCTTGGCTCGCAAGATCTCCTGCGTAATCTTCAAGAACACGTCTCAATTGTTTAGACTTGATGTTTGTTCCTTTAAAAACGGCTTTGATTGCATCAAAAGTCATAGGTTTTGGTGAAGAAAATAAAATACTTTCTAGTAATGACTTCAGACGATCTTCTTCGATAAAGATTTCTTGTCTTTCTTCTTCTGGAACAGCCATAAGGCCTTCTTTTTCCATCAGTGCCGTCATTTCATCGGAAGTTTGATTTTGCGCATAGGACACTTCCTCAGTATCCGCCGCAGCTTGCATTTCTACTTCGATATCAAGTTCATTCATTTCGTTCATGTCGATATCATTTTCTTCTGACATTGTTCTTCCTTAAATTTCGCCGTCTCTAGGCTTTTCTGAATTGTCTTCGGTTAAGAAAATCTCTTCGTCGATTTCAAGACTTGTAGTTTGGCTAAGACTTGCTTCAATAATATCTTCGATAGGTTCCATGGAAGAAATCATTTCTCCATCGAGCCCACCTTCTGCTGATTCTAATCCTAATTCTTTTTCTGCTGACATAATATCCTCATCTGTTGCGGAGTCATCGATGACTTCTTCAACTGCTGCTTTTTGCAAAGACAGTTCGTTTATAATTGCTTCTGGGGTCAATTCCAATTGCTGATCCGGAACGATCACTTCGGCGGCTTTGGCAAGAATCTCTGCGGCCATAAATGCTTCGCCCTTAGCCAGAATACTGTTGGCTGCGGCATCCACATCTTGAGATTCATAAGATTCTGCTCTTTGAATCACATCGCGATCAATAATTTTCAATGGCTCAACGTGAATATCAGCATAAGGCTCCGATTGGAATACCTTCACAAAACCCATCTTCGCAAGCTCAAGCATACTTAAGAAAGTCACGAGCAGTTTGTTCTTAGACATTTCTTCTGGCGTGATAAGGTCTCTCATGATTCTTCTCTCACCCGGAATTAAAAGATCTCTAATCTCCATAATTCTAGATGCGATCGATTGCCCCTTCTTCATCACTTTGTGAATTCTCTTTTGAGCGGCCTTTACACAAGTTCTAAAAGCGGCGATCAAGCCAAATAATCCGCTCTCGTCGATTTCGATACCTTGATTTTCTTCTAGAATGATATCTTCTTTAAATCCTCTTCTCCAAACATCTCTATTAAGGATTGGACGATCGAGTAGATCTTTCGAAGCATTTTGATATCTTTGGTATTCCACTAGACGCTGTACAAGTTCTTTGCGTGGATCTTCATTCACGTCTTCTTCTTGGTCATACTGTGGAAGTAGCATTTTAGATTTGATGTGAATTAGAGTCGCCGCCATAGTGATAAAATCACTCGCGCCTTCGAGATCTAATTTCTTCATCATCTGGATATGTTCTAAGTACTTCTTAGTGATCTGATGAATCGGAATGTTATAGATATCCATCTCTTCCTTGCGGATAAGATACAGCAAGAGAGCTAATGGACCTTCAAATTGTTCTAGACTAACGTGTAACCCTGACATTACCCACTATTGAAGTGGGTTTTTGAGGTTCATTCAAGCACTTTCTAAGGGTTGAAGTCTAAATTTTTGATATGTCAGGTTTATTTTGGATTTTTCATCTAAAACCAATAGCAACTCTGCCAATATTTTGAGCGATGACAGATATACTTCTATTGAACCGTGATCCAAACATTCTCTGGTTTGTACTGACGAACCAATTTATTGAATATAAGAGCATTGTCCGGATGAACTCTAATGCAACCATGGGATGCGACTTTACCTAGGTGTTTCCAATTGCTCTTACCTGTCCCATGAATAGCATAACCCCCATCAATAAATACGGCGTAAGGCATATTTCCTAAGCCTTCATAATCTCCACCTGGATATGTTTTAGACATGTACCGATCATAAATACGACCATTTGGATTTTTACTAAAATCAGGAGTACCGTATCCTTGCGTTCCTGTTGAAACATCCCAAACTTCTTTTTTTTCACCATGGATATAAAGCGTAAGCGTTTGCGAATCTTTATCCACCATCGCAAACACAGGGCAACCTGTGTATCTACAAATACTTTTTCCTACGGGAATATGGGCTTTCTTGCCAGTGGCTTTTTCGTATTCTTCATCGAATTTTCTGAGTTCGTCTTCGGTTGCAATATTTGGATCTAAAATATCTAAAGAATTATTGCCGTCGTTTCCTTTAGAGCAAGATATTGAGAGAATTGCCGTTGCTAATAATATAAAAATAAACTTCACATGAACTCCTGAAATGATGAGAGGAAGACACCTTATAATCGTATAAATGACTTGGAGCAACATGATTGTAGAATGCATAAAAAATTACATAAATAAAACCCGGTTTGGAACCGGACCGTTGGTATCGCCGTAAAGCTAGCTAATGATAGATTGAAAGAATGCCACAAGATAGACTGAGACCGCCCCGATAGGTTGGAATAAAAAGCTCAGCATCCCCGTCAGCATCAAGAACATCAAAATCATTCCTGATATTTGCTGATTAGCTTCTAGTTTGTCGTTGGCAGATTGAGGCAAAAATCTTGCTAAAACTTTTCCACCATCTAGAGGATGAACTGGAATCAAATTAAAAATCGCCAAAAGCAAGTTGATACGAATAAAAGCAAAGAAGAAGGTCTGAACCGCATTAGAATATTTTTGAACAGGGAAATAAACCATAGCAACAGCCACAATGATTGCACCCACAATACCCATAAGCATATTGGAAATGGGACCCGCAAAAGCAACCCAGAACATATCCACTCTAGGATTTTTCATATTCCTTTCGTCTACAGGAACGGGCTTTCCCCATCCTATGACAGGCCCATTCAGCCAAAGCATTGAAAGCGGCAATACAAATGTTCCGATAGGATCTGCATGAGAAATTGGGTTTAAATTCAAACGACCTTGTTGCTCTGCTGTCATATCGCCTTTCCACTTTGCCACAACTCCGTGAGCATATTCATGAATGCAAAGTGAAAAAAGAAGTGGAACATAGATAAGAGCTATTTTTGCGCCAAATTCATACCAATCCATATCTTTAGGGACCTTTCGGCAGGGGCCTTTCAGTTTTACTTTTTCTTAGCTTTTCGCTTAACTTTTCTTTTAGCTTTTTTCAGAGTCGATGGCTTTTTAGGCACTGGCGAGGATTTTTTATTTGTTAAGCTTTTTATTTTATCAGAAATTTCTGCGATTGTAGCGCCCGGTCCAAAAACCGCACGGATTCCTGCTTTGATCAATTGTTTTGAATCATCTTGTGGGATAATTCCCCCAACAAAAATTGGCTTCAAAACTTTTTCTTTTTTCATCAACCCCTGAATAGCATTCACGAGCGGAATGTGGGCTCCTGATAGAATTGATAATCCCACAACATCTACATCTTCTTGAATAGCTGATTGAACAACCATTTCTGGTGTTTGATGAAGACCTGTATAGATGACTTCATACCCTGCATCTCTCAATCCCCTAGCAACAACCTTTGCCCCGCGGTCGTGACCATCGAGACCGGGTTTTGCGATGAGAACTCTAATGACTTTGTTTGACATGAATTGAATTTACTATGAGTCTTTTGAATTTGTGAACAGGTTTATTCTCTCCCAGCCAAAGGCAGGATGCAGAGCGTGATTAAAAAACTCACTGCCTATGTTTATGCTGACGTTTAGAGACCCGTATGTTACCCAAATTACTTATATCCAAAGACAATAACCACAGGAGTTTTTAGTGAGCCATTCTCAACCTGCAATCACAATGTTTTCTGAAGAGGAAATCGCATTCAGAGACGCTGTAAGATCATTTGCCGAAAACGAAATTAAACCTCACGTTTCAGAAATGGACGAAAAAGCAGAGATGAGACCCGATATCGTAAAAAAACTTTTCGAAATGGGCTTGATGGGAATCGAATCTCCAGAAAAATACGGTGGCGCTGCGAGCTCATTAACTATGGCTTGTTTAGCTGTAGAGGAACTGGGCCGCGTGGACGCATCAGTAAGTGTACTTTTGGATGTGCAAAACACTTTGGTAACAAACGCATTCCTTAAATGGGGGAATGACACGGTAAAAGACAAATACCTTCCAAAGTTAGCCAAAGAATGGGTTGGGGCCTACGCTCTTTCTGAATCCATCAGCGGCAGTGATGCTTTTGCTTTAAAACTAAGAGCCGAAGACAAAGGCGATCATTATGTCCTTAATGGCAGTAAGCTTTGGATCACGAATGGCAACGAAGCTTCTCTCTTCCTTTGCTTCGCAAACCTTGACCCAGCAAAAGGTTATAAAGGGATCACTTGTTTCTTAGTTGAAAAATCTTTCCCAGGATTTACTGTTGGCAAAAAAGAAGATAAATTAGGAATCAGAGCTTCATCAACTTGTGAACTTTTATTTGAGAACTGCAAGGTTCCAAAAGAAAACATTCTCGGCCAAGTGGGCGTTGGCTACAAAGTAGCTATCGAGACATTGAACGAAGGACGTATCGGAATTGGCGCACAGATGGTGGGTATCGCGCAAGGTGCTTACGAAGCAGCGCTGAAGTATGTTCAAACGAGAGAGCAATTTGGAAAACCCATTTCATCTTTCCAAGGAGTTCAATTCCAGTTGGCAGAAATGAGGATCGATCTCGAAGCAGCAAGACTTCTAGTTTATAACGCTGCAAGATTGAAAGACAATGGACAAGACTTCGCAAAAGAAGCGGCTATGGCAAAATACTTTTCTTCAAAAGCTGCAGAAAGGATCGCTTCGATGGCTGTAGATTTATTTGGCGGGAACGGATTCACCAAAGAGTATCCCGTTGAAAAATTCTTTAGAGATGCAAAGATCGGACAAATTTACGAAGGAACAAGCAACATGCAATTGCAAACAATTGCAAAAATGGAGCTCACATGAAGACACTCTCTCTTGCTTTTATCTCGGCCCTATTTTGTTTTTTAACTATTTCGTCCAATGCTTCTGATCATAGAGAGCATAAGGCCCATTCTCATGGGATTGCTAAATTGAATATCTCTATTGAAAAAGATGTAATTGAAGCTGATCTCGATATACCAGGAATGGATCTTGTGGGCTTCGAAGGAAAAGCAAAAACAAAAGAACACAAGGATAGACTAAAGAAAGTCACTGAGCTTTTAACAAAAGATTACAACCTTTTCCTCATTGATGAAGCTGCGGGCTGCAAAGTGATCAAAAGAAAATTAGATTCTGACTCTAATGATCACGGTGCGGGTCACAGCGAATACGAGTATGAAATTGAGTACAAGTGCAAAGACATTGCAAAAGCAAAAGAACTCGATGTCAATATTTTTAGAGACATCGAGTCTTTGAATGAAGTAACGGTTCAGCTCGTCACTGAAAAAATACAAAAAGAAGTTAAACTCAATCGCACAAGTTCCAAGGTAGAACTCTAAGTTCTTTATGCCAGCAAAAAATGCTATTGAAATTTCAAATCTAAAATTCAAGTGGGAAGGAGCTTCCCACCATTTGCTGGATATACCTTATCTTCAAATTCCTAAATCTAAAAAAATATTTCTTCAAGGCTCCTCTGGATCTGGCAAGACGACCCTTCTGAATTTGATTTCTGGAGTTTTAGATTTTAAAGAAGGAAATATCCAGGTCTTTGATCAGAAATTAAATCAAATGTCTTCAGCGCTTCGAGATTCTTTTCGTGGTGATCATATGGGATTTGTGTTTCAGCTTTTTAATCTACTGCCATTTCTCACGGTCGCAGAAAATATTCTGCTACCTTTGGAATTTTCTAAAGTAAAAAATAAAAAGGTAAAAGACCGCGAGGCCGAAGTCAAAAGACTCTTGAACGCTTTAGAGTTGGACCCGGCTAAATATTACTCTCGCAAGGTCACTGATCTCAGCGTGGGTCAGCAGCAACGTGTTGCTGTGGCCAGAGCTCTTATTGGAAGCCCCGAGCTTCTTATTGCGGATGAACCTACATCGTCTCTTGATCACGATGTTAGAAATCAATTTTTAAAACTTTTATTTAAAGAATGTGAAAGTCATGGCACTACGGTTTTATTTGTGAGTCATGATCCCACGTTAAAATCCCTCTTCGATGAAGTAATATCTCTTAAAGGTGGTCCGTCGTGACGCTCTTAAAGTTATCTTTAAAAAGCTTATTGAATAGAAAAGTAACGACGATACTCACAATTTTATCCATCACTATCAGCGTCACTTTACTTTTATCCTTAGAAAGAATTCGTTTGGGTGCGAGAGATAGCTTTAAGAACACAATCTCTCAAACAGATCTTATCGTAGGAGCTAGATCATCGCCTTTGCAACTTTTACTTTATTCCGTATTTAGAATAGGTGACCCGACAAATAATGTTTCTTGGGATTCTTACCAGTTTTTTAAGAATCATAAAGAAACAAAATGGACCATTCCAATTTCTCTAGGAGATTCTCACAAGGGATATAGAGTTGTCGGAACAGACCAGAGCTATTTTGACAATTACAAATTCAGCGGTGGAAAATCTTTAGAAATTTCAGAGGGAAAAAAATTTGAAGAACTCTTTGACGTAGTTCTTGGATATGACGTAGCTCAAAAATTAAAATACAAAATTAAAGATAAAATTGTTCTCGCCCATGGCTCTGGTGCTGCCACTTTTCAAGATCACGCCAATATGCCATTTAAGGTTGTTGGAATTCTCAACAAAACAGGAACTCCTGTCGATCAATCCGTACACGTTTCTTTAGAAGCCATTGAGGCCATCCATGTCGGTTGGGAAACTGGCGCGCCATCAAGAGATGGACCCACTGCCGATGACTTACTCAATAAAAAATTAAAACCAACCCAAATCACAGCTTTTTTTATGGCTCTAGAGTCAAGATCTGGCGTTCTTAATATTCAAAGAGAGATCAATGATTACCGAGAAGAACCTTTAACGGCAGCTCTTCCTGGTGTTGTTCTCTCAAGTTTATGGCAGACTCTGAGCTTTGTAGAAAATATTTTAAAACTTTTAACTACGCTGGTGTTCTTCACTAGCTTATTGAGTTTATTTTTAGTTCTTTTGACTTCGTTGAAAGAACGCCGTCGTGAAATGTCGATTTTAAGATCCATGGGCGCAAAACCTCATTTTATATTTTTACTTTTTGTATTTGAATCATGCTCAGTGACTATTCTTGGAATTTCCTTAGGGATTATCGTGACCTTTGGAACTCTTTTGATCGCAGGACCAATGCTCACCGATAAATTTGGCTTGATTCTAGATCTTACTCAATGGACAGCCAATGATGTGACTTACCTGAGTATGATGTTTGGTGCTGCTTTTGTGGTAGGAATTATTCCTGCCTTCTTAGCTTATAGAAACTCATTGTCCGATGGACTGACGATTAAGGTGTGACCTGATGGAACAAAAAAAATTTTTAGCAATAATTGGTATCTTAATCGCTCTCACTGCTTCGGCAATGGTGATTCAAAAGCTTAAAGATAAGCCTACAGATTCATCAGCGGGAAACAACACTATAACATGGAATGATCTCTACGAGCACGATTACAAGACCGGAAAAACTTCCGAAAAACTCCAAAAATTAAATAAAAAGAAAGTTAAAATTGCAGGCTATGTAGTTCCGCTAACAGACGAATATTTTGTACTGAACGAGTTTCTTTTAGTGCCGAACGCTCAAGCCTGTGTTCACGTGCCTCCACCGCCTCCAAATCTGATTATCCATGTCAAACTCGATGAACCTCTGCCTGTGGAAAAAGTATATAATCCTGCATGGATAGAAGGCACATTTGAAATCGAAACCACCAACAGTCAATACGGAGCCGCTGCTTTCAAAATCGATGACGCAACCCTTGACGAATACAAGTACTAGAAGGTAGGTTCGATAAAAATCGGAGTTTAATAGATGCAACAGAATAAAGTTGAAGTTTGGAAGATGTTTGACCGGATTGCTAACCGTTATGATTTGTTGAACAGACTTTTATCTATGAGACAAGATGTTCTCTGGAGAAAAAAACTTCTTGATCTATTACCGTCTAAAAAAGATTTATATCTTTTAGATGTGGCCACTGGAACTGCTGATCAAATACTTCACCTCTTTGAGGAAACTGACAAAATTACAAAGGCCGTTGGAATCGACATGTCCGAGAACATGCTCGCTCAAGGCCAAAAGAAAATCACGCAATTGAACTTAGATGGCAAAGTGAACTTAAGAGTTGGTGATGCCACTCAAATTCCTTTTAAAAATGATGAGTTCGATGTTTCCACAACTAGCTTTGGCATTAGAAATGTAGTGAATGTTGAACAAGCTTTAAAAGAAACCTTGAGAGTTTTAAAACCAGGCGGAACAAGTTTAATTCTTGAGTTCTCACTTCCTAAGAGCAAACTCATCAGAAAACCTTATTTATTTTATTTTAGAAGTGTCCTTCCAAGAATTGGATCTGTGATCTCTGGAGATTCCACAGCTTATTCTTATCTCAATCAATCTGTAGAAGAATTTCCGTATGGTGAACAATTCTGCGATCTCATGAGAAAAGCGGGTTACGAAGAAGTGACAGCCACACCTCTTACGCTTGGGATTGCTACGATCTATAAAGGGACCAAAAAAATTACTAACTAAAAGCTCGAATGGCAGACTAAGGCGAAACGTCATGGAACATATTGACTCATATCTCAATATAAACTTATTCCCTCAGTTCTACTTCCAGCAAAGAGACACTCATAAAATCTTTATTGGTCTTGGCGAAGTTCCACTGTCTCAAGATTTTTTTCAAAGGTTTCAAACTTTGCCTGAAGAACTGGTTTTCTTTTACAATCAACTTTTTAACGGCAATAAACCTTATGTTACACTACCAAGATTCCAGATTCAGATCGACGGATCAGATGTAAAAGTACACACGGTCTTTAAAGAACCCTTGCCATCACAAAAGTTAAAAACCTCTTCCCATCCTCCAGTGGTTGCAACGAGATTTGATAAACCCAAAAAATCAGACTGGCTCAATCTCTTCACAAAAATTCATGAAAAGTTTCAAGACGAAACTTTTAGAAAAATTGTTCCTGCTAGAAAAGTCACAGTGGATTTAGAACAGAATTTAAATATTTTAGATTTTTTTAAAAAAATCATGAAGGATTCCAATTACAACTACATGATTAGAACTTCTGAGCATTCTGCCTTTATGGGGTCAAGTCCTGAAAGGCTTTTGTTCTTTCAAGATAACAAATTCCAAACCGAAGCCATCGCCGGAACTCGTCCCAAAGAGCTTGCCCATGAACTTTTAGAAAGCGAAAAAGATCTTTATGAGCACAATCTTGTGGTCGAAGACATCATCGCAAAGTTAAAACCTTTCTCTGAAAAAATTCATTCCGAAAAAACTGCGGTGATTGATGCCAAGAATCTTGCGCACTTAAAAACAAAAATCACGGCAATGCCATCTTCGGGAAATATGCAGAGAGGAAATTCCCAGAGTGCTAATATTTTCAATGTGATTGAGAGTCTTCACCCTACTTCAGCTGTTTGCGGAATGCCAAAAAGAGAAAGCATCAATTTTTTGAGAGAATCAGAATCCTTCGATCGCGGTCTGTTTGCATCACCATTTGGTGTCTTCAATAGAAAATTCACAGATATTTGCGTGGCCATTAGATGCTGCCACATTGAGAATAATCGTGTGGATCTGTTCTCGGGAGTGGGCGTTGTCCCTCAAAGTAATCCTGAGTCTGAATGGCAAGAGCTTGAGCATAAGATCCAACCTTATTTGGATTTACTAGGTATTCACGCAGAGGACGATACCCCTAAGCAGCCCCAAAATGAACTTTAAGACTTTGAACGAACTCACAACATCACTTTTTGTTGAAGAACTTGCAAGACAAGGTATTACAGAAGCTTTTGTAGCGCCCGGTTCTAGATCTACCCCATTGGTACTAGCTTGCGAGAACAACCCTAAAATCACTGTGCATACACACTTTGATGAAAGAGGGTTAGGTTTTTTTGCCTTGGGCTGTGCCAAGAAAACACAAAAACCAACTCTGATCATTACAACTTCCGGAACCGCCGTCGCCAATCTTTTACCAGCTGTGGTAGAAGCCTATTATTCACAAACCCCTTTAATAATTTGTTCAGCAGATCGTCCTTCAGAGCTTATTAATGTTGGAGCCAACCAAGCCATCACGCAAAAAGATATTTTCCAAAACTTTACTTGTGATAATTTTCAGATTCCTCCTGTGAGTGAAAAGACTCCACTTGAAAGCATTTTGACATTAGCGAGCCATAGTATGCTCAGAACCTTATCTCAAAAATCCCCTGTTCATGTGAACTGGATGTTTCAGGAGCCTCTCGCACCACTAACGAATGAGTTGGGTTCTTATAAAATCCCTGAGAAAATAAAAAAATGGTATTCTTCCGATAAAGCCTATACCGAAATTGTCTTCACAAAGACTATTGCTTCTGAAATCAATTTGAGCTTCCTAAAAGATTCTAAAAAGATTTTAGTTTTATTTGGATCACTTCTAGATCAGAAAGACACTCTACTAAAGATCGCCACGAAACTGAATGCACCTGTGCTTTGCGATGTACAAAACCCCTTACGCTTTACGAGCTTCCCTCAAAATATTATAAGATACGATCTATTGATGAATGTTGTGGATATTGAAGCTCCCGATGTGATCTTACATATCGGGGGACCGCTAACATCGAAAACCTTAAATAAATTCATCGAAAACTTTAATGGTGAATATGTTCAAGTGCAAAATTCAGCAAAACGTTTGGATTTTATGCATAAGAGTAAAAAACTTCTTCATGCTTCTCCTCAAGATTTCTACTCTGAAATCTCTGATACACAGTGGAACTTTGATCAAACGTATCTTGCACAATTAAAAATAAAGTCTGATAAATTAGAACAAGCTCTTCAATCTGAGCTCAAAGATCTAAACGAAATGTCACTCCCCTACCATTTGGTAGCCAATTCAAAGAATACAAATTTTTTTGTAGGCTCAAGTATGCCCATCAGAGATTTAGAAAGATTTTCTGGAACTGGTGATTCGCAATTTATTTTTAATCGCGGGGCCAGCGGCATTGATGGAAACATTGCAACTGCCGCTGGGAGTGCACTGCTTTCAGAAAAAAAAACCGTGTGCGTCCTAGGCGATCAAGCTTTCTTGTATGATGTAAATTCCCTGGCTCTGGCAAAAAATACACCTCAACCTTTTCACACAATAGTTATCAATAATCAAGGCGGCGGAATCTTTTCGTTCTTGCCCGTAGCCCAGATTGATCGCAAGACCTTTACAAAGAACTTTACTCATCCCCATGAGTGGAATTTAAAAGCGGCCGCGGATATGTTTTTTCTTAAATACACTCTAGCAAAAACTCCAGAAGATCTTTTGAAGGCTTTAGATTCCAATGAATCTACTCTTATTGAAATCAAATCCGACATCGATCAGAATGTAAAAGCTCATAGAGAACTCACGCAAAAGCTTATTGAAATGTTACTCCATGACTAAATTAGTTTTCCTCCATGGCTTTTTAGGGCATCCTCAAGAATTCGAATTTTTAAAATCCTTAGAAAAAAATTTTGATTGTGTCTCATTGGACTTAAACCAAAACTTGGGCCAAGGCTCATCCTTTTTACTCAAGGCGCAAGCTGCATATGTAAAGAATAAGCTAGAGCAATTGGGAATTCAAAAGGCACACTTTTGGGGCTATTCTATGGGTGGGAGAGTGTGCTTAGAGCTTTATAAAAACTTTCCGGAGGTGTGTTTATCGCTGACCCTAGAGTCCGTCTCGCTTGGATTAATGGACAAAAATGAAAGAGATGAGAGATTCAAAAAAGATTCAGAGTGGGCAGAGCTTATCACCCAAAATCCCACGCTTTTTTTAGAAAAATGGTACGAACAAGGTATCTTTACAGGCTTCAAAAAGCAAAAGGACTTCCCCATCTACATTTCCCTTCGTAAAAAGATTCTTTCCTCTCTTCATGCCCAAATGATCGTTGAGGCCTCTCCAGGAGCAAATGCTGATCATTTTGACCTTATAAACAAAATAAAGGTTCCGGTTCTTGCTTTGGTGGGTCAATTTGATGATAAATACCTTCAGATCTGGGGAAAGTTGATTGATAAACACCCTCAAATTGCTATAGAAATAATTAAAAATTCCGGTCACGTGATTCACATTGAGAACCCAACCGGAGCAGTAAACGCTTTCAAAAAAATAATGATGGAGAAATAGTATGACGGGCAAAATGGTTAAGTTGGATTGGATAAGCGCCGGTGATTACACGGATATTAAATACGAAAAAATGAATGGGATCGCAAAAATCACGATCAATAGACCAGAATCTAGAAATGCTTTCAGACCGCAGACCGTTGACTCGATGATGAAAGCTTTAGAGGACGCACGCTTTGATAAAAATATCGGTGTGATAATTTTAACTGGCGAAGGCGAAAAAGCTTTCTGTTCTGGTGGCGATCAAAGAATTCGCGGAGATGCGGGTTATAATGATCCAATTACGGGATTCAATCGTTTAAATGTTTTAGACTTTCAAAGACAAATCAGAACTTGCCCAAAACCTGTAATCGCCATGGTAGCTGGTTACGCTGTGGGCGGTGGTCACGTTCTTCATATGATGTGCGATCTTACGATCGCCGCAGAAAACGCCATCTTCGGACAGACTGGACCAAAAGTTGGATCATTTGACGGTGGATGGGGCGCATCTTATATGGCAAGAATCGTGGGGCAGAAAAAAGCTCGCGAAATTTGGTTCTTGTGTCGTCAGTACAACGCTAAAGAAGCCCTTGATATGGGCCTCGTAAACACTGTAGTTCCCTATGAAAACCTAGAAGCTGAAACCGTAAAATGGTGCAATGAAATTCTAGAAAAATCCCCATTGGCACTAAGATGTTTAAAAGCAGCTCTCAATGCGGACTGTGATGGTCAATCAGGTCTTCAAGAGCTTGCCGGCAACGCAACTCTCCTCTACTACATGAGCGAAGAGGCTCAAGAAGGTAAAAAAGCTTTTGTGGAAAAGAGAAAACCAGATTTCGATCAATTCACAAGACTTCCGTGATACTGGATATATTATAAAAATATGATTTCAATTTGGATCCAGGCCGCAAGGCCCAAAACCTTAGTGTCCTCATTCTTCCCTGCACTCGCAGGGATTCTGTTGAGTTATAAATTAGGCTTCTTCAATTGGCTTGTGGCGGTCGCAACACTTTCTTGCGCCATTGGCCTACAAATTCTTACAAATTTAGCCAATGACTATTTTGACTTCAAAAAAGGTGCAGATAAAGAAAGACTTGGACCCGCAAGAGTTACGGCATCTGGGCTAGTGACTCCAGCACAGATCAAACAAGCTATTCTCTTAAATTTTTTTATCTGTCTGTTGCTTGGTGTTTACCTCGTGAACGTGGGCGGCTTTCCGATTTTATTTATTGGCATACTCTCCGTCACCTTTGCCATTCTCTACACAGCCGGCCCATTCCCTCTCGCTTACAAAGGATTGGGAGATATTTTTGCATTTACATTTTTTGGACCTGTAGCTGCCGCGGGAAGTTTTTATTTGCAATCTGGCTTGTGGGCAGACTCGGCCATTGCGGTCGGGGTGCTTTATGGCTTCCTCGCCGCCTGCCTACTTAACGCCAATAATCTTAGAGATTATGACCAAGATACTGTTGTGAATAAAAAAACCTTGGTTGTAAGGTACGGAGAGAAGTTTGGTCGAAGCCTCTATTCAGCTTGCATCATCTTGAGTTTAGTTTTGATTCCCATTTTTTGCATCCTTGAGTTACTTCCCAACATTACCCTTATCACTCTGATTTCAGGGCTGATGACAAAAAATATTCTAAGAGACGTCTGGAATAAAAGAGGCCCTGATATTATTCCTCTCCTTCTAATGACAGCAAAATTTTATGTGGTTTTTGGATTGTTGATGAGCCTCGGACTCATTATTGACTGTCTATGACACTTCTACCTTATAAACTCAATTTTATTGATCCCATTTATATTCGGGAGAATGAGAAGCTAGAATCTAAAAATGGATTTATCATAAAAGTAGAAAAGAACAATATCCTATCTTTTGCAGATGTCAGTCCACTACACTATTTAAATCTTGAGACATATGACGATGTCTATCGGGAATGTAAAAAAATCGATATAAATAGGATCTTTGAAGACATCGATTTTTTCTTAAAAACAGAGGAAGAACTTTTTATTCAAGAAAAATTCTTAGATTTTGATTTTTCGAAATACACCCAGCTCCCATCCCTGAAACACGGTCTTTCTTGTCTTTTTTCCGATCACTATCGCCAAAAATTGAGGCTAAAAATCTCTGGAGATGTTTATTTTCACGGACTCATTCCCAACCGATTAACTCAAGCCTCTCAAGACGAAGCCATAAAACGCTCAAGTCTTCTGGAAAAAAATGGTTTTATAAAAGCAAAACTAAAAATTGGATCTCTAAAAACGACTTCTGAAACCTTAAAGAATGACAACAATCTCATTAAAAAAATCTTAGCGGGTACTGCAAATTTACAGCTCAGACTGGATGCCAACAAAAGTTTTAAACTGGAGGATTTTTCCATTTTACTTGAAGGCATTGATCTAAAAAGAATCGATTATGTCGAAGAACCTGTTTCAAAATCTTCTGACTTGATCCACTTCACAACGAATACAAACCTGACTATTGCTATAGACGAGAATATTCATCTCATGAAAGATATTATTTTTGAAAAGGTCTCCGCTGTAGTCATAAAGCCCACACTTTTAGGAGATTACTACACCCTGAAAAGATTTGTGCAGGCTTATAATAAAAGAGGTATTTCTGCCGTATTTAGCTCTTGCTTTGAATCGCAAGTCGGTATTTATCAGATAGCTCAGCTAGCACAAGTTATGAACCCCAAAGAATCTCATGGATTAGACACCTTTGATTGTTATTTAGAAAATTTAATGGACTTAAACGTCCATAGCAATGCTATAACTTTACAAGAAAATATAGAGCTCAAAGGACCCATTTATATTTAGCCAATTTATATTTACAAAGAGACAGCATGAACGTTTTAGATAAAATGATAAATCAATTGAAGTTCAACTCTGACCTTACTTTTTTAAAAGACCACAAAAGAAAACTTTCATTTAAAGAATTCCAGTCCTTTGCTCTTTATGCATCCACTCAGTTGCGGTCTCTTGATGTTACTCAAAATGATCTTATTCTCTTGGACATCAAAGATCCTTTTTACTTTGCAGCTTACACATTTGCATGTCTTCATCTCAAGCTTAAACCGGCATTTTTAAATTCACACTTTAAAAAAAATCAAATCGACGATTTGTTGAAAGACAATGTCTATAGCTCCTTTGTTACAGACCAGTCACATCCAGAGTTAAAAACCATGTTTATAGATTCCAAAGCTCCTTTTCAATTTGAAGAAGGAGTTCTGAATATTAATATCGATTCCGAACTTATCTTTTTTACCTCTGGAAGTATTCAGAGCAAAGCTTGCATACTTACCTTAAAGAATTTTTTCTTTAGTGCTTTAGGATCAACTGAGAATATTCCCTTTACTGAAAAAGACTCTTGGGGGCTTTGCCTTCCTCTCTTTCATGTCGGTGGATTTTCTATTTTGATCCGCTCAGTATTGGCAAACGGATCCGTATCTCTTATTGATCCGTCTAAAAATTTAATAGAACAAATTGATGATTTAAAAATTTCTCATATCTCATTGGTTTCCACTCAATTTTTAAAATTCTTAGAGCAATATAAAAACACTCTTCACCTTAAATGCATTTTACTAGGAGGAAGTGCGATTCCAGAAACTGCTCTTCTGAAAGCCATTGAGCTTGGCTTACCCATTTATAAATCCTACGGCATGACGGAAATGGCTTCACAAATTTGCGCGAGTAAACAACTGAATTCGAAAGACCAAATGGCGCTATCAGGATATTTATTGAATTATAGAGAACTAAGAATTTCTGAAAAACAAATTTATGTCAAAGGATCTTGCCTATTCAAAGGTTACCTCAAAAACAACCAGCTGGTACAAGCAACAGATGCTGAAGGTTGGTTTTTTACAAAAGACTTTGGTGAAATGGATAACGAACAGATTCATGTCCATGGTAGATCTGACCGCATCTTCCAGTCGGCAGGAGAAAATATTTCTCCTGAATTGATTGAGCAAGAGCTCTTGAAGGTTCCTGGCGTACTAAGAGCTTATGTCTGCCCTGAACATGATGAGATCTATGGATACCGCGCCATTGCTTATATTGAAAAAAGAGAAGATCTTGAAAATGAATCTATATATACTCAATTGGAAGCTAAACTCTCAGGACTTTATCGTCCCAAAGCCCTAAGACCTTGGGGCGAATCTCCTAAGATATCTTGGAAGCAATAAGATACATTGCTCAGCGTAAAACAGTTAAACCCTTGTTATATTTCATAAAAAACTCAATTCCGCTTCCTGACTAATAATTGTCATATTGACAATTTAACTGTCATATAGTTTTATGTGCCCACTTAAAAAACTCAAATAAATTAAACCAGGGGGAAAAATGAAAAAGTATATTATCGCAGGAGCTATCGCACTCACTTCAACATTTGCAGTAGCAGATACTTCCGTGAACGTTAAAAAAGTAAACAAGGTTATTAAATCTGTGGTTGAAGCAGAACAAACTCCACTCATTCCAAAGCTAGAAGTTAAAATTGATGAGAGATCAAATCTTGATAGCATTAAAAAACTCAAAACTGGAGTTTCAATTTCTGCTACAGCGACAGAATCAGTATGGAGCAAAAAAGCAACAACTGTAGATGTAAAAGCTGATCTTAAAACTTTAAACTCAGATCCTGCTGCAACAAAAATGCAACTTGCCGCATCTCTAGGTTCAAAGACTGAAGCCGTTCCTCTTTACACTTACGTTGCAACTGAAGTTCTTAAAGACATGGAAGAGGAACCGATTGAAGATGAAAATGACCAGGCTCTTCGTGCTTTATTGTTAGACGCAACAAAGACAACACAATTGGATCAAATTCCAGCTCAGTTAGAAAGATTAATCGTAATCATCAAGGCTGAACTCGCAGAAAACACTCAAGGTGAAGACTCTGCTTGGATTGAACTTGTGAACAGCTTAAAAGTCGATACAAAAATTCACAATTTCAAAACTAAGCAAGTGATCCTAAAAACAACTGTTGAAGTTGCCATTGATTTCTTTGATACAAAACTTCTTATCTCAGGATTAGCATTAGAAGTTTCTGAGAGTGGTTTGAGTTTCCACGCGGCCATTGCTGCCACTGTTGAAACTGAAGAAGCTACTGGAGTTCTTGAGAACGTTAAGGGCACGTTGAGCGCAATTGAAAATGCAAATGAAGAAACACTCGCAAGCATAAAAGACATGGCGAACGGATATGTTTCTATGGCTGAATCAATTGTTAAAGGCGAAGAGTAATCTTAATATCTGATGAAGCGGGAAAGCTCTTCCCACTCATCATTTCCCAGAAGGTTGTCGTGATCGGCACCTTCTACGGAAACAAATGTCACATCATTTCCAGCAAACGATCCAGATAAATTCTTACCCATTTCCCAAGGAACAACTTCATCTTTAGTTCCATGATGAATCAGAACAGGCATTGTTATACTTTTAGCATGAGTTTCTGTGTCCCACTCATTACCAATCACAGCTTTTTTACTAGCACTTTCAGATAGATTTCCTTTTGATTGAACCACTTTCCAAAATGAATCCCACGGTGATGTTAGAATCAACTTAGAAACTCTAGCGTGATTATTTTTTGCTGTAAGAGTTGCGATCGCACAACCCATTGATCTACCCCAAAGTAAAATCGGAGCATTAGGATATTTTGCTTTTAGGAAATCCAATACCGCCTGTCCTGATGCCAATACTGACTTTTCATTCAAGTCCCCGGTGCTCAATCCATATTTTGGATAATCGAAAATTGCGAAATTTACTTTTTGATTAATCAGCTTCTCACCCAGTCCGTTGGCATAAGAACTTTGAAGATTTGATGCATTCCCATGAAAATACAAAATCACCGGAGCAGTATCTGAATAGTGGTAATACCACCCTACAGTTCTATTCCCAGCCGCATCCTTAAGATCAATTTTTTGCATGGGCGCTGGTGCTTCTTCAGGGACAGTCGCATCACTATTGGCTCTACTATATTGATAAAGCGTGCTCACAACGATGTTATCAATACAACTGACAAGAACTAAGATCAATGCAATGAGACCTAGTAAACGCTTCATACGATGCTCCCCTCTGAAGTTAGAATAAAAGATTAACACAAGAAAATGCATATCCCTATGGCACTTGCCCCAAGGTCTGTAAAAACTAGGTCTAAACCCAGCTAGCTGGTGGTGACTTTTTAGGGAATTGATTTTAGTGCTCTAGACACTCTTTTGCTTTTAACTCCAAGTAAATACACTTTTAAACGGCACGCTACCTGCTAAGTAATGACCTATTAGAAGTTCGAGTTTGATAACTTTGAAAATTAATTCAACAAACTTTGATACCGTCCGAAAGTATGTTGGAATTTAGTACTCCACAGTAACTCCTAGAAATTGAAGTTTAATTTTGGAATCAAAGCCCATCTTGTTTTTCCAGTAAAGATCCCAATGCTCTTTGGTTGATGAGAGTTGAAGTAAAACAAGTCTTGTCATCTGCTCAGCACCACGCTCACTCCAAGCAAATCCAATTTTCTTGATCCTACGCTTTATTTCACGCATAATTCTCTCCACAAGTGATGTCACCTTGGGATTCGTTATTCCGGTCTTTAGCCAATTATCGACGTAAGTGAAAAGCTGGTTTTTAGAATTTTCAATGAATGTCATGGACTTCTTGTAGCCCATCATTTTCAATTCTTTTACAAACTCATTTAATTTTTCTTTAATTTCCTTGAATTTGAGTTCTATCTTGAGCTTGTGTTCCATGTTTTTTAGAGGATCTATATCTTGCTCCGGAATATCGATATAAATAATGTCCCCGAGCTTTTTAGAGAGTTTTATAGCTTCATCCTTTGAAACAATATCTTTATATTGTAGTAACGGCTTTAGCTCGTAGGTCATATGAAACAAACAGCGCTGATGGGTATTTGCAAGTTTTCTTAACCTACGAATCAGTTCTTCTTCCCCATCTGTGATTAAGCTACTTGCAATCGGCCTAAACTTTACTTTTTTACTATGATGATTTTCTTTCTTAATAAAAGCTCCAATATCTCGCCAAGAAGCTCTCGTCCAAGCACCATATGGAATAACTTCGCCCTTAGAATTGAGTCCAATCATTGTCGCAATTGCGAAAAGTGCCTTGCACCTTTGTGTGTCGCAATTGCGTTATTTAAAAATATTTTTTACAAATTCATTGACGAGTTTGTTGGTTGATTAAAAGAGCAAGGTTGAGTTTATTTTTTCTTTCCTTTGGTTTTTATATTTTTATTTGGCTCTCGCAGAAGGAAGCTTATATGTAAGCGTAAATCTATTTTATGAATTGTGCTTCTTGATTTTAAAATTCCTTAAAATTGAATTCCAAAAACATATGTTATGTTCTTCTTCATTCAAAGGAGAAACACATGACCTATAAACACTTATCAGATATCGATTTAGAAATATCACTTAAACAATCTGTCGCTGATGAAACTCATCATAAAATTATTGTTCTTCATAAATTAGCAGAATTAGAAAGAAGAAGACTTTATTCTAAAGATCATCCTTCACTCTTTGAGTATTGCGTGAAAGTGTTAAAATATTCGAGTGCTTCTGCACAAAGAAGGATTGATTCCATGAGAGCTATGAAGCTGATCCCAGAACTAGAAGAAAAGATCATTTCCGGAGATTTGAATTTATCATCCATATCTCAAGCCCAAAGCTTTTTTAGGCAAGAAGCTAAAGTGGGTAAAAGCTATTCTGTAATAGAAAAGAAAGAAGTCTTAGAAAAGCTTGAAAACAAATCTTCTAGAGAATGCATCCAAGAATTGATCGCTATTTCTCCTCAAAGTGTACCTCAAGAGAAAAGAAGAGAATTAACTGTAGATAAGACTGAGCTCAAGGTGATTTTAAATATAGACCTCATCTCAAAGCTTGATAAGATCAAAGCCTTAATGTCCCACAAGAACCCAAGCATGACAGATCAGGAGCTTATCGAAGCAATGGCCGAGATTGTCATCCAAAAGATAGATCCAATGGAAAAAGCCAAAAGAGCAGAAATTAGAAGGCAGAAAAATAACACGCCTCAGCTTCCGACAGAGGAAGTGAAAGTCAGCCATACAAATTCAAGATATATTTCCGCAGCTCTAAAACAAGCAGTCTACAAGAGAGACAAAGGCCAATGCACACACCCAAACTGCAATTCCAGAAAGTTCATCGAATACGACCACATTACACCAATCGCGATGGGAGGAAAAACTACCATCCAGAACCTGAGATTATTGTGCAGAACACACAACCAAAGAGCAGCCATCGAAAAGTTCGGATTCCAAAGGATGCAGCCCTACATCCAAAAGCAAAGCAGAAGTGCTTTTTAATATGCGTATGAAACAATTCGACTCAAAAGGTGTAAAAACCCGTAGAGTTACGTTTTTTGGCACTCTGTTGAAAAGACTTCATAAAAAGCTTTCTGTAAATGCTTGTGGTGTAAATGGCTTAGGCACATTTCTTTCATTATAGAAAGGAATAAACGTATAGAAATTTTTGATCGTGAACAAATCAATCTGGAGATAAATGTTATGTTGAACGAAATTAGATCGTTTTTAATTGTTGGGATTTTGGCTTCTGGCCTTCAAGCTAAAGCAAATACGGATGCTTATTCTGTAAAGAAATCCAGTTCTGTATATGGGAAATTAGATTCAAAATCAAAATTGAATGGCGAAATCGTTTCAAACTTAAAGTGCGGATACTTTTTAACCAAAGGTGCTGCCTTTATAGCTTGGGGACCGTCTTTGACCTTCTTTTTAGAAGATTCTTCTGGAAAAAGAAGCGTGCTCTATCACATGCTTAATGGCACGCGAAACCTAGACCCAATTGAGACTCTTCATCTCCAAACAGCAGATGATAGAAAAATCGACGAAAAGAAAAAAACTTATACTTCGATCTATAAAAAAACTGATGGCTTCTTCAAAAATTTTATTGCAGAAGAAAAAGTAAGTCTAATGATTGAAAGAAATTTGAATGAAAGCAGTAATTATTCATCACAAAATGACACTGACATTCTAAGAATAGGTTATAAACTGGAGCAATTGAAAAAGACTCAAATGGCATACATTCCCACAACGAGTCTTTCTTGTTCTTTCAATAAACAATTCGCTAAGTTTTAATTATATTTATTGAGAAGATACGTGAGGGCTTTTTTATAAGATTCTATGCCCTCACCCAAAAATTGAGCCATACATACATCCTTAATAATTGAAATTCTTCTGAAATCTTCTCTTTTGTAAATATCGGTCAAATGAACTTCCACCGTTGGAAGTTTAATCCCCGATAAAGCATCTCTCAAAGCCACCGATGTGTGCGTGAACGCACCGGGATTGATTAGCACAGCATCCACCACTTTCCTCTTCTCGTGAAGACAGTCAATGATGGCTCCTTCGTGGTTAGACTGAAAAAATTGAAGTTTTGCCTTCCCCGCGGCGAGCTCTTCTAAAATAGCATTTAACTCGTCTAAAGTGGTAGAACCATAGATCTCGGGTTCACGCTCCCCCAATAGATTTAAATTTGGACCATGGATAATCAATATTTTTGTCATGAAAAATCCTTCAGCAAATTCACGGCTTCTACAAATTCTTCTCTAGTCACCGATTGGCGAGTTTTGATATCACCAATTTTTTTGAATAACACCATATTTACAGTTTGATGATGTGATTTTTTATCTTTTAGAGCAAGCTCGTAGCATTTCTTAGCATTTAAATTTTTCGGAAGCTTTGGAATATCCAGTTTATTCGCAAGATTCATAATGTCTCTAAAATTTTCAAATGACATTAGCCCCTTAGAATAAGAAACAACACACGCAAATTTAATTCCCCAGATTACTGCCTCACCATGCTTGTATTTCTTGTAAGAAGTTAGCGTCTCCAAAACATGTCCGAATGTATGACCGAGATTCAAAGCCTGCCGAATCCCCTTTTCATCGTATTCATCTTTTTTCACCAACTTTATTTTGTAGTTTACACAAAGAGGAGTGAGTTTTTGAATTGTCCTTAAAAACTTAGATTTATCAAATTTATGATCTTTAAATTCTGGAAATTTAATTTTTTTATCCAGAATAGAATACTTTAGAATTTCTCCCAGACCACTTATGATTTCACGCTTTGAAAGGGTTTTTAAATAATTAAAATCAATAACAATAGAATCTGGCTGATAGAATGTCCCTACAAGATTTTTCCCAGTTTCTAAGTTTACACCATTCTTCCCACCAATGCTTGAGTCCACTTGAGAAAGAATTGTCGTCGGAACAGAAATGAACGGCAAACCCCTTAAATAAGTCGAAGCCACAAACCCTGCAATATCCCCTACTACTCCTCCACCCAAGGATACCAGTACAGATTTCTTATCTACATTCTTTTTAGATAGAGTTCTATAAATTTTTATGGCTTGCGAAATACTCTTGGATGTTTCTTTGGCCTGAACAGAAATGACACTTAAGCTCTTATTTGAAATTTTTCTTATAAGATCTTTCTTATAGTGGTCTAAACTAGAATCACAAATCAAAACCACATGAGAATAGTTCTTTAGGCTTTTAATAGATCCAAATGTAATTTTACTGTATTTCATAGGTTGTCTATCTCTTGAATAACAACATCTACTATTTTTTCCGGCGCAAAATCATCGGTGCGAATACTTAAATCCGCCCTCATGTAGCCTCTTCGTCTCTCTTCGAATAACTCATAAAAACCTTTGGTTTTTAAAAGTGGTCTCACATGGGATTTTTCAAGTCTATTGATCAAAGTCTTTTCCTCTGCCATTAGAAAAATCAAATGACCCGATTTCTTAACCTGATACTGATTATTTTCAGAAATTAGGCTCCCACCGCCCAACGAAATCACTGCGTCGCGCTCTTTGCACATCACAGCCAATTGTTGGTTTTCTATTTTTCTAAAGTATTCAATTCCAAATTCTTCGATCACTTCACTGATTCTTTTTTCCATAAAGTCTTCAATAGCCAAATCTAGATCAATGAATTTCTTGCCAAGTTTTTTTGCCAAAGCCCTACCAACGGTAGTCTTTCCACTGCCCATAAAGCCCGTTATAAAAATATTGTTATTCCCATTTTTAGGAAAATTTACTTCTTTCAAGCTCTAACCAATCCTTATAGCGCGTTTTTATTTCTGTCATCGAGTCTCCACCGAATTTTTTCAAAACCTCTTCCATGATCACTAAACACATCAATGACTCACCGATGACTGCGGCAGACGGAACTGCACAGACATCAGATCTTTCAAAGTGTGCTGATTGCTCCGATTTATCTTTCATAGAAATCGAGCTTAGTGGTTTTTTTAAAGTCGAAAGCGGCTTCATAGCAGCTCTCACCAATAATGGCTGACCTGTTGTCATTCCACCTGTGATTCCGCCCGATCTATTTGTTTTGTAATCAATTCCATCTTTATTTTCTTTTAAAGTGATTTCATCATGAGCTTTGGAACCACGAACTGTACCTGAAGTAAAGCCTTCCCCAATCTCAACGCCTTTAATAGCATTCAGACTCATGAAGGTTTGCGCGAGCTTTCCTTCAATACGATGATTCCATTGAGTATAGCTTCCAAGTCCAATCGGAAGATTAAAAGCCACAGTCTCAAAAATCCCACCTAATGTATCGCCTTCTTTAGCGCAAACTTCAATTTCTTCCATAATTAATTTTTCGACCACGGAATCAAGACATCTTACAGGAGATGAATCGATGATGTTTGAAAGCTCCGACGTATAGGCTGGCCAAGAGGTCGTATCTTTATTTTTTCCAATTTGTACCACGCGACTGAGTACCTGGATATTCAGTACAGATAAAAATTTTCTAGCAACCGTTGCCACCGCAACTCTCATTGCCGTTTCTCTTGCCGAAGCTCTTTCAAGAACATTTCTCATATCTGCATGATCGTATTTTAAAGCCCCCACATAATCCGCATGACCTGGCCTTGGAACAAGGACTTCGCGATCAGAGGTTTCAATTCCTTCTATACTCATCGTCTTTTCCCAGTTGGCCCAGTCCTTGTTTTCAATGAGCAATGTGATTGGAGATCCTAGTGTCTTTCCGAATCTTACGCCGGATAATATTTCAATGTCTTCTGTCTCGATCTTTTGACGATCGCCACGGCCATAACCTTTTTTTCTACGAAAGAGTTCATTTTGAATTTCTTCTTTTGATATAGCCAATCCAGAAGGACATCCTTCAAAAATTCCCGTTAATGCTTTTCCGTGGGATTCTCCAGCTGTTATATATCTCACAGGATCTCCTTTAACTTTTCTAAAACATTTGAAGTTTTTGATCCTTGATGACCAAACCAAATTTCAAAGGTCTTTAACGCTTGCAGAGCTAACATCGATTCCCCATTCATAACATGGGGGACTTTATTTTTAAGTGAAATCTCCATAAATGGCGTTTTTTTTGGTGAATAAATCAAATCATAGGAAATCTTTGTGTTTGAGTAATCAATATTAAAGAAATCTAAATCTTTCTCACCTTGACTTGTATTGGAGCTTGTATTGGAGCTTGTATTTGCTAAACCCAAAGTCGTTGCCTGAACAACTATATTCGGTTTTTGATCTCTATAAGCTTGTATTGGAATGTCAAATTTCTTAAAGCCAGAATAATCTCTCGCTTTCACAAAAATATCTTTTATACCCATTTGATAAAGGCCCAGAATGGCCGCTTTTGCTCCCCCTGAAGATCCTAGCACCAATGCAGACATCTCTGTCACATGATGATTTTCCAAAGATTCTTTAAAGGCGTAGACATCCGTATTGTGTGCTTCAAATTTGTCCTTTGATTTTTTTAGAACGTTAGCGGCCTTTAAAATTTCAACTTCCGGAGATACTTTGGAGAATTTCAGCATTGAGAGTTCTAATACTTTTTCTTTATATGGAGATGTAACATTCAATCCATCGTATTGCTTTAAAATCTCTGTAGACTTTAGAAAGTCTTCGGGAGCAATCTCTAAGAAGTCGTAAGAAAAATCTGAAGAAGAATTAGTAAATTCAAAATAATCTTTTAAAAAATTAAAAATCTTTGGAGACTTAGAATGCTTTATTGGATAACCCAAAACTGCAAACTTTAGGAAATGTCCGGCTAGAGGATATTCGGTCATAAGAATTCCGCCATCTGATTTAAAACTTGGTTCATCATGATTTTTCCAGAAATTTGCTCAGCAAAATATGGATCAGAGATCTCAGCACATTCAAAGTTATTGATCTCAATATCTCCACGCACACAATATCTACTTACCGCAGCCATCATGGCGATTCGATGATCATGGTAAGACTCTACTCTACCACCCATAAGAGGCTGATGACCTTCGATGAAGAGATCATTGCCTTTGACTGTGACTTTTCCACCAAGAGCTTCGATAGCCTCTACCGTGGCATTAATGCGATCCGTTTCTTTGAATCGTAATTCTTCTCCGCCCATGATCACTGAGGGTCCATCACATTGCGTGGCAAGCAATACTAAAAGTGGAACTTCGTCGATGAGTGAAGGC
>JANMFM010000164.1:0-6346 GCA_031374125.1 Bdellovibrionales bacterium
GATATGTTAAATTTGTTGTATCGGACGATTGAGCTAGCTGAAGCATCTTTAGATGCCAGCATTGCTAGTTTGCAGGAGATTCAACGAAATTGGAACTAATCATGAGTAAAGAATTTAAAATTCCTGATGCTGAAACTAGAGCAAAAAATCTGGCTAGTTTGAGATCTGCTATTCATCAATTAGATATTGTCAATCTGATGCTAGACGAAGTGATTGCCTTAGCCGATCGAGATTTGCTCCAACAACGTCGAGCCAGATTATTGTCTAAGTCTAACTACATGTCTACAGAACAGATTGAGAGCTAATTAATAAAGCCTCCGATCGGCAAAGTTTTGATTATCGATCAAGTTGGAATCTTGGCAGATCTCTATGCCTGGGCCGATTGGGCTTTTGTTGGCGGGTCATTCAAAAAACAAGTCCACAGCGTGATGGAACCACTTGCTCAAGGCTGCAAAACTTTTTTCGGTCCTTATTACGGAAATAACCGAGAAGCGATCATTTTTGCAAACATCAACCACTACGCCACACCAGTTCCCAGCGGCGCGCAGATGCTTAAACATATTTTGGGGAATAGAAACATGGATACTTCCCAGTCCTTTAAAGAAGGCCTAAAAGAAACCGTAAGAGCCAAAGCTGGCGCTTCAGAAAAACTCGCTCAAATTATTACCAAACCTACATTTTTTTAAAGAAATACCACTTGCTCACTTTTTAAAACTCTGAGTTAATTAATGTATCCAAGGGGGATTTATGGTTAAAGCTTTATTGATTATGGCCTTCACTGTTTTTGCGACAACTTCGATTGCAATGCCTCCACCTCTTTTAAGATGCTCTTGCACGCAAACTTTTGAAGACTTTATGGAGAATCAATCTGAAGTCACGGTTCATGTGATGTGCCCAACGGCTCCTAAGGAAGTCTTAGCCTGTGATTCAAAAATCACCAAAAGAACATTCTCTGCAATCTGTACAAACACAGAAACCGAAGAATCCAACACTACAAAAATCAATAACGAGCCCGGTACAAAACCAACATTTGGTTTCGCTGGCTGCTATTTGAATTAGTTCTTAAGTTCTTTTTTTAATTTATTAAAAGATTCGTAGTCCGAAGCCAAAACTACACCCTTATTGATGGCTTCGAAAGTTCGCACACTCCACTCCGTCGAAAAGAGCATTACCGTATTTCCATCAGCATCGTTGATAAAAGTCCAATCACTGGATGCTGAATTTTTATATTCATCCGTATCCGTGACCAAAAGACGTGACGTCACCCACGGAAGCTTTGTCACCTTCACATTCACGCCGTACTCCGAAAGAAGTCTACTTGATAATACTTCAAACTGAAGATCCCCAATCGCTCCCAACGTTGGTAGCACGCTCGATTGAGTAGAGGTGGTTAAGCACTGGATAATTCCCTCGCCTGACAATTGCTCTAAACCCTTATTGAGCTGCTTTCTTTTTTCGGGATCCATCAATCTCAAATCGGCAAACACATCAGGTAAGAATCTTGTCCACACCACATATTCAATATCTTTTTGTACAGCAAGCGTGTCACCAATACGCAAAGAATTGGACGTGTCCACGATTCCAATGATATCCCCAGCAAAAGCATTATCTATAGGAGTTCGGTCTCTACCCAAAATCGAAAAAGCATTGTTCACTTTGTATTCTTTGCCAGTACGAGGAAGATTTACTTTTAAACCCTTCTCATAAGCACCCGAACAAATTCTTAAAAACGCCAAGCTATCTCGATGATTCACATCCATATTGGCTTGAATTTTAAAAATTACCCCAGAGAATTTTTCTGCCTGAGAATGAGTTGTTCCTTTTGTCGTCGCTCTTGGAACCGGGCTCGGTGCGAGGTCAATAAAGTAGTCTAAGAACAGCTCCATACCAAAATTATTCATCGCAGACCCAAAGAACACCGGCGAAAGATCGCCCTTCATAATGCGATCTTTGTCAAAAGCATGTCCTGCTGTGTTGATCAAATCAATTTCATTGATAAAATTATCTAGCGCTTGTTGCACAAATGAAGTTTGGAAATCAGGATGCGTTTTTAAATCTTCGACCGATTCATAAGTTTGAGATTTTGGTTTTTCACCGCGCTCTAGGACCGCGATGTCGAAGGCATGGAATTGTTTGTCGAGGACATCATAAACTCCACGGAAAGATTGTCCACTCCCGATGGGCCAGTTCACCGCCGTGCAATCCATTTTGAGAACGTTTTCAATTTCATCAATGATCTGGAGAGGATTTTTCGCTTCTCTATCGAGCTTGTTCACAAAGGTAAAAATCGGAATTCCCGCTTTACGGCAAACTTGAAAAAGTTTTTTAGTTTGTTCCTCGACACCTTTTGCGGCATCGATCAACATCACAGCCGCATCCACGGCCATCAATGTTCTGTAAGTATCTTCAGAAAAATCTTTATGGCCGGGAGTATCGAGAAGGTTGATACAAAAGCCTTTGTGTTCAAACTGAATCGCAGTCGTAGTGATCGAAATTCCACGCTTACGCTCCATCTCCATCCAGTCGGAGGTTGCGTGTTTCTTTCCAGCTTTGGCCTTAACGGAACCCGCTTCGCGCACAACGCCCCCATAAAACAACAATTTTTCAGTTAAAGTTGTTTTACCCGCATCGGGATGCGAAATGATGGCAAAGGTTTTACGCCTTGCTATCTCATCATTGATAGTTTTTTGATTTAAAGTTGCAATTTCAGCCACAGAAAAATGTTCTACCTAAAAAATATTAGGATGTCAGTCCTTTTAACGCACGTGCGACACAGAAAGATGCAGGGTACCTTTTTAGAAGGTGAATGCGATGGGAATGAGCACTTCGAAGGTCATGAGGATGGGATCACCATTGGGTACTATTCCCACTTTGATTTCTGGCAAGATAAAGAATCTCCCCGACAAATTCAAATCATAACCCGCACTCAATGTTGCCAGAGCGTACAATGGATCTTCCGTCACTGTACCTTCAAATGACGTGTCAATCGGCGTACTGCCCTTCACCTCAAACTTTGTGGTTTTTGCGATCTCTAAACCCGGCCCCCACCAGAATATTGCATTCTTGGATGAGTAGAGTTTTAAAGTGGATCCCAACGCCATCATATCTTGCGTGATCGTAAAATTACCACTCGCTCCTTGGGTCGAAGCCGAACCTGATCTTTTCATGTTTCTCATCGCAAAATATCCACGGATCGCCATCGTGTCTGAGATATTAAAATCTCCAAACAACCCCACAAACACGTTCGCCCCACTCAAACTAGAGTAGCTCACCTCAGGGGTGATCCCAGGGATACTGGTCTGTACGTTCACGGAACCCTTAGTTTGATAAACATAAGAAAGATTCCCCATAATTCCTACGCCAGTTCTTCGGCGGTAAGAGATCTGTCCGTCCTTTTCGTCTTCTTCCATTTGACGCGCTTTTGAGTCTTTGATCCGCGCACCACGAATGTCTTTTGTAAGCACCCAGGCCACAGTTTTTTTGCCTTGAACATCAACGATCACTTTTCTCCAAGCTCCATAAACCTTACTGGAAATCGGTACCGTGTCTCCGCGATCATAAACTCCGAGCACTTCTGAATTTTCATTTCGTTTTGAATAAACTTGGGTCTGCTGTCTGAAGATAACTTCCTTCACCGCAAGAGCAGCTTGAGAGGCAGAAAGTAATGCTAATAAGACCAGGATGTTGAATTTTTTTTGCATATCTATAGAGTATAAGCCCGACTTCGCACCTCTTCCAGTTTTACATTGAAAAAACCCACCAAAGGTCATATGTTTTGCCCCATGATTATTTCAGCACGCGATATCCCTCATGAGGGAGAAGATTTTGATTTTCAAGAAGACGGCTTAAGCGTTAAAGGGTTTATATATCCGCTTAAAAATGGCTTCGACATCAGCGGCGAAGTGGAAGCTGAAATCGATACGGAATGTTCGTTCTGCACTAGTCCTATGAAAGTTCCGGTAAAAGAAAAATTCCACGAAATGATGATGATAGAGGGAAAGATTGCCAGACAACTTAAAGAAGTAGATGTGGACCCCAATGATCTTGAAATCCACTATGTGAACGGCAATGAAATTGATTTGAGGCCCATAGTTGATGAATTAGTGGGCTTAAATATGCCAATTCAACCAAAATGCACGCAAGAAGTAAATGCCAACGGCCAACCTCTTTGTGTTGAAGGATCTCCATACCAAAAATATCTACAGCAAAACGTTGAAAGTCCTTTAAAGAGCCCCTTTGAAGTACTTAAAAACCTTAAGAAAAACTAAATCGAAGGGAACCATAGTTTGTATTTGACAAATCTGTGTCGAATAAGCGAAATTACATCCTTTCGAAAAAACTATTAGATAAAGAACGAGGAACATAGCATGGCTCATCCATCGGATAAGATGACGAGATCAAAAAGAGGAATGAGAAGATCACACGATTTTCTAGTTAAGCCTGGTAATTCAACTTGCGCAAACTGTGGAACTGCAAAGAAACCACATATCGTTTGCAAATCATGTGGTCATTATAAAGGCCGCCTAGTAGTTGCAGCTAAACACTAATTCTTTAATAACTTTTGAGGTAAGGGAGCATCTTTGTACAACTCCAAGATTCTATCTACTGGCTCTTACCTACCACTCAAGAAACTGACTAATAAAGACATTGAAAAAATGGTCGACACGACAGCTGAATGGATTGTCGAGCGCACCGGGATTGAAGAGCGCTCTGTCGCCTCTGAATCAGAAGTCACCAGTGATCTGTGCGTGAATGCAGCAAAGGTCGCCCTCCAAAGAGCAAACCTAAAGCCTGAAGACATCGACATGATTATTGTGGCAACCGTATCCGGAGACCAAGTGATGCCTTCGACCGCATGTATGGTTCAAGCAAAACTTGGATGCCGACATATTTTTGCTTTTGATTTGTCTGCGGCATGCTCTGGATTCGTTTATTCACTCTCTATTGCCGATCAATTTATCAAAACAGGAATGTACAAAAATGTTTTAGTTATTGGAGCTGAGATTTTAACTCGACTTGTAGATTACAAAGACAGAAACACATCGATCCTCTTTGGTGATGGTGCCGGTTGCGCAATCATCTCGCGCGCTGATGAAAACTCAGATTCTAAAATCTATAGCACTCACCTGTTTGCTGATGGACAACTGGGACACCTTTTGGAGCTCAAAGGGAACAACAGGCCGACCCAACCTTTCTCAGACAAAGTCGTTGAATACGAATTTCAATATATCAACATGAAGGGAAAAGAGATTTTTAAAAATGCAGTAAGAACTCTAGTGGACTGCGCTCAACTGGCCCTTGATCAAAACAATATGCCCTTAGAAAAAGTGGATTGGTTCATCCCCCATCAAGCAAACATGAGAATCACTGAATCCGTAGCAAAACATTTTAAAATTCCAACGGAAAAAGTTGTAAGCACAATTCATTTCACGGGAAATACATCTGCTGCATCTATTCCAATCGCATTAGATCATGCTGTAACCGATGGCAGAATTAAGCGCGGACAACATATTTTACTCTCTGCGTTCGGTGCCGGTTTGACTTCCGGAAGCGCTTTACTTAAATTTTAAATAAACAGGCGACCACAAGGCCGATGAGAATTTTATATTTAAAAAGATTCCGCTCGGCCGCGTAAGTAATAAGAATTTTAAGTAAGTTTTGAGGTATTTTAAGATTTCGCCTGTTTATTTAAAATTTAAGTAAAGGATTATATGTTAGGTTTAATTTTTCCGGGCCAAGGATCACAATTTGTAGGGATGGGTAAAGTTTTTTACGAAAACTTTAAAGATGTTAAGCACACTTTCGACGAAGGCAGTGACGCTCTCCAAATCAATCTCAAAAAACTTCTCTTTGACGGACCAGATTCCGATCTAAAACTCACCCACAACACACAACCTGCAATCTTATTAGTGAGCGTCGCTCTTGATAGAATTCTAAAAGACATTCTAAAAGAAAAGAAAAAGATCTGTGCTGGGCATTCTCTTGGGGAATATTCAGCGCTGGTTTCCAATGGCGTACTTGATTTTGCTGAAGCTATCAAAACTGTTCGCATCAGAGGTGAATTAATGCAAAAAGCAGTTCCTCCGGGCGAAGGTGCGATGATCGCAGTTCTGGGTTGTGAAAATGAAAATGTAGAAAAAATTTGTCAGTGGGCTCAAAAAGAATCAAAAGAAATTCTAGAACCCGCAAATTACAATGCCCCAGGACAGGTCGTGATCAGTGGATCTGCTAAAGCTGCAGAATGGTTGATGACCAACTGGAAAACTTCAGAACTCGCAACACAAATCAAAGCCAAGTTCATTCCTCTTAACGTCTCTGCCCCATTCCACTGTTCGATGATGATGCC
>JANMFM010000166.1:0-27408 GCA_031374125.1 Bdellovibrionales bacterium
GGGTGGTGTCGTTCCTTGATTATGATTTGGGTTATTTTGATAAGGTAGCAAAAAGGGTCGAACCAGTAGACGATCCGTTTAAAATAAAAGTGTTACCTATGTCTCCGGAATAAACTGTAACCCATGTCTCCGGAACGGACCCATTGCAGTTGAAGCCTTATCCTGCACAGGTGATGAGATGTAACTCATCATAAAAAAGAGATCCTTGAAAACTAAATAGTACAAACTTTGAAAGAAGATTTGGAAATTTGGGAGACAGGGTTTGAACCAGAAAAAATATCAGTTTAGCTTAATCCGCTTGGAGTTAAATGATCTCCCTTGCACAAAATCATTCTTTGGCCCAGACAAGCAGCTCGCCAGACGTAATTCCACTGTTTAAAAAGGAAGTGATAATAGATTTTAGGCGCACACGTGCCTCCTATCCATCACCGATGGACATGGAAAACAAATTTTTTGATTCAAATTTTTTTGGGATTGGTTTTTCGGCTCTATCTTCCGATTTGGGTTTGTATATACTAGGTGGAATTATTTGAAGAGTTTTGTGAATGAGAAATTGATTTCGCACCTTCGCACCAAAAGGTGCGGAAAATTCGACTTAAATATTTGATATCATTGGGATTTTTTTTAGAAAAAATGGTCGGGAAGACAGGATTCGAACCTGCGACCCTCTGGTCCCAAACCAGATGCGCTACCAGACTGCGCTACTTCCCGACTGTGCTTAAAATGAAACTCCGAACCTACTAGATGTGTGCTAAGTATGTCAAATGCCTAATCTTTAGGCCTAACGCGTCTAGTCTAAATTGTTAAATTTCTATTGCAAAATAATGGGGCGCTAATAACATTTTATCGTACGCATAAGATTTACTTTTTAAGTGTAAACAACGATTTGTGTTAGGCCATAAGGCCTAACGCGAAAAGAAAACAACAAGGAGACAAGAATGAAAAAATTATTATTTGCATTCGCGAGCTTAGCGCTTATTTCAAACGCTGTTGCTCAAGAAGGTGCGGATATTAAATGGAATGCAGAAATGCGTTTCAGATTTACAAACACTGAGAACGAAGGGTTCGCTAAGTCAGCTAATGACAACGAAACTAAGCAAAGAACTAAAATCGGTGCAACAATGACTAAAGGTGAAGACCTAACTGCTACAGTTACTCTTCTACAAGCGGCAACTTGGGGTAACGGTGGTGGTGATAATACTTCTGGTAACTTTACTGCTCCAGGCGCTGATTCATCAGTTTATGTATACGAAGCTTTTGCTTTCTGGAAAGCAATGGACAACTTCGCACTTAAAATTGGTCGCGGAGCTCTTGATTTAGCTGATGGCTCAGTTGTTGCGAAAAACGATTGGGAACAAACTCCATATGCATTTGAAGGTGCTTACGGTGCTTACTTTACTGAATGGGCTAACATTGGCGTATTTGGTGTAAAAGGTATGAATGATTCTGATCTGGATTCAGATGGCGATGCTGTGCTTGATACTGCAGATGTAAACTTCTACGGTTTATCAGTAGATGTTAAAAATCTTCCAGAATGGCTAAAAATGGTTAATGTTCACGCGTTACAATCAAAAGCTACTGGTATTAGTGGAGCTGTTTCTGATGAAAAACTTAGATTAGGTGTAACTGTAAAAGGTGATTCTTCAGCTGTTGATTACAGACTTTCATATGCTATGTATGATGGTGAAAGAACTGTTTCTGCTCCTGGTGACCACAAAGCTTCTATGTTAGACGCTGAAGTTGGATTCACTATGGCAGACGTAATGAACATGAGAATTCATGCTCTTTACCACATGGACTCCGGAGATGATAGTGCCGCAACTGGCGATATCGAATCATACGATCCGTTCTTTTACGAAAAACATACTAACGCAGGTTTAATGGATCTTATCGGATGGGGTAACTCGACATACATTAAAGTTGGTGTAGCTCTTGAGCCAATGGAAATGACTAAAGTAGGCGTTGACTACTATATGTTCACAAAATCTGAAGAAAACGATTCAGTTTATGACAACAACCACGAAGCAATCACTGCAGTTGGTGCATCTTCAGGTGAAGATGTTGGTACAGAAATCGATGTTTGGGCTACAAAAATGCTTTCAAACGGCGCTGAGCTTAATGCAAGAATTGGTATTTTCACAGCTGACGATGCTCTAGGAGCAGATGCTGAAGATATCACTCAAGCTTCTTTAGGCGCGACTTTTAGATTCTAATCTGAATAGAAGATCAGACAGAGTCACTAACAAATTGTTAGGCACAAAGGCTAGGGAAACCTAGCCTTTTCTATTTCGAAAAGGTGAGCCGCACCTTTTCCACAGATCTGCGTCGAAATCTACTTCAACATCAGCCATATATTCGGTAGAATTGAGCTACATGAGAAAAGTTGTAAGCTGTATTTTATTGGTGATGTTTTGTTTTGTTCTGGATGCCTCTACGGGCAAGAAAAGAATTGAGCTTGATGACATTACAACCAAAGAACTTCTTGCAATCATTCAGCAATCCGAAAAGCTACACAAGTATATGTTTGGCCTCAAAGAACCGATGGTCACGTCTCAGATTAACCTCTTAAGAAATAATATTAAATCCACTGTAAAAAAAGTTAAGGGCCAACAGGGTCAGCACGTTTCTAAAATCCTAAATGCCGTGAATAAAGAGCTGACGAGCGCTCAAATGACTTCGGGTGAGGATAGAGTAAGGTATTTGCAGCATGCGTTTAAACAGATTGTAATGCTTTATCAGAGCTACGAAATCAAAGCCTCATACAAAGTGTTCTTTTGCAAAACCGATCGCGCAGTATGGATTCAAGAAGACGGGAAGAAGCCTGAGAATCCATTCCAAGTCACATCGAACTGCGGAAGAAAAGTTTTCTAATGGATAACTTTCTAAACTCATTGCCCCGAACTGTATTGGTTGGAGGAGCACTGGCTTTGGGACTCTTGTTTATTTTTTTCATGAATCCTCCTCACACAAAATGTGACTCTCAATTTGAAATATTTCAAAAAGCTCAAACACCATTCTTGTATAAAGATCCTGCGAAAAAATTTATGGACGAAACGGTATTGCAATCCAGTATGACGGCTTGTAGAGACCGTAATCTTCCAGGTTCTTGTTTTCGATTTTTTGAGGGTTTAAGGTTTTTAACAAAAGACATTCAAACGGTCTCCTATGATTGCAGATCCCAAGTTCTATCTAAACCTGAAATCTCAAGTGCCATTTGGCAATCTTTAGGATTTATCTTTGAACTGGCTTGGGGAAAAACGGCTCCACAAAGTTATTTAGACAAAATGGGATGGCTGGACAGTGTTCACGTCAATGTATTCTGTGAACTGCAATCTCTAGCCAAAGAAAGCTTTTCTAACGAAGAATGGGAAGCCTTTAGAGAGAAAACGCTCACGGGTCTTCCGGGTGCTTCCACGATGGATCGTAAAGAAGTCTGGAACAGATCTCTTTTTACATTGAAATGTCCTTAAATCACGTGATTTAATGCCAGGTGAATGACGGTTACAAAAGCTACCATCAAAGATCTTCTAATAATTTTTGCCATTGAGATCCTCACGGTTCCCTTGGTCATCGCTTATTTTAAATTCATCGAGCCCAAAAAATTAGCGGCAGTGATTGCGGCATCAACTTTTGTGATCACCGGTTTTATAATTTTAAGAGTTACAAGAAAATGGCCCGACGCCTACGCATCGTTTGTTTATTGGGCTGTGCATATTCATATTTTCGTCTTTTCGATTCCAATGCTAGTCGCAAGAATTGCGTTCTGGGAAAAGGATTTCTCAGACATAAGATTCTTATATTTTTCAGGCCCACAATTTCACAACTTCGCTGAAAAAGGTTACCTGATTCTGATGCTGGGGACTTTGGTGGACATCGTGGTTCACACGATAAAAAGAAAGCGCCTTCTACAGAAAAAGAACATCACAGAGAAGGGGCTTTAATCTAGTTTCGCCTTCATTACTATATCGTATTATGTATTTGAATTGACGATTTCATCAATTCAAATACATAATACGATATGACTGTTTATACTGACAAACAACAAAGAGAAGTATTCCATCTGCTCTTTTTAGAAAGACTGATGAAAATATCGGACCCCAATATGTACGTCCTTAAGGGTGGGGTAAATTTACGTTTCTTCTTTCGGAGTCCTAGGTATTCCGAAGACATGGATATTGATGTTTTTGGCGGGAGTGTAGCTACGCTTAAGAAGAACGGTTATAAGATCCTGCAAGATCCATCGTTAATCAGGAATCTTCAAACTTACGGAATTTCCGATTTAAGAATAAATGATCCTTTAAAAGCAAAGCATACTGAAACGACTCAAAGATTTCGATTTCGTTTAGTCAATAATAGCGGTGAAGAATTCCCAACAAAGGTTGAGTTTTCTCGTAGAAATAAAAATTCTAACCTTGATATTCTTACAGAAGCTATCAATCCGGAAATTATTTTTCCATACAAAAAAATCAGTTTTCAAACTCGTCATTATGGTGCCGCTACGGCTACTGCACAAAAAATCCAAGCATTGGGTGGTCGTAGTGAAGTTCAATCGCGAGATGTATTCGATCTATATGTTTTTTATTTAAGCGGAAATCTTAATAAAGATACTATTGCTAGGAATACAACTCTTGAAGAGCGAGAAAAAGCATTATCGTCCTTGCTTATGCTAGATTACTCCGATTACAAGGGTCAGGTTGTTGAATATTTGGACGAAGAAACAAAAAATCAGTTTGGTAATAAAAAAGCCTGGGATGATATTTGTAATACAGTTATAGGTTATCTAGATGAGTCAGATTGATTTTTTTAATAAAAATATTTTTTTTACGACAAGACAATATGCTCTTTCTCTTGGTATCCCAATTGCGACGGCTTCAAGGCAGCTTAAAAAATTGGATGATTCGAATTCAATTCAAAGCGTAACGAGAGGAATCTGGGCGCAAATGAATCATCCGTTTTATTCTCCATATGGAGTGGTTCCATATATTTTAGGAAATGAGCAAGGCTATGTGTCTTTTTTGACGGCTCTTCACCGTCATGATGTCATTTCTCAAATCCCAAAGGTTATACAAATTGCTACGACGGGACATGGCCGTAAGCTTTTTAATAAATTAGGTGAATTTGAATTATTCCATATACAGCCGAGTCTTATGCAAAATGGAGTTAATGTGCACGATGGGAAACTTGTATACAATATGGCAACAGCCGAAAAATCTTTAATAGATACTCTATATATTTCCACAAGGAAGGGGAATCGTTTCTCAAAATTTCCAGAGCTCAATTGGGACGCTATAGATAAGAAAAAACTCAAGCAAATGATTTCTCATCTAAAGCCCAATATACAAAAATTAATTAATAAGAAATTAAAAAGCCTTTAATCCTCATGAGCTTGCCCTAAGTCCACGCTGTTAAGCTCAAACGCTTGAATCAGAAGAAGGAAACTGCAGAGAAGAAATTAGGTTAGGTTTGTCTAATTTTATAGATCCAATTTTTTTATAAATTCTTTTTAAAATTATATTATCTGTTTGAACAGGTATAATCCTACTATCTAGTAAAGTGAAGTTAGCAAATGAAAATTTATAAAAAAATGAAAAAGAAGTTTGATATTAAGAGAAAATAAATATTTTATATTTTACTTTGATTAATCAGGATTTGAAATCCTACTCTGTTAAAAATAATTTTTCAAGACGCTTTTTTGAAAATTGGGACTACTTCTATGAATTTTTCAAAAGTTAAAATTTCATCTTTTTTAATAAATGTATTCAAATTTTGATTGTTAATCATGTATACAGGTTCTGTGGACTTTCTTCCTCTAATACCTTGGGAGCCTAAATTTTCTGCAAAGTCTAAAGTGAAATTGCCAGCATTTAAAACAGACTGGCCCACAACAAGAATCCCAGAATTTAATTTATTATCTTTTTCGAAATATCTTTTTGAAAACTCTTGAAGTCTAGCTGCCAAGTTAACTGTATCGCCCACAGCAGTGTAGTTAATTTTGATTTCTGAACCGATATTACCAACGGTAGCAAATCCAGTATTCAAGCCAATACCAATTCCTAGTGTTCCATAGCCTTTGGTTTCAAAGCTTTCGCACATTTCTTTAGATTGATTCAATACATTCAAAGAACAGGTGACGGCTCTTTGAGCGTGTTCAGAGGGCTTAAAAGGATTCTCTGGAAAGAACACTACAACTCCATCGCCAATCAAGTTATCTACGATGCCCCCTTGTTCGGCAACATTCTTGGTAACCATATTGATATAGGTATTTAAAATCTCAATGGTGTTCTCTGGAGGGAGGCTTTCTGCAAGAGATGTAAAGCCTCTTAAATCCACAAACATTGAGGTAATTTTTGTAGATTTTGGCTCTAGAAACATTCCACCTTTGTTCGATTTTAAATGCGATAAACTTTCTAGAACTACAGGCGGAACGTACTTTTGGAAAATCTCTCTCAAAGTTTTTTCATCGTCTAATGTTTTTGCGTTTCTAAAAAATAAAGAAAACATGCGAGTAATATTTTCGATCAAATGTTTATCGTCCGCCGTAAGTTTTCTATCATTTTTTAAAGAACCTATAACCAATAGGCCGTATTTAGCTGTTCCATCCTGAATGGGTGAAACTATCATGGATTCAGCGCTAAGTTTATCTAACAACGCTCTATTATTTTCATTAAATCGTTCTTTTTGTTTATGAATGTCTTCAAATAATACAGTTTCGCCATTCTCTAGAATTTTAGAGAAAAAATATTCATCATGCTTCAATGCTGGATACTGAATACTTAGGCCATAGATGTATTTCTCATACTCCCCAAATCCTCTGGCCTCTGCAGTATAGAGCTGATTATTTTCAGAAGACAGAAGCATTGCCAATGAGCGAGAATACCCAAATCTTTTGTTTAGGTCATCAAGGCAAAACTGAATCATTTCGCGTGGAGTAGCAAATTTTAATAAGCCCATGGATAAATGTCTTAATAAATTTGATTCTTGGTATCTTTGATCTAATTTTTTATTAGAATCATGCAACTTTTGACTACGAGTCTTTTCCTCATCGTGGTGGAGTAAATTCAAGTAGAAAATATTAATTATTTTTTTAATAGCATAAATAAACCCGCAAACAAGCACAAGGCTAAGGCTGATAAGAGCAGAAATATAAACTACATTTTCAATAAAGAATTTTTTAATAAAATCAGATTGTGAAAAAATTAAATATTGAGTTAGTGCAAATAGAGCAAATAGCAAAAAGCTTTTTCCGATCCTTTTATACGCTGTGTATTGAATGCTAATGATTCTTTTTGTTTCATTTACTTCTGAAACATACACATTAAGCTTATCTAAATTATAAAAATCTTTGCAGGCCTCACATGCGCCAACTGCATTTAGGGTCACGTCGTTGAAGAGCGTTCCTGCCTCTGGAGTCACAATGCTAATTTCAATTCGTCCAGGTTTAAAGCTTGTAACTTTATATGTGTCGGTGTTATTCACCTTTTTTGCTTCAAGTGGTAAAAGATAAAAAAACATACCAGGCGTCATCAGCTTTAACGCCATGAATTCAAAATGATTGATATTGTCTGGACTGAAGGTGGATTGTCCTACTTTTCTTGCTAACTCTTCGTCACCAGTAATTTTTTTTGCCCTAATGATGAATTCTTCGGCAAATTGTCGAGAAACCCAGTTGCTAGTATTCTTGAGATAGTCTGAGGGTATATTTAGTTCTGTGCAGATTTTCTCAAATGTTGATTCTCCATAGAAACTGGAGATATAACTGTAGTATGCCATCCATATCTTTGTTGAATAGTGAGGTTCTGTATATCTTGGATCAATGTGTCTATTTTCTGCCACACTCACTTTTCGGCTTAATAGTTTCTATTACACACGTACTAGAGTCTAGTTTTAGAATACTATTAGTAATAAAATTTATATAAAACAGATATTTACATATTATTAATAGAAGATTGAGTTGAGGTGAAACGTGAATTTGTCACTAGAGTCCAGTAGAGAAGAGTTTATTAAATGTTTAAACGAATCGGTAGAAGCATTTTATAACAATAAATTACTTATAAAGCTTAGAGAAAATACATTTACCATAAAAGATTATCATAACTACTTGCTGAGCATTCTGCATCAGACACTGAATGGTCCGCTGACCTTTGCTTTATCGGGTGCTAATTGCACTTACAGACATGTAGATATACGTCAGTACTTGATGAAACATGCTGAGGAAGAAATGAACCACTGGAGATGGGTGGTCGACGATTTAAAAAATACAGGTTATCCTGGTGCAGATCCTCTCAATCAATTTCCGCCATTGGATTGCCAAGCTTATGTGGCATTTAATTTTTTCGTAGCTCAACGATTTCCACTTGCTAGATTAGGAATTGCCGCAATGTTGGAAAGCATTGGTGCAAAATACGGAAAGCAAGTGGCGATGAGTTTGAAAAAAAATATCAATCTTCAAGAAAACCAATTGATGTTTTTATTTGGACACGGAGATACTGATGTAGGTCACAGCCAGGAGATTTTGGATGTTTTGGATGCCGGTAATCTAACGCCAACTGATTGGGGCACGCTTCGATATGCAACGCAGGTTTCATTTGAACTCTACAACAGAATGCTTGAAAGCGCTCTAAAATGAATTATTACCACGGACTAAAAATTGTGATGGCAGCAGTTACATTTTGCTCTTTTTCTTGGGCGGCCAGTCGTTTTTTCTTAGTAAAAGATCAAGGTGCAAAAACCGGAAAAAAAATAATCTCAATTTTAGGTCTGCCTAGCATGCTTTTAAATATATATTTTCTTTATTCAACGCAGGATATTTCATTGAATCAAAGCATAATATCTATTTTTCTGTATATGCTATCACTATTAATATTTTGGAACAGTATCCAGGCTGCAAAAAAAAACCAACTGAGCTTTGCCTTTTCTGATGAAAAACCAACCGGAGTTGTAGTGCACGGTCCTTATAAGTTTATAAGGCACCCGTTTTATGCTTCATATACCATTGCATGGATCGCTGGTTATGTAGGCACAGGCAATTTAGTACTATTGGCAATAGCGATAATTATGTTTGTCTTGTATTTAAAGTCCGCGAAAAACGAAGAGCGTGTCATTTTAGCGAGTGATCTTAAGAGAGATTATTCAAATTATAAAAATAAGACGGGAATGTTTTTTCCCAAAATTATAAAATGATAAATAGCTTAAAAAAGAAATTTTTGCAAAGCAAAGAAGAAGATAAAAGAACTTTGCACCGTATTCCTAATATGCAGCAAAAATATTTCCGGTGCGTTCTTAAAACGAACAAGCGCGATATTGATGGTATAATTATCGATTTAACTTCTAGCGGTTTAGCAATAGAAATTAATGAAGAATTTTTTTTTGAAGAAGGTATTCAGCTGAACGAAATTGATGTTTTTTATGCTAAAAAACGTATCACAACCTTCCGAGATTTTAAAATTATAAGAAAGGATGTAGCTAAGAAATTCTTAGCTGTGGAAGTCATTCAAGGTGAAACTCACAGAGGGCTTAGAACCACTCATCGTTTAAATTTAAATACGAAATTCTTACCGCAGATTACGGGAGCCGATCCTTTAAAACCCCACGAAAAATTAATATTTGTCATTCATGAAATTACAAAAGATGGAATGAGAATATCTACCTCGTTTAGAAATAAACATATTATGCAAGGCATGAAGTTCAAAAACTTTGACGTTCATATTCCCGGTGAAGGAAATTTTTCAATTAACTTTGAAGTGAAATTCATTAAACCTAAAGATGGAAGTTTAACTATTGGTGCACAGATTTTTGATGCTGGAAATAAATTGAAAGAAGCCTTTTCAAGGTTGGCATTCTTTGCGGCAATCCCTAAGGCCGCAAACGCAGTTGAAGCTATAGAGATTATTAGAAAAGCCAATTTCAGTTTAAGAAAAATTGCTGATTCTGTAAGAGTGGATGTAGTTCATACAGAGGAAGAGTTTCTTCAAGCGTTACAGGTGAGGCTTGAGGCTTATAAAGCTGCTTCAAAAATTTCTAAAGAAACTACAGTTGAGCAAATGCAAGACAAGTATGATGAGCAATCTATAACTTATATTGGAAAGATTAATGATAAAGTCATAGCAACTTTTAGGTTTACAGAGTCTGATGGGCCCGGTAAGCCATTTCCTCTGGAGTCTTATTACAATTATGATAAATACATAAAAGTAGATCGCAAAGATGTTTATGAAGTATCAAAGCTTGGAATTTTACCAGCTTTTTTGGGCACGGACTTAACCATTGCTATTTTTAGGGCAGTTGCTTTAGATGTGGCAAGATCTAAGAAATCAATGGCAATTTTATCTACTAATCAGCTTAAAAAAATGTATTTTGAATTAGGTGCTACGCAAATTTCTGATGAAGTTGATCATCCAGTAATTCCAAATGAAAAATTAAATCTACTATTTTTGAATGTTAATGACTATATCTTCGGAGCCAGGATGAAGGAAAAGACTTGGCACAAGATAGTTAAAGGAAACATAGATTTGCTTTTCAGATTTGGATTTTTAGAAAAACGTAGCCTTAAAAAAAACTTTAAAGTACTCAAAGGCCTTTTGAGAAAAAAACAGGATGAAGATTAAGCTATAATAGACTTGTATATCTAGTTCATAATTTATTTTTTGGAGATCAGCTACTCTCATCTACTCTATTCTAATGTATAATAATCCAATTTGTTTTGCTTAGCAGAAGGAGGTGACCAATTCAAATCCATCTCCACTTTCAAAAGACGGTGAATCAGGATTTGGAAAAAAGGCAAAACTAACCACAGAAGAAAGTGGGTCGAAAGGTTCAGGCTCCCGTAATGGATTAAATTCAGTCACAGCATCAGAAGTTACAAAACAACAAAAAGAAAAAGAAGTTTCAAATAATCACAAGCCAACGGCTGCTATAGCAGGCACAGTTGCCCGGCTGGTCAGTATGGACTGGAGCAATTGGGATTATTACCGGTTCAATTGATGGAGCGGACGCACTATGGATAGGTGGTGCAGCTGTATACATAGCTGGTGCGATAATATATAACAATTCTTCCATGAAGTTGCAGAGAGCTATAAATCTTTACAACGGTATTCCTTCTGATTTGGCTTGGAATAAAAACATTCGTGATCCAAGCAGACATGCTTCTGGCTATGGAATTGGTTGGAAATTCGAGTTTTAGTCCAATTTCAAAAAATTCCTTGGCTATGGTCTAACTCAAAACATCTATATTTATCGGACTGAGTCAGAAAACGTCTAGCAAACATTGCGAAAATTTCAGTTCATATCTAGTATATGGATACACGCCAAGAGGATGCCCCATGAATCAAGACATAATGAATGATATCAAAATTTATCTGAATGAATTTCCACAGTTTATGAAAAGACTTTTAAAAGATCCATTTGGTCACATTGATCGTGAAGTTTCAATGGATTGGATCAAGATTATTCTTTTTGGTTTTTTAGTTGAGGCAGGGACGAGTACTCTTTATTCGGTCGCGATTCTTAATTTATCTGGAATTACATCAAGTCTTATCTTTTCTCCGATCCAAACTTTGATGGTGATCGCTTTTATAAGTTTCCTTGTTTGGTTTATTTTAGATCGTATTGGGTTTTCGCAAATCACGTTCTTATCAATATTTAAAGTTATCGTGATAGCTGAAATGCTTATCAGCATCGTTGCCCTTCCAATTATGATCGCTCTGGCCTACGTTAAATCTGTGGATTTGATTTACATCACGGCGGCTTTACTGATCTTGGCAAAGTCTTATTTAGTTCACCGTGCCTTCAGTAAACAGTTTCAATTGTCTGACAAAAGAGCTTTGGGCATAGTGGGGGCTTTTACCGTTATACTTTTAGCACCGATCATTTCTGATTTTTTTGATGGCTATTCTATGAGAAGAGATGTTCGTGATAAGCAAAAGCTCCATGAGATTCAAATGGAGCAATCCATCGAGGAATTAGAAAAAGAACTCGGCGGCGAAGAGTAATTCAATCCGTATATCGAATAATTATCCGAATTTACTCAAATTCTGCGCTTTAAATGCATTAATACGCATTTAAAGGTAGTCCTATCCCTGCATTAATTTCCATTATAAAAATTTTTGAATAAATACTACCTTGTGTGGTAGTATTTAAGGAGTTTGAGTGATTGGGCAAAATTAAGCGCGGCGGGTATATTTTTAGAATATGGAAGGGAGATCACCCACCTAGACATTGTCATGTCTATAGAGATGGGAAACTCATCATGAAATACAATTTAGAAAAGATGTCTCCAATGGAGGACATAAGAGACTCAAGAATTGAGTGGTTGATTAGACTTTTAGTTAAAGAAGGGAAATTATGAAACTTATTGGGCCGACAATTAAAAAATTTGAAGTCAATTATCGTAAGAAGTGTTTTACGGTATTTTTGAGTGATAAAAAAACATATTCATTGCCATTCGCATCTATTCCCATAGACATAAGGCCCACTCATGAAAATAAAATAATTAAAACATACGTTGATCCCGAGCTGGCCAATCAATGTTTAACTTATTTTTTAAGTTCACACCCAAATAAAGAGCAACCTATTCACATAGACAATTTTCTTTACTACAATAGAGATCCAAGTTTTATGAGAGACTTGCTTTTGTACAATCTTTCAGCCCAAGCTCAAGAGCTTTTTAAAAAATCCAATTTAAGTAAAAATGAAATTATAAGACGTCTGGATACATCGCCGAGTCAGCTCTATAGATTATTAGATCAGACTAATTATAAAAAATCCGTTGATGAGATGTTAAGATTGGTATCCGTGTTAGGATATACAGTCGAATTCAAAATTAAAAAAGCAAAAGCCTCTTAAAATAAAAAAGCCATCACTCTATTTTTCTAAAGGGATGGCTTTCTTTATCAATATTGAATGAACAATATTATGCGTTTTTAGAAGCTTTCTTTTTAGCTTTTTTCTTAGTTACTTTTTCAGATGCTGCAACTAATTTTACGTTTGAATAATCAAAGAATCCTTCTTTCTTAAGAAGTCCTTCTTTTTTATCAAAGTGAGTTTGAACTTTAACGCCTTGAACTTTAATTTTTAATGGAGCAGTTTTGATTTCTAAAACTTTTCCGCTCTTACCTTTATCAGAACCAGCAATAACTTGTACCGTAGCTCCTTTTTTAATCTTAAGCTTCACTTGCCGCTCCTTTAGCTTTTACTTTTTTCCCAGATAATTTAGCTTTAATTCTTTTTTTGATATCGAGAGCTTTTTTAGAAAGGTCTTTGTTATCACGGCTCAAAAGATATCCGTCAAACGTGCCTCTATGCTCGATTGTTCTCAAAGTGCTTGTCGCAATCTTCAAAGTGAAAGATTGATTCAAAGCTTGGCTATGAAGTTTTTTGTATTGAATGTTCGGCTGACTGATAGATTTTGTCTTAATGTTCGAGTGCGACACTAAGTTGCTAACAACAGGTCCTTTTTGAGTTAATTCACAACGTGGCATACTAATGCTCCCTAATCCCTAATTTGGATAGATGATATATATTACGAAGTTCATGAAAATAGTCGAAAAATACGCTTGTTGGCAACACTAAATTATATTATAACCCTTTTTTACCTAATTATTAGGTTCTAACAGGAGACATCCCTTGCTTAAAAAAGGTTCTGGAAAAACAAAATTTAGATCTGAATACCCAGTGGACTTTAAATTCGATTTTAAAGACGCTTCAACTCTTTCAAAGTTCATCATTGAAGGTGCTAAAATCATCCCTTCAAGAATCAGCAAACTTAGCTCTATGCAACAAAGAGCAGTAGCTAACGCTGTGAAAAGAGCTAGAAATATCGCTTTATTGCCACTTGGTGCTGATGCTTACGATAAAATGCATTATCCAGAACCAATCAGCCCTAAGCCATTCAAAATCGACTAAATTATTAGTACATTTTGCGATCGTTTAATAAGAAGGAGGAAGACAAGGGTTTTCTTCCTTTTTTGCATTTTTACGCGTTTTGGTTGTGTGGAAGTAGCAAATCTTCTAGAAAAAATGCGGCGAACTCTGAGCGGTTACGTAAACCTGACTTTGTATATACCGCTGTAATCTGCTGGGTTACGGTTTTTTCTGAAGTTCCACGAATATCTGCTATTTCTTTATTTGCGAAGCCCTTTAAAAGAAGTAAGGCAATTTCTTTTTCTGCCTTTGTCATTCCCCACTTTTCGAGTTGTTCGTCTATTTTAAGGCTCAATCCCTTAACAAGATGCTGAGTTTCTTTACGGTAGTCTTTTAGACTTTTTCTTACATTTGCTAGGTCAGCGCGTATTTCTATATTTTCTTTTTTCGATACAAAGTATCTAACGGCTACAGTGATAATCCAAAAAGCGGCGAAAGATATAATTACGCCTTCAATAACTAAATGCCCCCAAGTCGATCCGTGAGACAAATCATCGATTGCATCAACAGCCCATAATGCGACAGCTGACATTAAGATCAACAGAACGGCCACTTTCTGCCTCCTGTCCAGTTGTGAGAATGCCTTCATGACTAGAACTCCTTATCAGGATAAAGTCCTATAGTAGATGTAAATCACTGGAATATAAAAGAATTTTCTTAAGATATTCATCGGATTTCGTATATCGCAAATAATTGCGAAGATAATATCAGTTCCAATCAAACAAAGAGGTGATTATGTCTAAAATACTAAAGGTCTCAACAGTACAGCCAGGTTTTGAATATACGACTGCTGAAATTGTAAAAATAGCTGATGAACTTTGGCTAAGTCATATCAATCCCGATATGAGACGTATCGCCTTAAAAATATTTGTAGGTGCAGATATACAAAAGCGCCATTCAGCATTTCCTCTTGAAACAGTTTTTGCCAGTATAAGTTTTGAAGAAAAAAATAATCTGTACATTAAAGCTGCAATTGATCTAGCTGAGCGTGCACTAAAAAAAGCATTAGTTGATAGTGGTACTCGACCTGAAGAGTTGGACTTTATTGTTACCACTAGCTGTACAGGATTCATGATTCCATCAGTAGATGCCTACCTCATTGATAAGTTGGGCTTGAATAGAAACATTAAGCGTCTTCCTGTAACTGAAATGGGATGTGCAGCTGGAGTTTCTGCACTTATGTATGCAAACGATTATTTAAAAGCAAATCCAAATTCCAAGGCCGCAGTTGTCTCTGTAGAACTACCAAGTATCACATTCCAAAAAGATGATTTTTCTATGGAGAATTTAGTGAGCACTGCGATCTTTGCTGATGGAGCCGCGGCAGTTATCTTAGGAAATGACGACACTAAAGTTGCTCCTAAAATTGTGGACACAGATATGTACCACTTTGCAAATACAACTCATCTTATGGGATATGAACTTAGAAATTCTGGTCTCAAAATTGTGCTTGATCGCGATGTTCCAGATACAATTCAAGAGCACTTCCCAAAACTGTTTCTTCCATTTCTGGAAAGAAATAATTTAAAAGTTGAAGACGTACAAAATTATATGTTTCACCCTGGCGGCAAAAAAATCATCACTCGCGTAGAAGAATACATCGCACAGTTTGGAAAAGACATTTCAGACTCAAAGGCAGTTCTGAAAGAAAGAGGCAATCTCTCGAGTGCAACGATTCTCCATATTCTGGAACGCATACTTATGAAACCTCATAATGCTGGAGAACTTGGATATATGCTTGCTTTTGGCCCCGGCTTTTCAGGACAAAGCATCTTGCTTAAGTGGGAGTAGATTTATGAATAACATTTTTGATATTATAATAGTCGGCGCAGGTCCGGCAGGTGCGTTTCTTGCGTACAAACTTTCTAAGGTTGGACTGAGAATTCTTGTGATTGAGAAAAACATAACGCCTAAGCGTAAGGTTTGTGGAGAATACCTATGCCCACTCGGTGTTGAGTTATTAAGGAGTGAGGGACTTGAGCGAGAAATTATCGGAGAATTTTTACCTCTTGGAGGAATGCTAATTGTTACGGCCTCTGATACTCAAGTAAATACATCTTTTCCCTTTCAAGAGAAATACCACGGAGTCTCTGTGAACCGTCAAATTTTTGATGAAAATATCATAACCCTCGCAAAAAAATCTGGAGCAGGATTTAAAACAGGTGTGGAGGTTCGAAAAATAACTCAACAATCTGACAGATGGATTGTTGAGACCAATCAAGGCTCATTTATAACAAACGTTGTTGTTGGAGCTGATGGAAGAGGGTCGGTTGTGTCTAAGGCATTTCAAAATGATATTCCCAATATAGGAAAGCGCGTGGCACTTCATGTGTTGGTACATAATAAAGATAAGAATCTTCGCCGAGGAGAGATGCATATATTCGATAACGGGGCTTACATTGGAGTGAATCCTACAGGAGAAAAAGAAGTTAATTTTTCTTTGGTTCTGGATGCTGAGGATCTTAGAGAGTTAGGCAACCCCGTTGAGGCATTGAATCATTACTTGGAAAAATCTCCCAATTTAAAATCCAGATTTCCAAAATTTTTAGAAGAAGATAAAATCAGTACCGCATTTCCGATACAGCATCAGACAAGATCCATTATTCCTCGTCGCAATATTGTATTGATAGGGGATGCAGCAGGATTTGTGGATCCTCTTACTGGAGAGGGAATGTACAACGCTATGCTATCTGCATCACTTCTAGCGGAGGAAATCATTCGGGATTCAGAAAAAAGCTTAAACATTTCAAAGCAAGTCTTTACAAACTATCAAAAGCAGTATTCAAAGATTTTGAGACAAAAAATCCTTCTGAACCGTTTGTTTCAGCTTTTGATTCGCAGACCTCGTCTTGTTGAGTTGGTCGCTAGTTATTTGCTAAAAAAACAAGCCCGCGCTGACACCTTCATCGGAATAATTGGAAACATTTATTCACCAATAAAAGGCATTTTAAAACTGATACTAAACTTAAGGAGCGCATAATGAAGAATAAATTACTACTAATTGCAATTATGATATTTTGGTTTTTACCAATAGTCAGTAAATCTGAAAGTTACAATTTTTCTTCTTCTAACTATGAAGATGCAAAGAAAGCAGATTCATACATCAAATTTGATATGGCCAGTACAAAAGTTGGAATTTTTACGAGTCATTTTACCGGCTATGTAAAAAAATTCTCTATTTCAGGAAACAAAAAAGACAACTTCATATCGGATGCAATTGTAGAATTTGAAGTGAAAGAACTTGATACTGATATAGATGGTAGAAACGAAAAAATGTGGGATCAGTGCTTAGATGCTACTCACAATCCCAAGATTCAAATAAAATTATCACAAAAAATTGAGATTGGCGGGCCAAGAAAAGACATTGCTGGAGTGATCAATGTCCGTGGTGAAGACCATTCTTTGACTTTAAGTGTAGAAGTGAATTCAGATATGATTGCAGACATTAAAGGTCAGGTTTCCATTAAAGATCTCAAGATTCCAGATCCTTCAATTGCAATAGCCTCTGTTCGGGATACAATCGATATCGGTGCACATTTCATAGTCGGAGAAAATAATAAGAAATAAGGTTGGTATATAATGCGCTTTTGGATTCAGCTTATGATCAAGTACCGCACGGCAGTGATTGTCTTGACGGGTTTACTCACAATTTTACTTTTGACTCAATTGAGCGGTCTGCAAATAATTATTGATCCAGATAATATTTTGCCTCGCAACCATCACTTTGTAAAAACCAATGATCTTATCGAAGAAACTTTTGGGAATAAATTTACTGTAGTGATTGGACTCACTCCAAAGTCTGGTGATATTTATCAAACACAATTTTTAGACCAGGTAAAAGAAATCACCAAGAGAATTGAAAATGCCCCAGGCGCTATCAAAAGCCATATCAATGGCCTAGCAACAAGTAAAGCTAAGCAAATTATACTCACTCCGGAGGGACCTGTTCCTGTACCGATCTTAGATAAAACACCGGAGACCATGGAGGAGATGCAGCAGTTCAAAAATGCGCTCCATTCAGATCCTGTTTTTAAACGACTACTTTATTCTGACGATGAAAAAACCACTCAGATTATTGCTGAGTTTTCAAAGATAGAAGGAGGGTTTAAGGCCATTGAAAAGAACGTACGGGATGCAATCAGTCCTTCACTGGACGGCAGTATTGATATTGAGATCGGCGGATTACCTATTTTTCTATCCGCTCTAGAGTCTTTTTCTGAGCGTATGGCATTTCTATTTCCACTCGCTTTAATATTGATTGGATTGATTCACTACGAAGCCTTTCGCACAAAGCAGGCGCTAATTCTACCTCTTGTAACCGCATTACTTGCTGTAGTTTGGGCTATCGGTGGACTCGGGTTAATGCGCCAGTCATTTGATGTTTTCAATGCCTCTACACCCATACTTATTTTAGCTATTGCTGCCGGTCACGCTGTGCAGATTTTAAAGAGATACTACGAGGAATTCCATCACATTAAAAAATCACGTCCAGAGCTTTCATTAAAAGAAATGAATTTTGCTGCGGTCGAAGAGACGTTAACAAAAGTTGGACCTGTGATGGTCGTAGCTTGCACAGTTGCGGCACTTGGCTTTTTTAGTTTAGTTATTTTTGAAATTAAAACCATCAGAACTTTCGGTCTATTTACGGGCTTTGGAGTATTGAGTGCTCTCGTTATTGAGCTGACATTCATTCCAGCATTGCGGGCAATACTGCCGCCTCCTGGAGATAAAGAGAGTCAGCGCGAACAGCAAATTTCTTTTTGGGATAAAATTACAGAGTATCTCTTTAACTTGGCTTTCAATAAAAGAAAATTTGTTTACATCATATCTTTGGCATTTCTCGTTCTATTTTCGTTAGGAGCTTATTGGGTAAAGATTGATAACTCTCAGAAAGAGTATTTTTTGGATTCATTACAAGTTAAAAAAGACGATGCCCTTATAAACGCTAAATTAGCAGGAACAAATGTTGTCTATGTTTTGGTAGATGGGAAAATCCCAGACTCTGTTTCGAAACTCCCTGTTGTACAAGGCATAGAAAAAACTCAAAAATTTTTAGAAGAACAGCCATTGGTGGGAAAGACTGTTTCCATAAATAATTTTATCAAGCGAATGAATCAGGCTATGAACGTTAATAAGGAAGAGTTTTATAAGTTACCTGAGGACCCAGAAACCCTTGGTGCGTTCTTTCAAGCTTTTGAGGAACGCGGAGAAGAAGGAGAGTTTGATAGCTGGGTAGACAAAGATCGTAAGAAAACCATAATAGCAGCTTTTATCAAAACTGATAGCAGTGCCTATATTGAAGATCTAACTAAAAAAATAAATGCATTTGCTAAAACTAACTTTCCACCAGAAATTTCAGTTGATATTGGAGGTGGTGCCGTCAATGGCGTTGCGCTGAACGAAGTAATGATTCGTGAGAAAATTTTGAATATTGCTCAGATCCTCTTCGCAGTATTTTTAGTTTCCTCAATAGTATTTAGATCGTTCATTGCAGGAATTCTAATTTTGGTGCCATTGATTGCAGCGGTTGTTGTTAATTTTGGTGTGATGGGCTTATTCTCCATTCCACTTCAAATTGCCACAGCACTAGTGTCGGCAATGGCAGTTGGTATTGGAGCAGATTATGGCATCTATATGAGCTACAGGATGAGGGAAGAGCTCCGTAAAGATCAATCCGAGGAAGATGCGTTACACAAGGCCTATCGTTCTGCAGGCAAGGCCACATTGTTTGTATCTTCTGCTGTTGCCGGCGGCTTTGGTATTTTGATGATATCTTGGGGATTTCTAATTCATATATGGATGGGTTTCTTGATCGCAACGGCAATGCTTACAAGCTCTATAGCGGCACTAACGTTGTTCCCAGCTTTAGTACTTACAATGCGTCCACGTTTTATTTTTGAAAAAAGAAAATAAAGATTAGTTTTTAATGCATTTCTCAATGAGTTCGTCTAAAGGAGGGAAGTTAGTACTTTCTTCAGTCAGTCGTTTTTCTGTTAAAGAAATCTTATTCATTTCTTTCTTCATCATGCTGCGAGTGGTTGGGCCTAAGGCTCTAACGTACCACCTTAGAGGATAAAGATAAGAAATCTCTCTAATGATCAAGCCGTCCTTAGTTTCTTCGAGTACCTTAAGATTATCTCTTAAGGCAAAGCCTTTTTCATCTTTAACGAGCTTAGCGCGAATAAATGTATAAGGAGCTTTTGTGGTCGATGTGTATTCTAATGTGTAATCTTGATCTTCAATAGCAGGAACTTTTTTGTAGATTCTCGCTTTGAATTTATTTTTATTGAAATCTGCTTTTGCAACTTTTGATTCTCCATCAAGATTGTAGATTTTTTTAAAGAGCTCAGGCGCAGCCCACAAAGATTTGATAAAGTCAGCGTTCTTGCTGTCAATAGCGACTTGTCTGTAACCAATTGCGAGAGTGAAAGTTTCGTCATTTACAACTAGTCCTTCTCGCTCCACAACCATAGATAGATTTTCTTTGGTGTGATCTGGGAATAGATTTGTATGATCGGCTACAAACTTTTTGAAAACTTCTGGGGTTGTAAGATCGTTCAATCTTTCATTGAAGATCTCAGTGATTTCTTTCTCAGGAATTTTTCCGTATGAAAAGTTCCCATAGAAAAACGACGAGAACAGGAGACAAACTAGAACTACTTTCAAACTACAGCCTCAGGTGAAGGAACATTTGTGCTTCCGCCACCGATGCTCTCAAAAGAAATATCCTCAGAGTTCTCAAGCATATCAGCCATTGCGGTATCACTTGAAGCCATGCTTTGAGATTCTTTTACGATATCCACGAGAGATTCAAATGCCGTAATGGCTTTATCTAAATCTTCTTTTGTATGAGTCGCCATTACGGAGCAACGAATTACAGCTTGTCCTTTAGGAACAGCAGGGTAAACCACCGGAGTTGTGAAGATGCCCTTTTCTAAAAGTTGTTGGCAGATGTAGAGAGCGCCTTCGTCAGCACCTATAAATACCGGAACTACACACGTCTCTGTACCCATCGTGTTTAAACCAATTTTTTCGTAAGCGTTTTTTAGGTAAAGTGCATTTTCTCTTACTTTATTCACAAGTTCTGGTTCTGCTTTTAAAATTCTTAAAGCTTCCAATGCAGAAGCCGCGCTTGCTGGCGCCAGAGCGGCCGAGAACATAAATGTTCTAGATTTGTGTCTTAACCATTCGATCAACTCTGCAGATCCACAGACGTATCCGCCTTGTGATGCAAATGATTTTGAGAATGTGCCCATCAAGATATCTGGTTTTAAATTGAAATGAGAAGCTGTACCTCTGCCGCCTTCGCCGATAGTGCCAGCACCGTGAGCGTCGTCTACGTAAGTTCTTGCATTGTATTTTTTTGCAAGCGCGTGGATTTCGTTGTACGGAGACAAATGTCCGGTCATTGAGAAGACGCCATCAACAATGATTAATTTTCCAGAGTCCAAAGGAACAGCTTTTAAAAGTTCTTCGAGGTGAGCCATGTCTCCGTGTTTGAAAACATGAATTTTGCCTTTAGTAAGTTTGCAGCCTTCGATGATGCAGGCATGGTTTTCTTCGTCTGAGAAGATATGATCTTTTTCACCAACAAGAGCCGTGATTGCACCTTGGTTTGCCATAAAGCCCGTCGCGTAAACAAGTGAGGCTTCATAACCATAAAATTCTGCGATCTCTGCTTCTAATTCTTCGTGGAGTTTCAAATTTCCGTTGAGAAATCTTGAGCCTGTACAGCCTGATCCCCATTTTCTTACGGCATCAACAGCTGCTTCGATAACTCTTTTGTCGTGAGTAAGGCCGAGGTAGTTGTTTGAACCCATCATAACTAATTCTTGGTCATTGAAAATAACGTTGTTACCTTTTGAGCCTTGAAGTGCTCTGAAGAAGGGGTACATTCCCGACATTTTTAAAATCTTAACGATTTGTAAGCCCTTAAGTTTATGAAATAAATCCATTCCATTACTCCCGTAATCTGATCATGTTAAATGCCATCGCCCTGAGGCATTTTTCTTTAGTAAGTACCTTTAGTAAGTATTAGTGCAAAGTACTAAAAAACCATTTTTTCTAAGGTTAATAAAGAGTTTTCTGATAACAGATTCCTAACGGACTCTTGATTGATAGAATGCGTTAAGTCTTCAGATAGAACCAGAAGGATAACCAGAAGGATAACCAGAAGGATGACCAGAAGGATGACCAGAAGGATGACTAGGGTTGAAGCGGAGTTTTATCAAAGATTCTGTAAACTTTGCTTTGTTTCCCATTCATAGCTTTGGAGAGTTCATTCATTGGACCGTTGTTCGCAAGAACCCAAGAAATTTCTGCATAGTTATAGCCGATCTCAGCGCCAATTTTGTACATTTCATCGACCAACAAACTTCCGATCCCTTGGCCATGATGTTCTTTGAGAACTCCTAGCGCATAGCCTCTCAATTTTCCTTCTGTGAATTTTTGACGATTAAAATATCTCCATAGTGTTGCCAAAGAAAATTTTCCTTCTGATGGTTTTATCATACCGTTGAAATTTGGAATCATGATCAAGCATCCAATGTCTTTTTCGTCTTTGTGAACAATTGCGATCACGCGAAGATCTAAAAAATATTTGAACATCAAAACCATTTCATCCACTTGCTCTTTCACAAATTCTTCAAAACCCCAATTGTCGGAAAGTGCATCGTTAAAAATTCTTGCAATGCTGGTGGCTTCGGCTCTTAATTTTTTCTTATCGGGGAAGCGAACTTTGTATCCATTGGCTCGAGCGGTTTGTGCATTTTTAGTAATCAACGGATCGACAGGGACATGAGTTGAAAGTTCGTAAGTATAGAGATCCATGGTTTTGATCATTCCACACTTTTCTAAATATTCTTTGTAGTAAGGAGGATTGTACGACATCAGAAAGTATGGCTGTTGCTCATAACCTTCCACAAGGACGCCAATGTAAGGATCTTCCATTCTAAATTGAAATGGACCTCTCATGGTGAGGTGAGGGTAGAGACTGTGACCTTTGTTGATCAATGCTTGAGCTGCATCGAGATGACCTTCTTTGCATTCAAAAAATCCAAAGTTAAGAGTTTCTTTTCCATCGTGTTTGTGAACTTTGAATCCACATCTTGCGACCAGTTCGTTGCCTTTTTTCACCATGAAGAGATGTTTTCTTTGAGACTTAATGTCTCCGATCATCATCTTGAGATGAAGGTTGAGTGGAGTGACATAGTTGGGATATTTGTCTTTGTAAATCGTTCGTGGCAGCTCAAAAAATTGTTTTAGCTGTCCATTGGACTTGATCTCGATAATTTCCATCACGCGCACTCCTGTTTCTGGCAATGTGGTCACAGACTAATGTCTTTGGACCGTTGTTGAGAATAAAAAGAAATTGGGGTAAAAGGGAAGCATTTTGTGATATAAATATAAGGAAGTATTAAAACTCTCGAGGTAGGACATGACAAAATTTTTATTATTGCTTCCCACTTTACTGTTATTATCTGTTCCTTATAGTCATGCTGAAGAAGAAAAAGACGGCGAAGTTAAGCAGTACGTTATTTGTAGAAATCAAAAGATTGTTCGTACAATTAGAGTTGAGTGCGTAGGAAGTGAGTGCGACACAATTTACACAAAAGATGGCGCAGATAAAATCGAAGGCTCAAATAACAATGTTATGGGCGGCCAAAAAATTTTAGGAAACATTCAAGCGAACTTAGAAAAAGCGGCTTGGAAATGTAACGACGTCACGGCAAACGCAAAAATCGCAGATTAATCTTATGGCTGCTGTTGCGCAGATATTCTAATACTGCTAATCTAATTCAATGAATAAAAATGATCTGCAAAGCGAACTTCATGTCATTATTTGTCAGCTTACATCTACGAATAGTATTAATAGCAACGACGAACAAATAAAAAAACTTTTAAATAGCATTCCTAATCCTGAAAACGTGGACATAATCAGTTTTCCAGAGAATTGTTTTTTTATGAGAATGAAAGAAGGTGAAGCTGTTGAGTATCTCACTTTGAATAATGATATTTTTCAGTTCTACAAAGAGTTTGCCAAGAAAAATAATTTACTTATCCACTTTGGAGCAACTCCGCTCCAGATGGGCGAGCACAAGTACAACGCCACAGTTTTGGTGATGCCTGACGGATCTATTGAGTCTCCGTACCAAAAAATTCATCTCTTTGATATACAATTAGAAAATCAAAAGCCCGTAAGAGAATCCGATGCTTTTGCAAAAGGATCAAAACCTAAACTCATTTCCTATTTGGGTTGGAATTTGGCTTTCACTATTTGCTATGATCTTCGTTTTTCGGAGTTGTTTTTGTATTACCAATTAAAAGGTGCCGATGTGGTTTTTATCCCAAGTGCTTTTTTGGTTGAAACAGGGAAGATGCACTGGGAAGTTTTGAATCGTGCTCGTGCCATTGAGGGCCAGTACTTTGTGGTTTCGGCGGCTCAAGGTGGAACACATTCAGAGACGCGCAAGACTTTCGGTAATTCCATTGCTGTTGATCCTTGGGGAAATGTCATTGCCCAACAGAAGGATGACTCCAAGCCGAGCTTTATCGCTGTTAAGCTCATTAGAGAAGTGCTCGAGAAAGTTCGTAAACAAATTCCGATGAAGGATCATAGAAGGATGAAGGTCGAGTTTTTAGACTCCTAGTCCTTTATCCAAGCAAGTCTTTACAGATATTACCGAAAAGTAATCGATGCATAACAACGTTATATTATCATTTATTTTTATATTCCTATTGAGCCTTCCAACGTTTGCTCAGCAGGCAATCTTGGAATTAGGCAGCTCACTTGCAGATGATACGCTTCCTATCGCGCACACAAGATATGATGAGGCTGTTGAACCGCCAAAAGATAATTTTTCTTCTGTGGGCAAGCAAGATATGTGGGAAAAGTTCGAGAGAGGTGAATTGGATGAAAAAGCATTCATCAAGCTCCAAGAAGATTATCAGATGCAAGCGAACAATTCGAAAGATCCAATCGTAAAAAGAAAAATTGCTTCGGACATGAAAGAAAAGAAAAAGGAAGAGCTTGCTAAGAAAAAAGAAGAGCAGGCTCTAAAGCTGGCAGAAGAAAAGAAAAATAAAAAGAAAGCTGAAGCCAATAAGTTTGATACTGAGATCAACATGATGGCTAAAGAAAAAGAAATTGCACAGAAGAAAGCCCAAGCCGAATTAAAGCCTAAGGTTGCAGTAAAAGTCGAAAAGAAAAATCGAGCTCCTGCTTCAAAAAAGAAATCTTCTAAGAAAAAAAAATAATTTAAAATTTTTGGATCAACTGATTTACAGCTTGTGCGCGGTGAGAGATCTTGTTTTTTTCTATTACTGTGATTTCTGCAAGAGTTTGCGTTGATCCTTCTGGTACAAAGATGGAGTCATATCCAAATCCATTCGTTCCTCGCATATCCTTTGCAATTTCACCCTTAAGAATGCCTTCAAATTTATGCTGAACTCCTTGAGGGTCAAAAGCAATGATCACGCTTCTGAACTGTGCTTTGCGGTTACCAGGAGATCTGATGTTTAGCATTTTAAGGACTTTGCTTGTGTTCTCAGCGTCTCGAGCATTATCACCTGCGTAGCGAGCAGAGAATATACCTGGCATATTTCCTAGGCCTTCTGCCTCGAGGCCAGAGTCTTCGCCCAATACCCATAGACCTGGCTTGATTGCTTTAAAGCTTTTGGCTTTAATAGTGGCATTCTCTTCAAATGTTTTTCCATTTTCTGGAGGAGCAGAGTAAGACTTCATATCTTGAATGGAGAAAACTTGATGTCCCACTAAAAGCTCTTTGAATTCTTTTACTTTGCCCGCGTTTCCTGTTGCTACCCAAATCTCCATGATGCCTACTTTCTATTTCAGAGGAAAAAATTTTCCAATGATCTCTGCTTGTTTTATGAAAATCTCGGCGCAACCTTTAGTTGCGAAGTCTGTCATCTTGTCCATTTCAGATTTTGTGAAAGGATTTTTCTCAGCTGTGCCTTGAATTTCGACAAAAGCTTTTTGAGATGTCATAACAAAATTCATATCTGTATCGATGCTAGAATCTTCTTCGTAATTTAAATCCAAATAAGGTTGTCCTTCAGAAAGACCAACGCTTACGGCAGCGATGTAGCCTCTGAGGGGAATTTCTTTGATTAGTCCGCGCTCTTTCATTTTTTGAAGAGCAAGAGTTAATGCCACAAACCCACCGGTGATGGCTGCGGTTCTTGTCCCGCCATCGGCTTGAAGAACATCGCAATCAACAATAATGGATTTTTCGCTGAGCTCTGAAAGATTAGTGATTGCCCTGAGGCTTCTCCCGATGAGTCTTGAGATCTCTTGTGTTCTTCCAGATGACATTGCTTTTTCACGATGAATTCTTGTGTGAGTTGATCGAGGTAACATTCCGTATTCTGCGTTGACCCAACCTTTTCCTGTGCCTTGAAGCCATTTAGGAATGCCTTCCTCAAGAGTTGCTGTACACATCACGCGAGTATTGCCCATTTCAATAAGAGCTGAGCCCTCAGGATATAAAATTGGATTTGGAATGATATTGATTTTTCTTAAGTCATCAAACTTACGGGAGTCGTGTCGCATTTTATTCCTTCAGATGGGATGTTACCTTCGAGAAATAATATGGCTTGAGAACTCTGATTTGTCTATTTTTTCTTTATAGTTTCTGATGCTTTTATAAATAATCTCTGCGATTTGATTCTGATGTGTGTTGCCCTTGAGAAGATTCAGTTCCTTATTGTTCGTCACAAATCCAACCTCAATGAGTACAGAGGGCATTGGTACATTAACGAGCACATGGAAAGGACCTTGTCGGATGGGCTCGTGTCTGAGTGGCAATTTCTTTTTCCATTGAGAAATCACAGTCTCCGCAAAAATCTGACTATTGTAAACTTGTTCATTCTTTTTGAGATCGTCGACGATAACAGCCAAATCACCTTGGGGAGCTTCAGAGTCGTCATCCACTTTGTGTTCATGTCCTTGATTTTCTCTGCTTGCTAAGAAAAGTGTTTCCTCATCTGGAGGCATCTGGCTTTGAAAATAAACTTCAGCACCTTTTGCATCAAGGTCTGTTGAGCTGTTGGCATGGATACTGATAAATAAATCTGCTTTCGCTTTTTTAGCAACTCCGGATCTTTCAAAAAGGGGAACAACTCTGTCCGATGATCTGGTTAAAATCACATCGAACTGTGAATCTTCACTTAAAAGCTTAAATACTTTTTTAGAGATACCCAAAGTGATATCAGCTTCTTTCGCACTGTCAGAAATAGCACCCGCATCGGTTCCACCATGACCTGGATCAATCACAACTTTGAATTCGGCAGCATGAAGCCCTAAGGACGCAAAGAAGAGCACAAAAAGGATGACGAGATAGAAGTATTTCATATCCTTTTAGTTTACGTCTTTTGCAAGAGGTTCAGGGAGATTCCCTTCTAATTAAATCGCTTTAAGACCCATGTCCTAGGAAAAATATTCTTACCAAAAGGTGCTTAGTCGCTTTTGGTGTG
>JANMFM010000178.1:0-1944 GCA_031374125.1 Bdellovibrionales bacterium
CAACTGCGTTTGCTTTTTTTCTACAAATTCATAAGTTCCATTTACTAATAACCGATATGAAATATTGTCGCATTGGTTATTCAGAAATAATTCTGAAGTAATATCCTCAATTTTGATTGTTTGAGCAGCTCGTATATAGTCCTTAAATTCATCCGAATTGATGCCGCCCTTTTCTTTAAAATAAGCACTAATATCTCGGGATAAGAATAATTGTTTTATAAGAGGAACTTGCAAAATTCGGAAAAGCGCATGATTTTATTAGGTGCTGAATCTTTTAAAAAAAGATCGACAATCTTTGTGATTTATGATCAAATTCACTTGAAAAAATCGAATTGGTCAAAAAATAGCAAAGGATGTTTGCGAGATGCACAGCACCAGAGAGAGGTTATCAAGCTATTGGGGTCGAATCAAGGATTTTTTGCTTTCTCCGATTGAAGAGGAAGCCGGTCCGCTAACCAATAAACAACAGCAACTGATTACGGCGCTTGAAGTGATACGTATTGAGGATTTTGTTGCACCACATATAGGTGTTGGTAGACCTCCTGCAGATAGATTGCCAGTAGCACGAGCCTTTATTGCAAAGGCGATTTATGGTCATACCACGACTAGGCAGCTATTAGATCAGTTACAAAGTGATGTCCGTTTGCGTCGTATTTGTGGGTGGGAAAAAGCACAGGATGTGCCTGAGGAATGGACCTTTTCCCGAGCATTTGCTGAGCTCTCAAGACAAGAACTACCAACGAAGGCTCATGAAGCACTAGTGGTTGCATTTCAATCAGATCGATTAATTGGACATATTTCGCGAGATTCTACGGCTATTGAAGCGCGTGAAAAGGCGGTAAAGCGCCCTAAGAACAAAGATACTGATAAGCCAAAACGCAAACGTGGTCGCCCCAGGAAAGGGGCACCAGCTACCCCCAAAGAAGAAAAAAGATTGGAACGCCAGCAGTCTATGACTTTACCGGAAATGCTGACAGATCTTCCCAAGGCATGCGACATCGGATCGAAGGTGAATGCCAAAGGCTATCTTGTTTCTTGGAAGGGCTATAAATTACACATTGACACAGCGGATGGACAGATTCCAATCAGCTGTATACTGACATCAGCATCTGTGCACGACAGTCAAGTAGCTCTGCCCTTGGCAGCCATAACCAGTGAACGTGTGACGAATCTTTATGACCTTATGGATGCTGCGTATGACGCAGAGATCATTCGCGAACACAGTCTCCAACAAGGTCATGTTCCATTAATTGATTTTAACCATCGAAGCCCGAAAGATGAACGGCAATTTGCGCCGCATGAAGCAGAGCGCTATAAAGAGCGCTCAACAGCCGAGAGGATTAACGCAAGACTCAAGGATGAATTCGGTGGCTTATGCGTTCGAGTACGGGGGCATAGTAAAATTATGGCGCACCTGATGTTTGGGATACTCGCGCTCACAGCGGATCAATTGATGCGTTTTGTCACCTGATTGCGACAAAGTTTAACAAAAAATGGGATCCCTTGTTTACATACTCGGCAAACCTTACCCTAAAATCAAGTTTTAATGGCAAAAAATGAACAAATATTACTTTATTGAGTGCTGAGACAAAAACGATAATTTTTTTAAAACGATCGCGTCGTTATTTGGGCAGAATGTTTTCAATTTTGCAAGAGGCTCGATGGATGAAAAATTAGCGAAATTAGTACAACTTCTCATTTCCAATTTCGAAATAAAGTACAGTACACCCATTAAACAAGTGATTTTGCAGGGAAGTATTTCGCGCGATACTCCCCAAAGCTTTCACCAGAAATTCTTTGCTCAAGCTATAAAAGAGGGCTCTGAGCGTAAAATTACTGAACTTATCTTTGACTTCGCGGGTTTAACCCCAAAGAGATCTTAAGAGGCAAAAAACTCAAAGTGTAACTGTGCGACGTATATTTTCCCTCCTCTCCTTCCAACGG
>JANMFM010000214.1:0-2482 GCA_031374125.1 Bdellovibrionales bacterium
GCTTGGTACCAACAAAAATGTGATGCATTACGAGTACTTTACGCGATCGGTCAGGAGGAAGTATTCATTGTAGCATGCAATGATTCTTAATGCTTTAAGCTAACAGGCGACTACAAGGCCGATACAAATGTGTTTTTTAAAAAGACTTGTATCGGCCGCGTAAGTTATAAGAATATAAAGTAAGTTTTGAGGTATTTAAATTCATTTCGCCTGTTAACTTAAAGCATTATTAACCACTGAAGGAGTAGAATGTTTATACATCATCGCGGATGGATTTTCTTAGGAATAGTTTCTCTTCTATTTCTAATTGCCGGACAAGCCTTACTCGGAAGACAAGGCCTTCTCCTCGGTTTTCTAGCTGCCAGCGCTCTTAACTTCTATATTTATTTTGTGTCCGAAAAAATGATCTTTAATTTTTTCAAAGCGGAACGCCTGACTGGACAAGACTCTTGGGGCGTGACATCTTCTCTGGTCAAAGCAGCAGAGAACTTTCATAGCTTTCCGCCGCAAGTTTACATCACAAAAACTGATTCTCCTTTGATTTTCTGCACATCGCGTGGATGGGGAAAATCAAAAATCATTCTTTCCGAAGCTCTTCTCAATAAACTCACTAAAGAAGAAATCCAAGATTTATTAATGATCCACATGCTCTATCTTTTATCTTTAAGCGCTTTCTTCATTGGATTTAGAGCCCAATTTGCTGAAATCATTTACGTGATTACAAAATTTCTAGATTTGATTTTGTCACTTCCATATATTGTTATTGGCCAAGACAAAAAGGTCGTCTTCTTCCAAAAAATTCTTTTGCCATTCGGGACAATATTTACAGAAACTCACAAGAAAACCCTTCTTCATGTGGACGAGCAAGCCGCAAAACTTATTGGTTCAAAAGAAAGATACGCACAACTTATCTGGAAGCTTCAAGGACTGATCCAAACAAAACCTTTCCCCGCGCCACCATCTCCCGTGATTTTGTTTATGATCAACCCCTTGACAACTGATGGTTTAGACAAATATTTCCAAAAGCATTTCGAACTCGACGTGAGAATCAAAAATCTCGTCGGCCACTACCCTATGTAAAAGAGGACACTATGACAGACCAACAAAAAATCGAAGCAAATATTTCTACTTTAGCCCTTTCATTGGGATCATCTGCCGCGATGGCAATGGGCCTGGCTCCAAATCCAATGAATGGTAAAATCGAAAAAAATATCGAAGTTGCTAAATTCAATATCGACATGCTGATGGTTTTAAAAGACAAAACCAAAACCAATCTCACAAAAGAAGAAGAAAATCTTCTCCACAGAATGATTGTCGATCTTCAAACTAAATTTGTACAGGTTAAATAGGACAAACAAAAAATATAAGGAGTGAATATGAGCAAACTACTCGCTTTAATTCTCACGCTGGGTTTTATTTCGACATCCCATACGCAGGCGCAAGAAGCCGCGTACACAATGAAGCTGAGCGCCCCTCTACCAGCAAATATTTTTAGCGAACTCGCTAAAAAAATAAGTCCTGCCGTAGTCAGCATTTCTGTCAGCATCAACTACAAAAATAGGCTTCCTCCCGGTGCTTACCAAGATCCTTTCTGGCAATTCTTCGAACAGTACGGCCAACCTGGAGGACCCGGAGGCATGCCTCAACCAACCCCCGGAGATCTTAAAAATTTTCAACCCGTTGGAACAGGATTTATCATTGAATCTGATGGATTAATTCTTACGAACTTTCATGTGATCGAAAATGCAGACAGCGTTTATGTTCACGTCGCAAACAACGAAGAAAAATCTTTTGAAGCCAAGGTTATCGGCGGGGACAAGAGAACTGACGTTGCCATTCTTAAAATCAACGCGGGTAAAAAACTTCCAGTCGCAGATTTAGGCTCTAGCGATAAAGTAGAAGTTGGAGAGTGGGTTTCTGCCTTCGGAAATCCTTATGGCCATGAATTCAGCATGACTAAAGGAATTATTTCGGCAAAAGGTCGTAAGATCAGAGATCTTAACGCAGTACCATTCTTACAAACCGATGCTGCTATTCATCCTGGAAATTCTGGAGGACCACTTGTAAATATCAAAGGCGAAGTAATCGGAGTAAACACTGCAGTTGATGCAAGGGCTGTTGGTAGCATTGGTTTTGCTATTCCAATTGACCATATCAAATCCATTCTTCCGGCTCTTAAAAAAGATGGAAAAGTAGTAAGAGGATTTATCGGAGTACAAATTGATAATATTACTCCTAGAGCACAGGCTATACTTCAAATTCCTACGGCACAAGGGGCGCTCATCATGGGCGTGATGGAGCAGGGACCTGCAGATAAAGCAGGAATCAAGGCTTATGACGTAATTACTAAATTTGAAAATGGCAGCATTTCATCTGCAGAAGAATTTAGTGACGCTATTAAAGACTTTCCTATTGGGAAAACCGCAAAAGTAGAACTTTTAAGACAAGGTAAAAAACAAACTGTAAACCTTGTGATTGCAAA
>JANMFM010000251.1:0-3786 GCA_031374125.1 Bdellovibrionales bacterium
ATTATGTCCGTACTTCTGACTGCGAAAAAGAGGTTGAAAAATGAATCTCTAGAAAAGTGGTTGTTTAATATGCTGAATTCGATTTCTCAAAAATCCGAAATTAAAGTTTTCGACTTTCTCCCAGTCGACTGACCGATTACACTCAAAGATAAATCATTATTTGTCGTCGAAATACCTCTGCTTACCCCTAAGGACAATCTCAGCAGAGAAGAATTAGTAGAAAATTTGATGCAGGACTTAAATCATAGAAATCTTGCTTCCATATATTTCAGAAATTTATTCAAAGTAGGCTTGGATTTATTTGATGCAAATAGAAACTCTACGCACGAGAAGAAAGTAGCGGAATTCAAAAAATTCAAAAAAATATTTTTGAGAAAATATATATTCGAAAATTCCAAAGACATTCCTACCCAAAAACAGCTGGCACAAAGCCTGGAATAACGCTTTCAAATCGAAATTCTATTCAAACGTCCTGTATTAAAATTGTATTTCTACCGATATGTTTTATAAGTGAAGAAGCGAACTTTGCATGCAACAAAATTGAAACATGAAGTGTCACAAAACGAATACCAACGTTTTGATCTTATCGATGGTACTCACCCTTGGCAAGAAGCACTCAAAGATCAAGTTGTTCTCTATCCTGTGAGGGAACTTAATCGCGGAAAAATAACGTACTTTAATTACCGCTTAGCCAAAGAAATGGGCTTAATCCCCACTGATCATCCACAAAAAATGAACAAAGATCTCGAGAAGAAGCTCTTAAAGACTTTTTCCATCCAAATCATCAATGAGTTCGAACAAGAAAATAAAATTCAATACGACCCATCCATCGTTAAAAAGAACATGTATATGGCAACAAGGTACTTGCAGCTGCAACATGACTCCCGCTCTGGAAAAACTTCGGGCGACGGAAGAAGCATCTGGAATGGCTGCGTCCACCATCAAGGAAAAATCTGGGACATCTCTAGTCGCGGAACTGGCGTCACAAAACTTGCTCCCGGTGCTGTGAAGGCCGATAAGCCTTTACAAACCGGAAACGAAGACTTTGGCTACAGCTGTGGCCAAATGGAAATTGACGAACTTTATGCGACTGCAATCTCATCAGAAATTTTCCATCACAATAAAATCCCAACAGAAAGAGTACTTGCCATCGTTGATCTCGGAAAGGGTTTGGCGATTGGAGTGAGAGCGGCTCCGAATTTAATGAGGCCTGCGCACTTATTTTTATTTTTAAAACAAAATGATCTCAAGAGCCTTAAATCAGGCATCGATTACATGATCGAAAGACAAGTAAAAAACAGAGAATGGACAATTGTCCCTGGAAAAAATAAATACGATCAATTCTTAGAATACATTGTGGAAAGTTTTGCTAAGTTCATGTCTCGCCTAGACGTGGATTATATTTTTGCATGGCTAGATTGGGATGGAGACAACATCTTGGCCAACGCAGGAATTATCGACTATGGATCCATAAGACAGTTCGGCGTGAGACACGACCAATACCGATACGATGATGTTGAGAGATTCTCGACCACACTTGGCGAACAAAAATTGAAAGCAAGACAACTCGTACAAACCTTCGCTCAGATCGTAGACTTTATTAAGTCTAACAAGAAAACAAATGTTGCAGAATTCAGAGATCACCCCGCAGTAAAAAAATTCGATAAGAGATTTACATATCACTTCGAAAAACAAAGACTTTATAACATTGGCTTCCAAAAGAACGATATCGCGTTCTTACTAGATAATCATGTTGATTTGGTTTTAAAATTTGAACAGTGCTTTAAGTACTTTGAAAGTATTAAGACACAAAGAAAGCCAGAGAAAGTTGCCGATGGCATTAACCACCCGGCCATCTTCAATATGAGAGACCTATCTCGCGAATTACCAAGCCTTTTACTCGCAAGTGGAATGAACCTTATCGAAGCCAAAGTATTGTTCGACATTATGATTTCAACAAACGCATCTCTCAAAGATTGTACTTTCAAAGAAAATTACACGCCGAAATTATTAGAGCTTCAAGCGGTGTATTTAGAACTGATTGAGAAAACCAGACGCAAACGCAGCCCACTCAGAGTTTTAATAGAAATCGAAGCGCGATCAAAAGTTATCAATAGAGCTGACAGAGTGACTGGAAATGCCATCATCATGATCGTAGAAAAAATTATCACAAATTTAAAATCAGGCTTTCCCGTAGAAAACGTACAAGAATTAATCGAAGGCTACATAGACTCACAATTGCTAGTCCCAGGTTCAGGAACATTCAAACCAGAGGACGCCTTGAAGAGAAAAAAACCTTCGACTAAAAAACTTCTATCAAAATTATTTATAATAACATCAGAAATGAAAGACGAGATCTAGGAAGCTTTATTGGGCTTTTCTTGTAACTTTACTTCATAATTCAGCTTTGCCCTATTTATGTGGTCTTGAATTGCATAAGTCACATACATGGATTCCATCATGCCAATCTTTTTAGCGATATCAGCAGCTCTTTCTATGGATGGCAGAGTTCTGCCTTTTTCCAAATCATTTAAACTCTGCTTTGAAATTTTTAATATTTTAGCCATTTCGACTTGGCTAAGTTCTTCACCTAAACGATAAGCACGAATTACCCTAGCAAATGTAAGCTTACCTAAAATTTTTTCTAACTCTCTTGTTCCACTTTTAATATTCATGTTTATTTACCTCTAACACTACTATGACTACAATATTGCATGTTTTGGATTCCGTATAAATTATTCGATAACTTCTAGACAACCTCACAGATCTCTCGCCAAATCTTTGTCCTTTTAAAGGTTCGTCATGGTAACCTGGTACTATCCTCGTAGCCCGAATACCTTTTTCTTCAACAGATTGTACCCAATCAAAGAATCTTTCCTCGATGTGTTTTGGTAGCTTTCTAAATACTTTAGAGACCCTAGAAATATCTACAGTGTTCACTTTAACTCCATAAAAAGTACGTTAAATCAACGTACTTGTCAAGTTTAAAATGACTAAGACTGCAATAGGCATGCTGATCATTAATTTAATATATTAATTATAAAGTCGAATTTATCCGAAAATCGAAATTAAAACCGATCATCGGAAGACTATTGTAAATGTAAAAATCTAAACTCTAGCTCTTTTTAAAAGCATTTTGTTATAGATCTTCCATTGCTTGCAGGCATATTCGAACTCTAAGCGTGCGACGTGCATGTCGGCTTTGAGTTGCAAATACTTTTCGTGAGAATGCGTTTTAAGTTCTTCTTTTCTTTTTTGATAATCGTTCATTAATTGTTTTGCTCTTTTTTGAGCTTCTTCCAATTTTACTTTCATCGCAGCAAACTTTTCTTGCGGGACACCTCTCAGTGTTAACCGGTTCGATTGCTGATGAATCTTAGCCATTGTGATGTCGTAGTGAGAAACTTTTCTCAGTTTTGAAACCAATCCCATTGCCCAGAACATTCTGATGGTCCACTTTGATGGATCCCATTGGTACCATTTTATGGCGCAACGGTAGTCATGCTGGAACTCATGATGGTAATTGTGATATCCTTCACCGAAGGTAAGAACCGCAACGATAAGACTGTCTTTAGCTGTGTGCTTTGTGCTGTAAGGCTGTGTTCCAAATGTATGTGCAAAAGAATTTACGAAGAATGTTGAGTGCTGTGTACATACAACTCTGAAAATTCCTCCAAAGATCAATCCACCCAATCCAAGCCCTAACATCTCACCGACAATCCAAGGTAAACCAAAACCGACTGCAGTTGAAACAAGTGCATAGTGCTTATGTTGGAACTGTAGAAG
>JANMFM010000257.1:0-15512 GCA_031374125.1 Bdellovibrionales bacterium
ATTTCATCTGTTGTTTAGCGAAATAATTGAAAGAATAACTATCTCCACCAGTGAAGTTATCCATATGGAAGCTGATCATTGCATCTTTATTTAAAGTGTTTTCTGCAAAGAAAGCTTTAATGTCGATTGCTATGACATAAAAATTTCTTGAGTCGTTAAGGCAATTTGCATTTTCTGCCGTTACAGAAACTAATACTGAGTTTGATCTTTGATCGAAATTCAATTCAGGCTGGATAGTATTTAGGCATTCTGAAGCTACATTACCAGAAAGAGTTAGAATCTCTCTTCTAGAGTCAAATCTTGCGTCGGCGATATTTAGTCCAACTTTTGTAGCATGTCTGATTCTTTGATTTTTAAGTGCAGTCAGGTCGGTAGAGATTGTGTGTTTAGCAAGAGGAAGTGGTTTTGCTTCCGCAAATCCTGCAATTAAAAGAATTGCCGCGATATAAACAGAAATAATTATTTTGATCATTTTCATTCTCCCCGTGAGTTGACACTGTTCTAATAAGCAAAAGCGATGCCAGAACTAAGTAAAATTTATAGCTCTGTGTGCGAATTGACAGAAAATTACGCGAAGCAGAATGGCCAAATTGAAACTTTGAATCTTCAGAGAAAGAATGGAAAAATATTTTTAGGTAAATAAATCAAATAGTTACCTAATTTTTTGTTTAGCAGTTCCATCTTGGTGCTCAATTCCAGTATGGAACCAAAAATTAAGCGGTAGATGAATCGTGAAACAAGGATGAAGAACGATGCTCAAAGATGATTGCCTATTTTGTAAAATCATAAAAGGCCAAATTCCAGCAGAAAAAATTTTTGAAAATGAAAAAGTTTTTGCGTTTAAAGACATTCATCCACAAGCCGAACAGCATTATTTAATTATTCCAAAGTTTCATGTCGAGTCTCTTGCTCATCTTGAAGATTCGAGTGCTAGCATCGTCAATGACCTATTTCGAGCAGCAAATCACATTTCAGAAACTAAGGGATTTAAAAACAAAGGTTACCGAAGTGTTATCAACACAGGCAAAAATGGTGGCCAAACCGTATTCCATCTTCATCTCCATGTGATGAGCGATGACAAGATGAGTGCAAAGTTTGGGAGCAACACATAATTCATGACTGATGCAATGTGGAATCTAAAAGATAAAAAGGGAAGAATCTTTGGTCCCTTCACTACCAATAAGATTATGAATCTTATTGAGAGAGGTTTTTTGGATGGGCAAGAACTAATTACTCCTAAGAATGCAGAACGTTGGGTTGAGATTTCAAAATACCCAGAATTCTATGATGTCATCATGGAAGCACTAAAAACGGAACACAGAACTATTGCGGAAAAAGACATTTCTGCCGAACTCACCATGTCTCAATATATAGATAAAGTTTCGACCTCAGACCAAGAAGAACAGCCTCAGCCGGAGGTGCCTCTTAAGAGAGGAAAAGTCATCATCGAAGGACAACGAGAAGCTCCCACAAGAGACAAGAAAGTCAGCTCAGGACAAAACAAAGTCGAAAAGATAGAGAAGACCGAGCATAAAACCTCAACAGGTCCACAGCTTAAGCCCCCAATTATAGATTTGAGAGAATCAGTAAGTTTTCTGAAGAAACAATATAAAATAAATAAAATTGTAAACATTGTTATCGGAATCGCAGCGGTTATTTTAATTTTTATTATTTATAGTAGTTTTGAAAACCGCGTTCCTTTGGATGAGGGAAAAATTCATTTGCTATTTCCTATGCAAAAGAAATCTCCTCTTTCTTTAAGTGAAACCCAAGAGCTCTTAAAACAAAGTTTGAGTGAGTTTCAGGAAGATGATTTCAAGGGATATTACAAAGCTCTACAAATTTTAGTCGGTGTACTTGAATCAAATCCCAAAAACCTAGATGCGATCTCGTTACTTTGTTTAACATATAGAGAGCTTTGGCCCTTTGCTTTTCAGGATTCTAAAGATTTACAAAATCTCACTAAGTTAGTTCAGATAGCACAGGCCGAAAATTCTCTGGGCGTTCATGGAGCAACATGCAGGGCGGTGCAAGCAAGCTTAACAGCCGAAAACTCAGCAATGAATGCGGTTCTACAATCTTTGTTATCGGATTATCCGACGGCAGCAATTCTTTATGAGATGAAGGCACGGGTTCTTTCATCAGAGAAGCAATCTTCAACGGCGATTGCGTTTGTTCAAAAAACACAAAGTTTATGGCCTCAATGGATAAAGCCATTCTTTTTAGAAGCTCAAATGAGAACAGATATTCAGGATTATTATAATGCAGCAAAAATTTATAAAGACATCTTAGATAAAAATCCTGGACATGCAAAATCTCAAGTGGAATTGGGAATTCTTGAGCTAACGCAATTTAAAAATTCAAAGGGTTTGGATCGTATTCAATTGGGAATGGATGAATCAAAAGTTCCAAATGATATCTTAGTAAGAGGGTACACAGCGCTGACAAATTTCTATATCTCCACTCAGCCAGAAAAAGCTTTAGAATATGCGCAAAAAGCATTTATGCTAGATCCAAGAAACGCATCACTTCGAAACACAATCATAAGCCTGGGCGGTGAAGCGGCGCTTGCAGCAATTAAATCTGAAGACAGCCAGCTTATTGTTTTGGGAGAGAGCTACTTAAGAAATAAAAATTACTTGGCGGCACAGGCAGAGTTTAAAACAGCTTTTGAAATAAACCCAAAAAATGCAATGGCAGCACTGAAGGCTGGAGAAAGTTTATGGAATCTCAATCAAACTAAAGACGCGATTGATTGGAGTTTAAAAGCTTTAAGAGCTGATCCAAAATTGATGGAAGCATATGTTCAACTTTCTGATTATTACTCTCAGAAATATGATTTCAAAGCAGCTGCAGATTTCTTGGCTAAAGCAAGAAGTGAGAACAAACTCAATTATCAACTGATGAGGGCCTTTGCTCAACTCGAGCTAAGACGAAAGAGTGCAAAAACTGCAGAAAAGTATGCGGGAGATGCATTAAAACTTTACGATGGTGATGTGGAATCATTAAATATTTTATCTGAATCTCTGATGATGCAAAATCAATATGAAAGAGCCTATCAGTATTCTGCTAAAGCCATTTCGCTCGAGGCAAACAATGCTAGAGCTCAAGAAGTCTATGCAGAAAGTCTTTTGGGTTTGCGTGGAATCGGTGCGGCTCAACAGTATCTCGCTCAACTTGTAAACACTTACCCGGATAATTTAGATTACCGGACATCTTTGGGTTTAATTTTAATTAAAGATGAAAGGTATTCCGAAGCCATTCCAGTTTTAAAACAAGTGATCGATAACAATCCAAGTCATATGAGAGCACAAATGTTTTTAGGTGAAGCCTACGTAAGATCCAATGATTTGAATGAGGCTTTGAAAACATATTTTAGAGCAGCAAGCTTGGATCCATCTGGAGCTGAGCCCATATTTCAAATTGGGCAAGTTTATTTGAAAAATCCCTCCACAGCCGCCAAAGCGATGAAGAGTTTCCAAAAAGTAATCGAAACAAATCCTCGTTATCCGAAAGCCTATTACTATGCAGGTCAGGCGGCCTTACAATTAAATCTTACAAAACAAGCAACAGATTACGCAGAAATGGAAAAGAAAATTAATCCTAAAATTGCTGATCCATATATCTTGCTTGCAGATATTTATTTTTCGCAAGAAAAGTATTCTCAGTCTGCGAACGAATTAAGAAGAGCTGTTCAGCTCAGGCCAGATGATTCTAATCTATACATTCAATTGGCGAAGAGCCATAGATTGTCTGGACAATTGGACACGGCCGCGAGCATGTTGAGAGTTGCTGCTTCCAAAGAAAGCGGCAATCCAGATATATACAGAGAGCAGGGCGCAGTTTTTGAAAAGCAAGGTCTGAGTGATCAGGCGCTTTCGGCGTATTTAAGATATTTGGAATTAAAACCCAATGCAGATGACAGGGCAGAGGTGCAATCAAGAATCATGACATTGGGAGGAGGAAACTAAGATGAGCGAATTTATAGAAAACATGCAACACACACTAAAGAAGAACTCACAAAATATTGGATTGTTTGCGGTGAGACTATTTTCAGGTTTATTTTTGGGTGTAACACTCACATTGGTGGGGCAGCAGATTTTGGGATACGGACAACTCCTTTTTTGGTTTGTAATGGTATTAACGACTGCTGTTTTTTTGAAAATCACGAAGGGTTGGAAATGGGTTGGAGTCATTGTACTGGATTTCATTCTAGTTTTGATTGGCCTACTATTAAAAATGTACATTTTAATTGCTCCTGGCGGATGAGATAGCTATAAAGCAGAAAGAATACGACAAGCACAAACAAGACAAGGCTACACAATATGATCGACATTAAATTACTAGAAAAATCAGATTCCAATTACCTCGCTGAATACAAGGCATCTTTAAAAAACAGAAAAGGTGATCCCGCACTCGTAGATCAACTTCTTTTTCTGAATCAGGAAAGAAAAAAGATGATCGCCCAAGCTGAGACACAAAAGGCGAATCAAAATAAGCAATCTCAAGAAATTGCTAAACTTAAAAAAGAGGGTAAGGATGCAAGCACACAGCTTGAGTATTTAAAATCTTTAAGTGATGAAATTAAAAAATTATATGCTAATGCTGAAACGGCAGATCAAAAGGTTCAAGAACTTTGCAGCATTCTCCCAAACAAAGCTCATAAAGATGTTCCCGTTGGACAAGCGGAAACCGACAATAAGATTGTTAGAAAATGGGGAGAACCAAAAGCATTTTCATTTAAAGCAAAAGAACATTTTGAAATTGGGGAAAAACTTGGAATTTTGGATTTCGAAAGAGCAACAAAAGTTGCAGGTGCTAGATTTACTATTTTGAATGGTGCCGCCGCAAGACTTGAGAGAGCTTTGATCAACTTTATGTTGGATATCCAAACCAAAGAGCATCATTATCAAGAAACAATTCCTCCGTTCATGGCCAATAGTGCGAGCTTCTTTGGTACGGGACAATTTCCTAAGTTCACCGAAGATGTTTTTCATGTGCAAGGTACGGATTATCATTTGATTCCAACGGCAGAAGTTCCTGTAACAAATTATTACAGAGATGAAATTTTAGATGAAGCTAAGCTTCCGATTTATTTAACGGCCTACACTCCTTGCTTTAGATCCGAGGCAGGTAGTTACGGTAAAGATACGAAAGGCCTTATTCGTCAGCATCAATTCAATAAAGTAGAGTTAGTGAAGATCACACACCCTGATAGATCTTATGAAGAGCACGAAAAAATGGTTTTGAATGCCGAAGAAATTCTAAAAAGATTAGAGCTTCCGTATAGAGTATCACTTCTTTGTACCGGCGATATGGGTTTTGGATCCTCTAAGACTTACGATCTAGAAGTTTGGCTGCCAGGTCAGAATTCTTATCGCGAGATCTCATCTTGTTCAAACTGCGAAGATTTCCAAGCGAGAAGAGCAAATATTAGATTTAAATCAGGCACAAATAAACCTCAGTTTGCACATACGCTGAATGGATCAGGGCTTGCGGTAGGAAGAACACTGGTGGCCATTTTAGAAAACTACCAACGAGAAGATGGTTCAGTAGAAATTCCAAGAGCACTGCAACCGTACACAGAGTTCAAAGAGATCAGATGAAATTTTTCGAATTCTTAGCAAAAAATAAAACGCTTTATGTGCTCGGAGGAATCAGTCTTCTTCTTGTGGTGGCGATTAGTTATACCAAAGGTGAATATGACATTTTGGATTTAAAATTCTTTTATTTAAAGAGTGAGATTCAACCACTTCTTATTTCTTTGGGCGAAGAGGGAAGAGCTACTTATATCAGAATCAATTACCTTGATTATATGTTTATGACGACATACACGCTTTTCTTTTTTGGAATGTACTTTGCTTTTTTTAAAAACCTTGCAACCACTTTAATCCTTATTCCGGCTCTTCTTTTGATGGCAGACTTTGTGGAGACATCAAGCATCCATTATCTTTTGAGAGTTTTTCCCGAGAGTCATAATGGACTCGAGTACACACTGATGTTTTTGACTCCGGCAAAATGGATGTTGGCTTTAAGCACTCTTTTAGTGATCGTGAATGGTTATTTTGTTAATTTGTACATAAAAAAATCATAATCAAAAAAAGGGACATCATGATAGATGCCCCTTTGTTTCTTCTAACTTAAAAAAATTAAAGCTTAGTGCAAGTATTTTCAAATTCTTCAGTATGGTTTTGACCTTGGTACGTGAATTGAATTGTACCTTTGTTAAAAAGATTTTGGGCAGAATCTAAAGTGTAGTACATGTCTACAGTGTACGGTCCAACCGTAGCATCTGTTCCTGTCAGTATCATTTGGAGGTTGTCCCCCGCGCATGTGCCCACGTATGTCCCGCCATTCTCCATAGAGTATATTTGTCCATCCGTTGGATACATTGAAGACTCTCCGCTATCCATGTCTGTCCACTTATAAAAAATATTTACTCCAGATTGCACACTTTCAACCGAAATAACGCCAGTATCCGATGGATCATCCGTGTTTTTTTCACATTGGAATTTCGAGTTGATAGGTGGACAGCTCATCGCTGCCGTAGCAAATAAAGAAACAAATAGAACCATAAAAATTTTCATTTTTTCCCCTTTGGAAATATAGTTTCTAGAAAGTCTATTTTGATGGAAGTTTTTGTCAACAGTATAAAGGTGAAGCTTTTGATGAATTTGAATTTTGATCTGACTTTAAAGCCGTGATTGAATTGTTTAAATAAATTGGCGGACATTCCACAAACTAGAAATTCCGCAAATATTCAAATTAGTTATAAAATCGCGTGTCAAGATTGTGCCAAAGTCTCGTGATGTCATGTAACACCACTAATGAGTTTGATCTCTTTGGATGTGCCAGAATCAAAAACCTGCATTGCCTCTGTTACCCCTTGGATTTCTACCCCAGTAAGCCGTACATAGTGCTGCATTGTCTTTAATTCTTTCCACCCACACACTTTCATGACCTTTGCTGGTTCTACACCAATTCTCAGCATTTGCGTTGCAAAGCACGCTATTAACGTATGAAACCTGATGCTCGGTAGTCCATTGATGTAGCAAAAATTTCTTAAGATTCTTGCCTGAAGACCTCGCTCCCAATCCTAAAATCTCGGGAAGACATATTCTGATTCTTTAGTTTCTTGAAACTGTACGGAGGTTGAAATTTTATTTTGCCTTAGGTAACATTTTAACTTGTTTGATAGTATCAGCACTAAGCTGAACTCTAAGGGTGCTAATTGTTACAACAGTTACAGATTTAGCTCCTACAACAAAGCTTTGCCCTGGTTTTTCTAAAGAGCAAACCTCAATACCATCGACATCTAGCTTTTTCATTGTGGAATTTTGGTATTTAAGTAGAGCGTGTGAGTCAGTCAAGTATAAAGCATCACCATTCTTATAAATTTTAACTAACTTAAAAGGTAGAGACTCTCCGTCCGGATTAAGAATTATGGATTTTTCTAAATCAACCACCGTATCTGATTGTTCGTCAGATGATTCTGATGCATTTTCAGAGTAAATATATTTTCCTCCAGTATCTAAATTAAAGGAAGAGTGCGCACCAGTTCTTTTGTGGATCAATCTATCTCAAATTCAGAATTGGTGCGCTTGTCCGTCAAGCGAACGGGTTCAATATTATCAATTATGGGACTAAACCGAATCGGTTTTTATCTATTGGACACAGGAAAATTCACCGCTTTAAACTTGCCTGGTAGAGACGTTCATCCAATAGATTCAAATTCTGTCTTAATTGCACCTCGACGGTTTAGTTCGCATTGGCTTCTATTGGAAACAGAATAATTTCTGTCTTGAGGTATAATCTGCTCAAATGACACTGGCTTTCAAGGCACAAACTGTATCGAAAAGATCTGATATAAAAATCAGATCACTCGGGCCTTTGTAGCCGTCAATTGTAAAAGAATATAAGGCTCTTGAAAAATTTCGAAATCTAGTCACCAACTCCCGTGATGAGTCGTGATTTTCTGTGATGATGACGAAAAATTATTTTTCTTCGCCCGGCTTAAGTTATTGTTATTATTGTTTTCTGATTTCGAGAGCTTAGACTTTATCTATCTCTTGAATGACTTTATTTTCTTCTGAAAATGGCGGAGATGATTTTAATAATTTACGAAGTCTAAATTCCCAATAGAAATCAGCAGTTTATATAATTATTAAAAGTAGTGGGTGACAGTTGGGTGTAATATTAAAATCAAAAATAGGACTTTGGATAAATTTTAATCTATCCAAAGCTTCAGGAAATTTACTGGCAAGATTGATCCAAGTTCGCAACACCAAGGCCAGGCATACAGGCCTTCGGAACACATCGTCCTGGCATATGACAGCTATCAAAATATGGCACTGTAACTTTTACGACAAATCCTTGCAGATTCGTTCCAAAATCTTCAACAAGCTTATTGCAAGAGAAGCTACTGCCTTTTACATCTTTGCAGTGATACTTCCCTGAACTATCTTGATGAACACTTTTTATCACACTACATGAATTTCTCGACAGACATACATATTGTCGAGGATTTGGAGTATTATCCATTCCTTCCCAGCAACGAGGGTTTTTACTCATATGAGAACAATATCCAGGTCTTAAATCTTCAATAATAAGACTTTGAGCAAAAGCACTCGACACACCAACGGTCAAGCACACGAACATTAAGCATTTTAAAATTTTTGTTTTCATGACTTCTCCTTTTTTAGGTCATGGAAAGCATTTATCCTTGAAGGAATGAGTTAACAATACCATTTACCAAGGTATATTTTAATGATACCATATAGCTCATTATGATAAACTTAAACAAACAAGCCATGATAATTGTTAAAAATAAGGCTAAGTCCCTTGGCCTTACTCAAAGTGATTTAGCAAAAAAATTAGGAGTTAGCCTTCCAACAATTAAGAGGTGGTACGGAGGCGGTACAGTCACTCTTGAATCTTTTAAATTGCTGGTTAATGAAGTTGGATTAAGCCTAACGGAGGTATTCTCATCGATTGAAGAATCTTCATCACAAACTTTTCAATACACAGATGAACAAGAAGTTTTCTTCTCTGCAAATCCTGACTACTTGGCATACTTCGACAATCTTTTACGAGGCCTGTCTCCCTACTTAATACAAAAAAAATTTAAATTGTCGGAGAATAAAACCGTTCAGTACTTGAGCAAGATAGATAAGCTAAAATTAATTGTGTGGCTGCCCAGAAATAAAGTTCGCTTATTGGTCAATGGTGAACCAGTGTGGAAAACTGGAGGACCTCTGGGGACAAAGTTACGAAACGACATATTCAAAAGCTTTGTTGAAAATGAAAAAAGAAATAGTACACAATTTTTTTTACATGATTATCTGCCTGAAGACAGAGAAGAGATTACTAGAAAAATGCAAGAACTTGCTGAACTAGCCAAGAGAGCGAACAGTCGAGCAAAATTCAAAATTGATAATTCCAAGCCAATGGGTCTTTATTTATCTCTTCAAAATTTCAGATGGGAAATTGATAAATATCTTACAGAATAAATAAAAGGGGGCAACCTCAAGCTTGGTGGAATAATATTTAAGATTGCTTTTCGAGAAAAATTGTTCTTTAGCGAAACATGATCGGCCAAGAACACTTCACTTCCTCTTCTTGGATCATGAAGGGTTTTATTAAAAAATATACGCAAGAAGGTGAGATGACATATAGAAAAAAGCTAAGAAACTAAGATCGCCTAAACAGTTTATTAGCATCATTAGAACGCAATTCAGACTCGGGTATTAAAATATAATTCCCCGTTTCACGTATCTGCACTTTATGTGAGTTATTTCCCGCCATAAAAACGTTATCGGCATATGGGTAACAATGTTATATAGTTGTTGACCTATTAATTCAAAATGCATAACAATGTTATAGGTATGACTGACCTTTAGTATAGACTTAGGTTTATGCTTAAGTTAGAAAATGCCGATACATAAATATAAGAAAAGGTCCCGCCTTGATGATAAGAACCCATTGGGTTCTCCCGAAAGGGTAGTCAGGGCGGTCGTTTATCTGCTAATAGAATACTTTCCCACCAAAACGCCAAATATCAAATTCACTTTTAACTGAAGATTTAATGAGATTATAAGATCTGAGATCATCCTGATTATGTTTTCTAAAGATTGCCCAGTTAAAATAATCCACGGCTTGAAGTCCTATCGTTGCCCTAGAATCCCAACAGTGAATAGAATATTTTAATCTATCGCCCCATGTAGCGCTTAGACCTAATTTTATACTTTTGATAATGGGTCGGCTTTTACTAGGAGGCAAAGTATCCATGATAAAAATAGCTTCAGAAATTTGGTCGAAATCTTGCTTTCTAATAGCCCATTCCAATAAGGTTTTCACTGCCAACGGATATATTGTTTCAGGAGTACGTAAAGATTGAAACGCCTTATTCTTTTGGAAATACACACTGTCTACTCTTAAGTGGTCTTGATATTTACTTAAGATCGCAAAAACTCTATCTCGTACCCATTGAAGGTTTTCACTTGCATGGAAGCGCTCTAATTCTAAACTGTGTGGCTTTTCTAAAAGTTCAAATTTAAGGTCGATTAAATCTTGATACCAAGGGAACGGGCGGAAAGTAGACATGGCACTCATAATAAAAATTTTAGTACCTGTCGGAGAAAAATTGAAGTCTCCCGATTCGTCTAAAAAAATATACAGTGGTCTTTTACCTTGAGAATTGATTGGCATTGCGTGGGTATAATCTAAAATACAGAGTATGTTCAACAATACATATTTAAGGACCACAGCGTGTAATTAGTGTGATCGTTCAAATCACGTTCAAATTTTTCATTTTCAATTTTTAAATTATATTCTTAAAAAGACGCTCTAAGTATTAAGTGGTTAGTATACTTAGAATATTTGGCGGAAGAGGTGAGATTCGAACTCACGGGCCCCGTGAAGGGCCGACGGTTTTCAAGACCGTTGCATTAAACCACTCTGCCACTCTTCCGGGATTAGGTTTAAAGGAACCGGTACAAAAATTCAAACGGTTTAAATTCATTTTAAGGCATTTTGCTTCGAGTCATAATCTTTTGACTTGGGCCGTTCTGCGTGGCCAGATCCTGGTGTTTTATTATAAAGTTTGAGTTCATTTTAAAAGGAGTTGTTCAGGTGAATCATCAACTTATGTGGATCGGCTTTGGAATAATAGTTTTAATCATTATGATTCTTGATCTCGGCATTTTTCAAAAAAAAGGCAAATCGATGTCGATGAAAGAAGCCACGGTTAAAACCATTATCTTTATTGCAATTGCACTGGGGTTCAATGCTCTATTGTGGATGAAAGAAGGCCCCGTCGCCGGAATGGAATTTTTAGCGGGCTACTTAATTGAGCTTTCGCTTAGTGTGGACAATCTTTTTGTTTTCTTAATGTTATTTACTTATTTTAGAGTTCCGCAGTCTCATCAAAATCGAGTGCTTTTTTGGGGGATCTTTGGCGCCCTAATACTAAGAGCAATATTCATTTTTGTTGGCGCAGCCCTGCTCAATAAATTCCACTGGGTAATGTATGTTTTTGGAGCTTTCTTGGTCTTCACGGCTGTGAAGATGTTCTTGCAGAAAGAAGAAGAAGCCGATCCGGAGCTAAATATCGTAGTAAAGCTTTTGAAAAAAGTGATACCGATCACTAAAGAGTTTCATGGAGAAAAGTTTTTTGTTCAGCAGAACGGAAAATACTGGGCCACTCCGCTCTTTGTAGTTTTGGTTTTAGTTGAAACAACAGATGTGATTTTTGCTTTTGACTCAATTCCTGCAATTTTCGCGGTAACGAAAGATCCATTTATTGTTTTCACATCTAACGTTTTCGCTATTTTAGGCTTGAGAGCCCTCTACTTCTGTATCTCGGGGTTAATGGATAAATTTGTTTATTTAAAGCCTGCTTTGAGTTTCATTCTGGCTTTTGTAGGTATAAAAATGCTGATAGCAGATTATTATAAAATACCTATCGTAATTTCTCTTCTCTTTATTCTAATGGCGCTTGTTTCTGCAATACTTGCGTCGGTCTATAAAACTAAAAAAGAAGAAAAGAATAAAAAACAAGGCCACGTAAAAATCTAAATTACTCAGTCCTTTTGATGAGGTGAAACCCAAACTGTGTCTTTACAGGCTTTGAGGTTTCGCTAGGATTCAATGCAAAGGCGGCAACTTCAAATTCTGGAACCATCATTCCTTTTCTAAAGAAACCCAAGTCCCCGCCTTGATCCCCGGACGGACATTTTGAGAATTTCTGTGCGAGTTCTTCAAAAGTCTTTCCGTCCTTAATTTTTCCTAAAAGATCATTAGCTTCGTGTTCGTAGTCTACTAAAATGTGGCTGGCTCTAATCTGATTCATACTTACCCTCTCTAATGGTTAGATATGTGATAATTTAACACTATATTGCCGTTTACAAAAGTCGTTTTTAGTTAATAAAATTATGCAAAAAGAGCCCCCGCATCACCCACATTGCCAAATATCTTAGATTTCCTATTTCATAAATGGTTTACCAAAACAATTATTGTTTACATTATAAATTGTTTTTTTTAAATGGCAAAACTACAAGACCGATCTTTAATGTGGAGAGTAGATGCTAGAATTCATAAGTATGTTGTTCAATGCAGACAGCTTTGTTCCTCATGGGAACAGTTATCTGTGGAGACCAGATATTTTATGGCTCAACGCAGGTTCGGACGCAATTATATCGCTCTCATATTTTATGATACCAGCGGTACTTTTTACTTTGTAAGAAAAAGAAAGGATTTAGTCTTCAATACGATTATTTTTCGAAGATTTGCAGCCCTTAGATTTCATTACCAGTTCAAGTTGATCCCAAAGATCATCATTCAAGACTATACGAGACATATGAAAAACCCTCCATACGTCGAGTTTTTCATATAATTTTGAGCAATTCTACAGGACTTTTGCAATAGCCTTTAATTAACAATGAAGTGTCATGTGACCAGGGCAAGCTCTTTTTCTAACCTTAACTATTCGAGATTATAAGTGATTTGAAGAATAAATACGTCTGGGGGATGCAGGTTGATAAAGAAAATTCTGCTCAACTCTAGCGCTTTCTGAAGCAATTTTTTTTAATTTTGCAATGACTTCTAAAATAAAAATCATCACTCAGTATTGTTATGGTTTCTTACCAAATTAAAACTTCTTTTCCAAGAGCATTTTAATAAAAAGAAACCATCAGGGAATCTCTTCACCTTGCTTTATATTTTTTAACTTTACGGCAAATTCTGTTTACATCAGTTCATTAAGTCGTGTAATTAAAAATCAGCAGACCGTGAAATAAAAGCATCGAGTAACTTGCTCGAAAGAGAGACGAAGGTCGCCGGGGCTCATCGGTAAATTTTATGGAAGAGACGGATATCACACCTAACGGCCACTCAAGAAACGAAGGCCAGAAGACTTGAGCGGAACGCTGCGACTTAATAAGTGAAGACTTATTTACCATAGACCTGCATGAAAGTGGTAAGTCCCTATACGGGCAGAATTAGTGCAGTGAGAGCTTGACGGCAAATTTTGAGTCAATTATTTCAGTGCATTCTTTAAAAAAGAAAAAGCAGATTTAATCTGCTTTTTCTTGTGATTCTTATTTTTATTAGTCCGAGAGATACCGCGCTGGATTTTTTCACCAAACAAGTGTTAGTTGATCTTCTTTAAAGTCCAAACACAGCCTGATTCCGAGTAAGTCGCTTCAGAATTAGAATAAGAGAAAAGAAACTCACTATGCGGGCCATGGCTACGCCAAATAAATCGATCGCCCTCGGTGTCCCCGCACTTTTGTGAAGTATGGTCCTTTTGATCTGCGTACACACCTATTCCCCAGTTAAAGTCTCCTGAAAGACGATGCCAATAGATAGTTTTGCCAGAGTTATCTAATTTCGGAGCTACAGTTAATTCTCGATAGTTAGTGCTGCAAGTAGAACTTGAGACCAAGTATTTTCCTGCAACTGATTCTGTAGGGCACGCGGCAAAAATAGCGCCAGATTGTAATGTACAAAGAACACCGAATATTAGTTTTGATTTCATATTTCCTCCATGCATCTGATTCTTGCAAGGTTCGCACTTATTTTTTTATCAAAAATTGGTTCGAATACTTTGACAAATGGCTCAGGCGGCAGGACTCGAACCTGCGACCAACCGGTTAACAGCCGGTTGCTCTACCACTGAGCTACGCCTGAACAGAAAGTAGATGAAGTGCCCATTCAATAGATTTTGGGTCTTTTTGTCAAGGATTGGTCTAAGGTTGCAATTGTTTTTTGAGTTCTTCTAGAGAGTTATTAAGCTGTTCCAGCACCAAACCCATTTCACCCAACACGAAAAAGTCCTTTTCCACTTGGAGAAGGCTCAATTTTTCACCATCTACGAACTCAAAAGTGACAGCACCTTGCTTTGTATTGCTCTGCGCATAACTCAAATCAAGAATGGTCTTTACCTTTACATCGCAAAGCCCAATCAGCCACTTTTCTATGAAAATAGGGTCCAGAGTTTGGGGAGTTGGATGCATAACCTGCCAGCCCCTGCCGACCTGATCCACTTTATAGTTTTTACCGTGAGCTTGAATTAGAATTTTTGTGATTCGATTTTTACACAGATCAATACTTGCAGTTTCAAAAATATGAGCACCTTTGAAAAAAACCATGTTTTTTTGTTCATTCAAGATCTCGCCCTTGCCAGCGTAGGGGCCAGTTTTCCATACAAAAGAAAGCCCATCCCAAGACCCGTTCCAGCGCTTGCCCTTAATATCTAGGGAAACATTCAAAGCGGATTTTCCTTTTTGAGTAACTTGGGTCAGCTGGATTTGTGACAAGAATTTCAGTAGGGATTTTAGTTTTTCTTCGTTCTTTTGAGGCAGCCATCTATCACCATCGTCTCTATCATAAGAGAAGATCTTGTTTGTGCTCTTCCATTCAAAACGAGTTACTTCGGCGGGATCAAAAGAGGTCGAATAGCTAGAATCTAGGTGAAAGACTGAGGGGTCAATACCGGCAGTATTGAGTTTCCACATTACGAAAACCACACTCGCCATTGCTACTATCATTATAGAAACTCTAAAAAATAAACCCATTTAATTTTTATAGTGTTTTTATGATTTGCAGTCACGGTCTTTGTATGGCTACAATTTTAAAGGTGGGGAGATATTTAGCGTGAAAATTACGGCCGTTATTTTATTTGTTTTACTTTCTTTAATTTTCAATTTCAACCTTAAGGCAGCAGAAGTTCAAAAGACTTTGCAAGATTTTGAAACAGATGGCTGCACCATGTTTGCGGAAGGTACTTCGGATCGGCCAGATCTTTGGGCGCACTGTTGCTTTGAACATGATTTGAGATATTGGTTTGGCGGATCCAGGAAGGATAAGGATTTTATTTTATCCATTCCATGATAAAACTATACAAGTTACTCAGTGTGGTCGGATCTGCGAGAAGAATATAAAAGTAAATTTGAGCAAAGCGTTTGCGGGGCAAGAGGTTGGAGTAAAAGAAGTGGAAGATGGAATTTGGGTGG
>JANMFM010000289.1:0-6484 GCA_031374125.1 Bdellovibrionales bacterium
TCTCATCTCTATAAGCTTGTCTTATGAAGCTTTGAATCTTTGCTGCATTGGATAGACTTAAAGAGCCTTCTTTGATTTTAGCTTCAACTTCAGGAAGATCTCTAATTAGTCGCATAGCAGATATTCTTCTTTGAGCTTGGGATTCCGAGTATTTTAGCTCTCTTAAACAATACTCAAAAAGACTAGAATAACCTAATTCCAAATGAAGTTTTCTATTTTCTATCTCCCTTAAATGATGGAGTATCTCGGTAGTTATTTTTCTTTCTTCCGTAGAAAGTCTTTTGGCATTATCCAGTAAATTTTGATTTGAAAAATGTTTTAAATTCATGCTCATCTCCTTTGAATGAGGAGAACATAACATGAGTTTTAAAACTTAAAGATTTGTGAAATTTAAAAATTGAAAAGCATATTCATAAAACGATATTAGACACACATAAAGGCTTTCTATTAATCACAGCGAAGATAAAATTAAAAACAGAAGAAAATATAAAAATAACTAAATGTAATTCATTTAATCCATCAATAAACTCGTCAACTTTATTCTGAAAAAATATTTTTAAATAACGCGCAAGCGACACATAAAGGTGCAGGGCACTTTTTGGGTTTTGATGCAGCGACAGTACGAAAAACTAAAGGGTACTTTTTCTTTTAGCAGCTGCGAAACACAAGTAGGCTGGCACTTTTAACGACTTCCTCAAATCTTGCGAAGACTGATTTTTTGCATACTTTTAAGATAATTTGTCTCAATTTGAGACCAATGCTTTTCTCTATTAAAAACCTACCGATAATACCGATAAGATATTATGTCTAAAAATCATACCGAAAATTTAAAAAAGAAGTTCAGTAAAAGAAAAGCATTAGCAGCTTTCTTACTATCAAGCGCAGCCTTCGCTCAGATTGCTCTTTTTCAGAACTGCGGGAATATGAAAACAGCAACCAGTAGCGTAGGCTCTTCCGGTACCCCTGATCCTGTAACTACATATGCCTGGCAACTGAGTGCATGGACTTCTTGCTCTTCACCTTCATGCGTACAGCAAACAAGAACGGCAACATGCATGAAGACCAAGGACGGCATAACTTCTGTTGAACCCAATTCACTGCTTTGCGGAACTCAAAACCAATCCTTATCACAATCTTGCGGAGTCTCAGTTGCAGCATGTAACACGACACCAGGAACTTGCACAAATTCTGGTTCACCAGTCTGTGTGAATGGTAGATTAATGCAATCCAGAACATGTTCTCCTGTAGGATCTACGTGTTCTGGCGGTTGTCCAACTTTAGATACCGGATCCTGTGGAACTCCGACAACCAACGGAAACTTATTTGTTCCCGCTGTTACAGCAGGAACTACGGATATCACTTTACACCCGCAAAGCTCTACAATTTTAAATCAACCAACTAATGTTGTATTCGGTGTGCCTTTCCCTAAAGGGTTTGTCACAAGCACTGCAAATATTCGCATACTCAATTCTGCAAACTCAGAAGTTCCATCCTTTGTGACGGCAATTAATTATTGGAGAAATTTCCAGACGCCTGCTACAACGATTTCATTAAAATCAGTTCAAATTGGGATCACTCATACATTCACAGATAGAAATCCCGTAACGATGAGAGTCCAATGGGGAACCGCAAGAGCAAACACCATCACTTCGACTTTCTCTGCAGCCAGCACTTGGGTTCCAATCTCAAATGGTGTAAATCCATCGGAATACCCTGCCTCAGGAAACGTCCAAGAACCAAGAGTGTACGTTACGCATTCACCAAGTTGGTTGAGCCAATCATTACTTAAAACCAGAACAACTGCATTGAACGAAGTTTCATCTTACAATTGGTTTGATACAGAATTTTCAGACTTCTCTACGCAAGCAGCAAATGCCACCGCTCATCAAACAGCTTCTGAACCGTGGTTGTATGATAGAGCACAAACGCTTTACTTTATGTATTTTAGAAGTGGAAGTGTTGATTGGTTAAGACGCGGTCATAGAGCTTCGCAATTTTACAAAGCCAATATCAATTCCAGTGGTGGCTTTGTCTTGGGCGGCGATTCTAAGTACGTTTACGGGCAATCTATGCTCTACGATATGATGATCACAGGCGACACAAGTTTAATTCCTGTGATCGAGAGAACCAGATTGCCACATAACGGTTGGCCAACGACATTCTCTGCAAGCACAGGCTTTTGGACAGAGAGACACCAAGCCTATGCAATGTTAGCAGCGCTTGCAGCATTCGATGCGACAGGTTCGGCTACAGATGCGACCAGAGCAACTGCACTTTTCAATAACGTCTTCAACATGCAACAAAATCCCGGAAATGGTTGGACAAGAATCGGCTGTCCTCTTCACACCAGAAATCAGCATGATCCAAGTGAACCCATTCCAGATGTGATGTGCTCTCCTTGGTTGGGCGCATTGATCGCTGATGCTGTGTGGAGATACTACATTTTGTCTCTTGATAATAACGCTCTTATTTATTTAGCAGATTACGGCGATTACATTCACAACTACGGTCTAGTGACAGAAGGTGCATTAAGAATTCCATACTATGCATCTTCATATCTAGGTAACACTGGCTCTGGAGAAATTGATCACGCCTGCGATGTTATGGGCGCAACAGTGAAGGCTTACTGGGCGAAGGAAGCCTTAGGCAGAAACTCTGTGACAACGGCCACAGACGCCTCAGCTCTTCTGACATCTTGCCAAGCAAACTTAAGCTCATCTAGCATTAGTCCTGCCAGAAAATACAGCTGGTGGTTTGGTACAAATTCGGACTTTGGCTGGTTATTATCTAATCTTCCATAATCCACTCACTAAAGGTTTGGCAGCCTCGGGATTATTCGGTATGAGTAATCCCTATGTCTTTTACGCTCACAGAATGCCAACAAAATGCGATGGAACTTTTAAATAAGTCTGAAAATATTTTTCTCACTGGCGTAGCTGGTTCAGGAAAATCTTTTTTACTTCAGCATTTTCTAAAAGACAAAAATTCTAAAACTCATCCTGTCGTTGCCAGTACCGGAGCTGCCGCAGTCCTCGTAAAAGGTGTTACCTTTCATAGTTTCTTTGGCCTTGGCATCTTGGAAGGTGGCCCAGAAAAAACAATCCAACGGGCTTTAAAAGACGGAAGACTCAAAAAAAGAATTAACAACGTCGATACCATTATCATTGATGAAATCAGCATGATCCCTGGCGTAGCTTTTGAAGTGGCAGAAAATATCTGTAGAGAAGTTAGAAAATCTCAAGTTCCCTGGGGTGGAATCAGAATCATTGCTGTCGGAGACTTTGGACAACTCCCGCCCGTCAGCATTGGTGGAAAAGAAAAAGACTGGGCTTTTCAGAATCACACCTGGGAAAATAGCAACTTTCAAGTGGCTTATCTCAAAACCATCATGAGAACTCAAGACGAAAAATTCTTGAGAGTTTTAAACTTTATTAGAAATGGCCAAGTGAATTTTGAAGTGAATGAATTCTTAAATTCTAAAATCAAAAAACCTACGGATGATTTCACAGGAACAATTTTATTCTCTCACAGAAACTCTGTAGAAGATTACAACCTCACTAAACTTTCAAACTTGAAAGGTGATCTTCTGACCTTCAAGACTGCATACTCTGGCTCCTCAAAATTTTTAGAAGCCATCAAGAAAGCCTCCCCTGTTCCTGAAGTTCTCCAATTAAAAATTGGCGCGCTCGTGATGATCAGAAAAAATGATCCCCAAGGCGCTTATGTGAATGGAACTCTAGGTACGGTAAAATCTGCAAAAGAAGGCGAACTTCGAGTAGAAATGATCAATGGCAATACCGCAAAACTCGAACCCGAAACATTCTCATACATGAATGCTGAAGGCGAAGTGGTTGCCGCTGCCGAAAATTTTCCAGTGAACCTTGCCTGGGCCACTACGATCCATAAATCTCAAGGAATTACACTCGACGCAGCAACAATTGATTTATCAAGGGTCTTCGAGGCCGGCCAAGCCTACGTGGCTCTTTCCAGAGTCAAATCCTCCGATGCGCTCTTTTTATCTGGCTGGAATCCAAACGCCATCAGAGCGAGCGCTGAAGTAAAAACCTTCCACGCTCAAATTCTAAAAAATCTTTAATTATACTTTTTAATTGTACTTTGAAAAACAATCCAAATCAGAAATTTGATTCACATAAGAATTTATACTGGCTGCATTTGTAAACCCGGTATCTGAGAATATACAAATTAATGTCGGAGTTTTAAAAGCGTAGATCATTTCTTGCACCGATCCGCTCGGAGCAGTCCATGTGCCTCTAAAAAACTTTCTAGCTCCACCTTCAAGCACCGATAGATCTTCAAGACTCACATCCCCATCGTCACCACTGTCATTCCCAGTACCATTGTTTGAAGCATTGTTTGAGGTTCTCGCAGCTCCACCACAGTTCACAAAAAGTAGGTTTGTCGTTAGCATCTTTTCAAATCACTGCACTCTGTCGCTGATTATTAATTGATTGGCAAGACATCTAAATCTTTAGGTCGAATTTTTCTGACTTCTTCTGGAATGCTTTTAACGATGGCTTCACCTAGGGCTTCAATAAGATTATTTTTATAGTGTTCGCGGCGATATATCAACCCCACCTCCCTTGCAGGGATTGGGCGCTCAAACGGAATGAGTTGCGTGTGATCTCCAATCGTATTCGCCGCCAGTTCTGGCAAAAGTGTATACCCACCATAAGATTCCACGAGGTTCTTGAGTGTTTCCAAACTCCCACTTTCAAATTTAAATTTCCGATTTTCATCCTTAAAATTTTTAGAGGAGCAAATATCTAGAACTTGATGTCTCATACAATGGCCCTCTGCCAAGAGCCAAATGTCTTCCCGTCTTAAAGCAGAGTACTTGATCTTTTTCGATTGAGCATAAGGATGAGATTTCTTACAGAGAAGGGAAAAGGTCTCATAGTACAGAGGCAGCTCAAACATTTTTGGTGTTTTAGTTGGTGTTGCCAAAATTCCGACGTCGATTTCATCGTTGTCTAACGCAGCAATAATTTGGTCTGTTTGCAATTCCATGATTTTCAAATTGAGCTGAGGAAATTTTTTTTCTAAAACTGGTAAAAGCTTTGGAAGTAAATAAGGAGAAATTGTGGGAATCACTCCCAAAAGCAATTCCCCTTTAATCACGCCTTTTTCATTGGTTTGAATTATTCCTTCAATTTTTTTGACTTCAAAAAGAATCGATTGGATTTGTTCTACTAGTTTTTCTCCGACTTCTGTGAGTAGAATTGGCTTCTTAGAGCGATCAAATATTATGATACCCAAATCTTCTTCCATTTTTTGGATCTGCATACTGAGAGTGGGTTGAGTCACAAAACAAGCTTCCGCGGCCTTAGCAAAATGTCCAAATTTGTGCACCGCCATCACATATTCCATCTGCGTTATAGAGAAGGTCAATTTGGTATTCATAAGTCCTCCGAATCACTAGTAATTTTGATACTCTATCATAATAGATAAAATCTATCAACTTTAATTAATTATCGATTTCACAATGACAGGCAGATACCGTAAAGTAGGTACTTATACAAAGGACTTTCCTAAACGTCTCACAAAGAGAATGATTTAAAAGTCTTAACCAATACCAGGAGGAATACATGTCTACAATTATCAACAGCCAAATCCCAGCATTTAAAGCTCAAGCTTATCACAACGGTGATTTCGTAACTGTTACAGAAAAAGATTTAAAAGGAAAATGGTCTATCTTTTTCTTCTACCCCGCTGACTTCACGTTTGTTTGCCCAACTGAATTGGGTGACATGGCAGATAAATACGCTGAATTCCAAAAGATGGGCGTAGAAATTTACAGCGTAAGCACAGACACTCATTTCACACACAAAGCATGGCATGACACTTCAGAAACAATCAAAAAAATTAAATACCCAATGCTAGCAGATCCAACAGCTCACTTGGCAAAAGCTTTCGGAGTGTACATTGAGGACGCAGGCCTAGCTTATCGCGGGACATTCCTCGTGAATCCAGAAGGTCAAATTAAGGTTGCAGAACTTCATGACAACGGAATCGGAAGAAACGCAGAGGAATTACTTCGCAAGACTCAAGCAGCACAATTCATCGCAAAGAATCCAAGTGAAGTTTGCCCAGCAAAATGGACTCCAGGAGCAAAAACATTGAAGCCAGGATTAGACTTAGTAGGCAAAATTTAAACAGCCGATAACAAGGCCGACCGAAATCATTTTAAAAATGAATTTCATCGGCCGAGTTAGCTAGAAAATCAGACCAACTTTAGAACCGTCTCTTTAAATTCTCGGCTGTTTAATTATTAATTATTTTCGAGGAGGCTCATATGTTAGACCAAGATTTAAAAAACCAACTTAAAACGGTATTTGCTCCGCTAGAAAATAACGTAGAGCTTGTTTACAGTGAGTCCGAAGCGGATCAAAATGAATTGGTAGAAATGCTCACCGGCATTGCAGAAACCAATTCTAAAATCATCGCAAGATCCTCTGGTCAAAAA
>JANMFM010000312.1:0-11011 GCA_031374125.1 Bdellovibrionales bacterium
ACCCTAAATTGGGGCCGCCGCCCCAGCGGTTTTTGGCGTGTTTGCCACGCCGTTGGGGACAAAAAATCGAGATCAAAGAGTGTTGGATTATTTCAACTGAACACAAAAACTGTAACCAACGTAGATTCTTGCACTCCACAACAGCTTCAGTCTTTAAAAGGAAAAACTATTGATCAAATGGCGGGCGATTCATCTCTAAGATGCCTACAAAACCCTGCTGTAAACCTTGAGGGCGGAATGAAGGTGCTTCTCAAAAAATACAGTATTGTAAATAATGGTGCTCAGCCCACATCAAGCTCTTGGGCAACCATGGCCCTCAAAGAAAAAGATAATTTTAGAAAAGCTCTTGCTGCCTACAATGGCGGAGAAGGCTGGGTTCAGATTTCAAAAAGCGATATTGCCTTTGCTAAAGATAAATTTGATATCTCCCTCAATAACGACTGGGAAACTGTTCGCTTGTTTATGTTCAGACATAAGTTAAGAGCCAATGGCTATGTAGGAAAGAATAAATCGAGAATGACAAAGTGGGAAACTAGCAACGTAGCCTATGTGGACGCAATCTTAGGTCGCGGAACTGGTGAAGATTCTCAAAAAGGATTCACCGATCACTGGCAAGCAGCTCTTAGAAACCCTGCTATTTCAGTTGCCTCAAGAGAAATTTAATATACAATTTTAGGCATGCATCACTCATTGCCGCAAGAAATTAAGTCCGGTCTCAAGAAAGTCTTCGAATCCATGATCTTTGCATGGATTTGGCTTTTGTTACTGATTATACATATCATTTTCTACTCCAACAGTGAGCCTACAAATCTTCTTTCAACAATATTTGATCGCTTTGTGCTGGCCACTTGCTTTCTTCTCTATCCATTTTCATTGAACTACAAACTCCAAAACACCATCTGGCCTTTCTTTATCCAATTTGCTTTCTGGTGGCTCTTTGGTGTTTTTGCTATGTGGCTATACAGTAAGCTCTCAGGTAAAAAAATACCGAGCTGAAAATAAAAATCTCTTTATCCGCCACAAGCCTAAAGTCTTAGCCCATGTTAAGAAATAAATTTTATGATAATGAGACTTCTCAAAATAAGGCGATTCAATCAGACTCAACTTATCCCACAAATATAATCTAAAAAATTATGTAATAAAGGATAAGCTTAAAACACTAATACTATAGTGCCATAGGCCTAATGTATCGATAGCCAATTCCGGCTACGAAAAGATGGAGGATTCAATGAATCGCAATACAAAAATGATACTAGCAGCAGCTCTTATCTCTGGTTTAGCAACTGGAAGCGCAGCTTTAGCTAACGATCACGAAAAACCAAAAGCTGGAGCTGGAGCTGAAAAAGCATCATGCAATGGTAAAGAAGGTTGCGGCGCCAAAGATAAAACGTCATGCAAAGGCAAAGATAAGAAAAATGACAAAAATCATTGCAAAGGTGCTGACCACTGCGCTGCTAAAGAAGAAGCTAAATAACTTAGTTATTCTTTAATATCATGGGGAGATAAACTCCCCTTTTACTTTAAGGCAGATATGAAGCAAAAACTTTTCAAAAACTATGGTATCGGCGTGGGGATCAGAAGCCCTCATGTGATGCAATTTCTCAACGAAGTGCCGAAAAGCATTGAATGGGGCGAAGTCGTCTCTGAAAATTACATGAATTGGCAAAGTGGTTTGAAACCTAAAGCATTTTCTAATTTAGAAAAAATGAGAGAAAAGCTGCCTGTTGCTCTTCATGGAGTTTCTATGAATATCGGATCTGCTGATCCAATTGATGCGGATTACCTCAAGCGCTTAAAAGAACTTGCAAACAGCATTGAGCCTATTTGGATTTCAGATCATCTATGCTGGACAGGAGTTGATGGTGAAAATATTCATGATCTAATACCTGTTCCTTTCACTAAAGAAAATTTGAAATATCTTTCAGATAAAATTTTAAAGATACAAGATTTTCTTGGCCAAAGAATTTTAATAGAAAATGTATCTAGTTATTTTGAATATACAAATGCAGAAATGACAGAATGGCAATTTATAAAAGAATTAACCGAGAAAGCTGACTGTGGCATTTTATTGGATATTAATAATATATATGTTAGCTCAATAAATCATAGTTTTAATCCCATAGATTTTTTAAAATCTATACCCTTAGAGAGAGTTGGACAGATTCATCTTGCTGGTCATTCCGTCAAAGATGGTTATCTTATAGATACACACGATCAGCCAGTGTGCGAGGAGGTTTGGAAACTATTTCAATGGACGGAGCAGAATTTAGGTTTCTTCACATCAATGATAGAAAGAGATGGAAATATCCCCGACTGGAGAGAACTAGAAAAAGAAATTCTTAGAGCTCATGAAATTCGTAACGGAGTAAAAAGTGAATTCGCTAAAAAAATTACAGCTTCAATTTAAAGAAGCCATTACTAAAAATTTTGAACCTGAGTTTTTAAATTCTCTACCCCTTAGAGAGACAGCACAGTTTTCTAAAATCCAAAGATTGAAAGTCTATCAAAATGCTTACTTCTTGCGCATCGAAGAGTCTCTTGAAGAAGATTTCCCTGAAACTTTTGAGTTGATTAAAAAAACTAAGGGAGACCTAAGAAGTCAGCTTAGAAAATTCCTTAAAGAAAATCCTTCAAAATTCAATAATCTCGGTGAATACAGTCAGATTTTTCCCCTCTTTTTTGATGTTAAAAATGAAAGAGACCTTTATGAGTCTGCAAATTTTGAATGGAAGAAATGCATTACCTTTACCGCCCATCACAAAAAAGCTATTGATATAGCTACACTGTCGCAATATTCAGAAGAAGAGATACTAACTTTAAAAATGGAACTCCATCCAGCAGTACAGTTGGCCACAAAAGGTGATCACCTCTACCTTCTATATCGCGCAGATAGCGAAGTGACTACTGATAAAATTGATCTCAATAGTTATAAAATTATAGATATGATACTTGAAGGCTTGAATATTTCTAAAATTGTTGAAAGGATTAGTAGTCCAGAAGAATTATTTAGGATATTCGCAATGCTCTCCAGTCGTGGATTGATTGTCGGCATTCAAAAATAACGCTCACTCTGTGGAGCAATTAAATATACGAGGAGATATCTGTGGGTTTTTTTAGTAGAGTTGATAGTAAAGTCCTAAGCTTATCTTTTATATTAGATCCAGTTTTAAAATTAATTCCACGCCTTTTCATCGCTACGGTATTTATCCCTGCAGGGTGGGGCAAATTGCAAAATTTAGGCAAGACGATTGAGTACTTTAAATCTCTCAATATTCCATTAGCAACAATTCAAGCTCCCTTGGCCGCCTTCAGTGAAGTTATTTTTGGAATTTTTGTTCTTGTAGGTTTTTTTACAAGATTATCATGCATACCACTTTTTTGCATTATGGTTGTTGCAGTTCTCACCGCACACAAAGAGGACGTCACATCGATTTATACACTATCAGAACTTAGTCCAGCATTGTATGCCGTCATTATCCTTTGTGTATTTACATTGGGTTCCGGAGCTTTTTCTTTAGAACAAATTCTTTTTCGAAGAAAATAAGTAATGTCAGATGTATTTTCTACCGAAATTTTTATTTTGAAGATTAGAGCTAAAGATCCTTTAGCTCTCAATCAATTGGTAGAAGCTTATACAGATAAACTCTATCGATGCTGCTTGGGCATGGGACTCAATGAAGAGGTCGCAGCCGACTGCACACAGTCTACGTGGGTAACCTTTCTCGATGTCGTTCACAAGTTTGAAGCTCGATCTAAAATACAAACTTTTCTATTTGGGATTCTATACAATAAAATTCGCGATCAATTTAGAAGTAAACAAAAAATGGATAAAAACGACCCAATCGATGATCACATGAACAATAGGTTTGATAATACTGGTCATTGGATTCAATCTCCCATTGATCCTGAAAGCTTTCTCCTCACAGCCAATACTAAAGAAGAGATTGAGAATTGCCTAGAAAAGCTTCCGGACATTCAGCGTATGGCTTTTGCTATGAGAGAAATTGATGAAGAATGCTCTAAGGATATTTGTAAGATTTTAGAGGTTACTGAGACTAACTTAAATGTACTCTTGTATAGAGCCAGAAACAGGCTCCGAGAGTGCATTGAAAAAAAGGTAGTAGTAATATGATGACTTGTAAAGAAGTAACAAAAAAAATTAGTTCATCTGAAGATATTGGAATTATAAAAAAATAGAAATCAAACTTCACTTGGCTTTGTGTAAAATGTGTCAAAGATATTACATGCACATAACCACATTACAAAATAGTTTTAAGTATTTAATAAATTCTAAATTCAATAAATCTACTACTGATAAAATTAAAAAAGATATTTTAAGTAAGATCAGTAAACTAAAAGAATAAATTCTCTCTTTTCGTCACCAAGTTGAGCGTTGATTTTTGAGAGGGTGTCTTCGATCACCAGTTCGTTATTTTGAGTGAGATCGCAACCCAAAAGCGCTCTACGACCGGACATAGCTTGAGCCAATTGATCGATGGTGGCCTTTAAACGATAGGGTGTATCCATTACGATAAAGCTTTCTTTGATATTTTTAAGTTTTGCAATTTCTCTTTGGCGATCTTCTTTTTCTCGAGGTAAAAATCCAACAAATTGAAATTTTAAAAGTTTTTCTGAAGACAAACTCAAAAGAGTCATCAGGCTTGAGGCGCCAGGCGCAGAAATGACCGGAATTTTTTCTTTTCTGCAAAGTGAAATCAAGTGAGCGCCGGGATCACAAAACACCGGTGTTCCACAATCTGAAACCAGAACGACATTCTTATCTTTGCAAAGACCTTTCAAATGCTGAAGGTCTTCTTTATCCGAATGCTCATTTAAGAACTCTAAAGTCTTAGCATGAAAGTCCACTTCGAAATGCTTAAGCATAGGAATGAGTTCTTTGCGTTCTTCCCCGATGATCACGTCCGCATCGCGCAAAAGCCTGAGAGCTCTTAGAGTAATGTCTTCGAGATTTCCAATGGGAAGAGCCACCACATGCAACACTACTTCTTCTCCATTTTTGTGAAATCCCAAATATCTCTATCCAACATATGGCTCGGCTGTACGCGCCCCATAGAAGCGATAAGAGAGTTCTTGATTTCGGGAATATCTTTCTGAAGAGTCTTTAGTAATGTCTTGATGTAGCGTCTCTTATGATCAATATGCGTGTTCTCCCCACACATCAATGGACATTGACAGCAAACAATCGGAAATCCCTCTGCCTTTGCAAATTCAATAATGTCGCTCTCGGGCACATAGACCAGAGGACGGATCACGCGCGCTAGACTTTCTTCTGGCTGAAGAACCGGCGCCATCGTCGCCACCCGGCCCGAAAAGAATTCGTTCAGGAGTAGCGTTTCGATAAAATCATCTAAATGATGGCCAAGGGCAATTTTATTACATTCTAATTTTTTAGCAGCTCCTGAAAGTGCGCCTCTTCTTAATCTGGCGCACAGTGAACATGGAACAGATCCATCCTTCATTTTTTCATCGAGCAATGTGGCGATATCAAAATACTGCATATCTCTTTTGATATCTTTGATTTCCAAGAAATCATCAATAAGATCTTGCCTGAATCCGGCGTAACCCTGGTCAATATTTACGACAATCAAATCAAAATGGATGGGAGCTTTTTTCTTGAGTTCATTTAAAACATGCAGCAACACCCAAGAATCTTTGCCACCCGAGACCGCCACCAAAATGCGGTCACCCTCTTCGATCATATTGAAATCAGATATAGCAGTGCCGACCTTTCTAAAGATACGCTTTTCAAGCCTATCTGGATCTACGGACACTGTGGTTTTTATAGAATCAGTTTGAGTTTCTAACATAGACACTTAGTTAGCACATTCATCAAACAAAGATCAATATATTCTGCTATCGGGCTGATATTATCGAACTATGATTGCATCAGGGATCTTTAAAAAATCATTGTCTAAAGTTAAAAGCTTTTGATTACAATGTTTTGCTGAAGCCAAGACAATACTATCTGCAAAACCAAGATCATACTCTAAAGATATATCCGCTGCCAGAAGAGCTATTTCGCGATCAAACTCTATGAGTTTATAATTAGAAAAAACTGCAATTCCATCCAATGCCACATCATCTGATAATTTTTGCTTTAATTTTCTATAAACTTCATACACCACAGATGTGGGAATTTGTAATTGGTGCTTGCCCATGTGTTTTTGACATTTTGAAGCCAAAGGGCCATCCAAAAATATTTCTAACCAAATTGAACTGTCTACAACCATTTAATCTCTCTTGTCCTTTTTTACTCTTACTGATTTTATATCTTCAGCAGATAATTTTCCTTTGAGAAATCCTCTCGCTTCTTCAAGAGATTTCACGGGCACTATGTAGGCAATTCCACCTTTAGCTATAACGTCGACAAGAGTTCCTGGTTTAAGATCCAAGGATGATCTCACCTCTTCCGGTATAACAACTTGATATTTAGACGAGACTTTAACATTCATAATGACCTCACTAGTATACATATATGTTAAACGATATTGCTATCGATGTCAATATCGTTCAACTAAGAGTATAACTATTTGATTTTAATTAACTATTTTTTAAAAATCGAAACACTTTGCTTGTTTTACCGAGGTCAAAAAGAATATAAGGCTTATGCTAATTCATTGATCTTTGGATAATATTTCTATAACTTAGGCCCATGTTTGAGTTCTTAAGAGCCTACAAAAATTATGACCCCGCAGCCAAATCCTTGCTCGAAGTGTTTATTTGTTATCCTGGCGTAAAAGCTATGGGCTTTCATAGGATTGCTCATTCGCTTTATCAGTCTCAACTCTATATCTTAGCGAGACTTGTTTCCGAAATCGCAAGATTTCTCACCGGCATTGAAATTCACCCCGGAGCAAAAATCGGAAAAAGAGTCGTGATCGATCATGGTATGGGCGTAGTGATTGGCGAAACCGCAGTCGTCGGTGATGACTGCTTGATCTTTCACGGAGTCACTCTCGGTGGAAAAAATTTCGAAGACAAAAAAAGACATCCTACTATCGGGAAAAAAGTCATTATCGGAGCAGGCGCAAAAATTTTAGGAAATATTACGATTGGCGATAGCTCTGTCGTGGGCGCAAATTCTGTGGTGACTCGTGATGTTCCCAGCGGCGTGATTGTTACAGGAATCCCTGCCTCACTCAAATTAGATTAAGACGCTTTTGATTCCCGGGCATTCAAATAACAACAGATCTGACCACCGAATAAAGTGATGGTCCAAATCGTGTTGATCCAAATTAAAAATAATGGAAGTACTGCCATAACTCCGTAGGGACTGCCCTTCAGAGAATATACAACATAGTAAGCGTAAAGTTGCTTGATCACCTCGATACCAATCCCTGCGAAAGCACCAGCCTTCAAGCAAGTCTTCCAAGTCAATCGAATAGCCGAAATCCATCTGTACATTATTGTAATAAAAATTAAGGTCGTTACCAAAGGCAAAATTGAAACCAGAATGGAAAGGGCCGTGATCTCCACATGCCCATCCGTGATTTTATAAACCGATTGCTGTGCCAAAATAGAAAGCCCAATAAAAATAGGCCCTACCGTCATTAGGATCACATACTTAAACATTCTTCTAATCCTATGCTCCGGAATATTTTTACCCAGCATAGCATTGAAGGAAAACTCAATTTGATAGAGCATAAGAAAACTAGATACCAAAAACCCTATCACGCCAAAGATACCAATGGCCTCTACCGAAACTCTATCTTGAATTGTTTGTACGTAAGACAAAATCGTCTCTGCGAGTTGAGGTGCGAGATAGACTCCCACAAAACTTTGTATCGAAGCTTTGATTTGTTCAAATCCATTGAAGTAATCGAAGAAAAAATAAAAAAGAGCCAAGATCGGCACAAAATAAATAAACGAATAATACGTCAACGCCGCCGCATGAGTGAAGAGGAGATCTTCATTGGACTTCTTCCATATTGATTTGGCGAAGTCTTTTAAAAATTTCATTTTTCAAGTTTAGATTTTTGCTGCTTAAGCACATCAAGATAAAAGTAGCGATCATACATTGAATTGTAGCTTGACCACTTCTGCTCAGGATTGCTCTCACTCATTTGAGCGTTCATGTATGTCATCATCGAGTTGATACGACTGTCCAATTCGTCGATCATACCGACAACCATGGCCTCTAAAAATTTAGGCCTCTTTGGAGATCCGTATTCTAATCGGCCATGATGAGTGAGTACTAGATGCTTACACACATTTTTTAATTCTACTGGGAAATTGGGAATTTCTTTTGCCTTTCTCTCAACCAGTTCACTGCCGAGCGGAATATGTCCAACTAATCTTCCGACGTCCGTGTACCCAATGTAGGTATCAAATGAAAGCTCCCACACCTTTCCGATATCATGAAAGATCGCTCCAAAAATCAAAAGATCTAAATCCAGTTCTCTATAATTCTGAGATATTAACTTCATCACATTACAAATTGAGAGAGTATGCTCTAGCAATCCCCCAATGTAGGCATGATGCACAGATTTTGCTGCCGGGCACTTCTTGATGAGGGGCTGAATTTCTGAATCGTTCAAAGTATTTAAAATTAAATCCCTGATGAAGGGATTTTTAACTTCCTGAGAAATCTTGATAAGATCTGAAAACATTTCTTCGATATTGTTTTTTGTTGTGGGTAAAAAATCTGCAATCTGTACCGAGGTTGGGCTCATTGCTTCGATGTTCTGAATGACTAGCTGATTTCGGTTTTGAAATTTTTGAACTGTTGCCTTTACAAAAACAAAATCATCCACTTCAAACAGTTCATTCATTTCTTCTGCTTGACCAAAAACTCTCGCATCAACTTGGCCGGTTTTATCCGAAAGCACTAGGCTCAAGAAAGAGTGGCCTTTCTTGTCTGTTCCTAGGTTCTTATCCTTCACTAAAAAGGTGCATTTGATAGCTTGTGAAGGTTTTAAGTCTTTGACGTAAACTTTTTCCAAAAATTATCTCCAGGGATGTTCTTTTTTAGCATTCTCTAAATATCGATTTGTATAGGCTTTATAACCTTCAATTAGCTTTCTTGTCTTCTCAAATTGCCCTACCTTGAAAGTTTTGCCATTCACATCTTTGACTGGAACGATTTCTCTAGTCGAAGAAGTCAGGAATACTTCGTCAGCATCTTGCAAAGTTTTAAGATCGAATCCCTTTTCTTCTACCTTTAGTCCAGTGTTCTCAGCTATTTCCATCACTATTCCACGTGTAATTCCTACTAGAATGTCGTAATTTGCAGGTGGCGTAATGAGCGTATTGTTTTTTACCATAAAGATATTGGAAGTCGTTCCTTCCGTCACATGACCTTGCGAATTCATCATAAAAGTTTCGAAAGCGCCTTCCTTTTCGCCTTCATTATAAGCCAACACGTTATTCAAATAATTGCCCGATTTAATGTTGGGATCGAGAGCTTTCTTGGCATTCCTTAATCTTTCAGTGACAAAAATCTTTGCGCCTTCATCAAAATATTTTTTATCGATTTGCACAAAAGGATAAATGATGATCACCTCATTGGGCTTCTTCACCATGTTCTTGCTCATACCAATGGGACCATCTCCCCGAGAGATTTGAATTCTCATGTATACATCTTCGCAATCTATTTTTTTGTAGATGTCGTAGATGTGCTTGATCATTTCACTTTGAGTTTTGCCGCCACTGAAATTTTCCAAGTCCATGTCGATCCACTTTGCAGATCTGTAGAGTCTTTCAATGTGAGCTTCAATTTGAAAAAAAATTCTGCCGTAGGATCTAGTCACTTCATAAACGGCATCACCAAATAGAAAACCCCTGTCAAAAACACTGATCTTAGCATCACCAGGTTTATAAACTTCACCATTCACAGCAACTAATTCTTTCATATTTTCTCCTGGTACCAGTTACCTTTTTGTCCATATGTGCGTCATGTGACGCACATATGGACAAAAAGGTAACTGGTACCTATAAACGGTCAGCGCATAATCTATTATCTAAGCTTGAGTCTGTGAGAGTAACTTGGGCAAGTTGAATTTTTTCTTTTGTGTAATTAACAAAATAAAAACGACCCGCAGCTAAATCTAAATATCTGTAATTGTTTGTATGAAGCAGTAGGCCCTTTTTAAATACTTCCTTCTTAAAGTAGCCAGTGACATCGTAGAAATAACCACATCCGTTTCCAAAAACCTCATCATCTCTTGAACTCTGCTTAGACCAGCTCATGTAATATACACGTATGTCACTTTCTTCGCTGAGTGCTGGGAAATTAAAGTAGATTTTAAAATTACCCACTGCCTCACGATTGAGATAATTGTTCCAGTTGATTTCTACGCCAAAATCTTTGAAGTCAAAACGATAATTTTTTCCATTTAAGACTTCTTTTGATCCATCCACAACTTCAACTTGTGCAGAAAGAGATTCAAATAACTCATAAGTATTTTTCTTTGTATCTACGGTAATAGGTGCTTTACTTAAAATCTCATCCCAAAGTTCTTGAGTAAAAACGATATCAAACTTTGCATCCGTTTGATTTACAATTTCAAAATCATTTTTCTTTTGAACTTTTTCTTCTTTACAAGAAACAGAAAAAACTAAGAGAGAAGCCAACATCACTATTTTTAAGATTCTCATATTTCCCTCTTATTCTTTGCTGGCTGTTTCAAATTTTCTTTTTAGGCTCAAGGCTGGTTTGTATGTCGTTGACATCTTGTATGCCCGTGCCGCCAAATCTTTTGATTTAGTTAGATACTTAAGCTCGTAATAGGTCTCTGCAAGCCCAGCCATTGCAGGAAGACTGTCCTTATCAATTCTTAAGGCCTCACTGTAATTTAAATCTGCACAAGGAAAGTCTTTTTTGATCAAACATATTCTTCCCATAAGAACAAACGAAAGACTTTTATCACGGTGGTGCATGATTGGTGCGAGAGTGGCTTTGGCATCATCATCTCTCTTTAAACTCATAAGAGCATAAGACAACAGAATTTGATTCGATGTATTTGAATAATCAGACTTTAGAAGTCCCTCG
>JANMFM010000336.1:0-3326 GCA_031374125.1 Bdellovibrionales bacterium
TTTTTGAACTTGGCTCGCGGTCTTTTAATATTCATATTTTATAATATATTATATAATATATTATAAGTCAAGATAAAATACCACTACACCAATATCCAGATATAATTCCAACATGCTGCCGGAAGTATGGATTGAGGACTATTGACCCCCGAATAAATCCGCCGTAGCCTGAACAAATGAAACAGATGATTTTACTTACGCTATTCCTTATTGGGAGTCTTGCTAATGCTGGCAGCTGTGAACACGACACCACGACATTTAATTGTGTAAAATACATACGCAACTATGATGCCGATACCATCACATTCGACATCCCCAATGTTCACCCTCTTATTGGCAAACATATATCCGTAAGGGTTCGTCATTTAGACGCACCCGAGATAAAGGGCAAGCTTCCCTGTGAAAAAGAGGCTGCGCGAACTGCAAAGAGATTGATTGAAACTCTAATGAAAAATGCAAAACGAATAGACTTAAAGAACGCTGGCAAAGATAAATATTTCCGAATATTAGCCGATGTTATCGTCGATGGAAAACCACTCAAAGATACACTCCTGAAAAATAATTTAGCCTACGCCTATGAGGGCAAAACAAAGCAAAAAATAAATTGGTGTAGTCGAATCCCTGCTAATCAATAATACCCAGCACACCCTCACAGATTTGAACATTGATCAAAAAAATTATATTTTCTCTTAATCATTTATTGACCTTGGGTCGTCATCACATACCACGGTATAGCCACACGTCTTTATCTAACTAAAGGTAATTATACTGTCGATAATAAACACTAATGAGTGATGAAGTAAAAATAGGTCCCGTCCTAAAACATCTTATGAAAAGCAAAAAAATGACTTTTAAAGAGTTAAGTCATGCCTCTAGCGTACCAATATCTACAATTAAAACATGGAGTGCTGGTATTGAACCAAAATCATTGTCTCACGCTAGGAAAGTAGCACGAGCTTTGGGTGTTTCGGTGGAGTATCTTGTATTTGGTGAGTCCTCAGCGCAAGTTCCAACGATGAGCGAGCTATTAACAACCCAACTTTTCAGTGGCTGGTGTAAAGTGACTATTGAGATGCCTATTACTTCACCGATCACCAGAGATAAAAAGGAATAAATCATGAAATATCTAATAATAATTTTTTTATTTTTTATGGTCGAAAAATCATTTGGTTATCCGAAAGAATGTATAGAAATTGAAAATCAAATTATAGATTTAATACATAAACTAAACAATGGAGACGATCTTGTAAAGGCATCCGAAGAACTAAAGCAAGTAGAAACTTTGATTCCAAAAATGAATTCTATAGAAAAAAAATATCCGGAGTGTAAGACAATAACGATTCCCCTTAGTCAAAAACTAGTAACATCAATTGATAAATTTATAGAAAAAGAAAAGAAAAAAGATGAACAGACTGTCCAAAAAAATAAAGGATCTTCTGCAATTTCTGTAGATGTAGTTTCCTATGATGATTGGTTCACCCTTATAAAAACAGGTATTCGAAATGGAAAAAAGTATTCATTTATTGCATGTGTAAATGGCGTTAGAAATTCGACTTCAAGTCGATGTCATTCTTCTGGCTCCGAAGCAAAACGAATTTTTTATAATACTGATGATATTAGTGATTTAGAAACTAAAAAAAAATGGGTTAATACCATAAATAAATACCTCTGCGTAACCGCATATGTAACAGGAGCAGAAGCATTTATAGTCAATATAGAAGATGAAATTAAATGTAAATAGGAGAAACTCTAATGAAAAATTTAATCACAATATTTTTTCTGTGTTTATCGGCATGCGGAACAACTGTTAAAAATCCAACAATGGCAGAGATTGAGTCAGATAAAGTTATATCACGAATTGATAATCTTTCTTCTCGTCCTGATTGGGTGCAAGAATCAGAGCCTTTTAGAATTGAAAAAGGTATCGTTGTTTCAACAGGTATGACAACCCTTGCATCTAGCGACAGAGTAGAGGCTGGTTACAGAATTGCTCAAAATAATGCTAAAGCTGCGATTGCTGGTACAATTGAACAAAGACTTGAGTTTATTCTTCAAAATGCAGAAGAAGGAACATCAATAAATTCAAGTCAAGTTAGATATATTGGCGCAGAAGCTTCTAAGCTTGTTACAAGTTCTATTAGAATAGATAAAAATTATTGGGAAAAAATAGCTTCTACCCAAGATTCAGGCGAGCGAATTACTCAATATAAGATTTTTTCTACAGTAACAATGCCAGAAAAGGATTTTAAAAGAGCAATTTTTGAGGCAATTAAAAAAGCTCAAGGCAAAGGGGGGTTAACTAAGGAATTTGCTAAAAAAGTTGATGAGCATTGGGATAAATTTACCGAAGGAACTACCGCCCAGGAAAGTAACTAAGAGCGGTGGGCTATCATGGATAAACTATTTGTGGCCATCTTATTCCTGTCCATCCAAGCGAATGCTAAAATTCCAGATTGGGCAGCTCGTAATAGCACCAAACTAAACGGACAAATTCTAACCACAGTATGCCATGGTACCGGCCCATCTCTCGATATAGCGCGCAGTGAAGCGTTGAAATCATGTCAGGTAAATGCCGGTCAATTTTTTAGGTCTAAGATAAAAATTAAATCACTTTCCATTGAAACGGAAAAGTCTGTTGGCTTTCATCAAGAGATCGCTAGTGCAGATGAAATTGAAGGCCTGAGCTGCGACCCGCAACGAGATCAAATAGAAGAATCTGAGTCTCAATTCAACATTTGGGTAGAATGCAGGTTTGATTTAAAAAGAGTTACTATCTCACCAATCGATGAAAAATCCACATCGCCGGACAATTCAAAGTTGGGCACTCTTGAACCGTCGAAAGTAAATTCAATCAAAGATATTCAGGGCAAGTATATTATTATTTCAACCGTCCCTAAATGCGAATCTGTAATTATAAAGGGGATTGCTTCAAGAACTATTCAGTGCAGCCAAAATCCCTTGAAGATTCAACTTAAGGATTCCGACGACTCGATTCTCATTCGAGCCAAAGGCTACAAACCAAAAACCGTGAAGGCGAAAGGAATAAACTCAAATGATACCATTCAAGTACTTTTGGATTTACTCTAGCATAATCCTAGTGTCCGGGTGTGCCGGCTTTCAAACTAATCATTATAGTTTTTCAACGCAAAAGAACGACTTCATGGCTGAGTATTGCCAATCTGGCAAGCAAAAAAAGGCACTTAAAACAACCGTAATATATTTTACTCCTGATTTAGAAAAAGGAATTTCGCTCGATAAGGCCAACAAAAAATATAAAGAGCTATCAGAACAAAAAAATACGTTTCTAAAAAAATTATTTTATTTGC
>JANMFM010000362.1:0-2661 GCA_031374125.1 Bdellovibrionales bacterium
CTAACATTTTGTGACACAGCTCCCTGAGTCAATGTTTTCTGAAGATTAAAAATATCCAAGCAAAACCTTCTCACTTCTTGGAATTCAGAAGTCTTAAGTACAGCTTTTCTTTTTAAACGTTCAAACCAACTAAAGAAAAGATCTAGAGAATCTAATCTTGGGCGAAAATCTAAGGAGACAATAGATTTTGCCTGGTAAATTTCATTCGCTTGTTTTTGAGCATCTTCCTTGGTTTTGAAAGGAGCGGTCTTGGCAATTAAATCCTTAGCAGTAGAGCTGGTGGAGTAATTTTTAATTTTCTCCAAAGTATCATGCCAATCTAAATTTTTGAATTGGTCTTTTTTATTGTGCTCTAAACTATTACTCATTTTCTTTTTTGCTCCACCTTTTTAATTTATATGGCTTCAATTTGTATAGCTTTAGAAGATAGATGAGGGCAAGTATTACTGCGAAATAATCAAAATATAGAAAACGAGAATAGATTGTCTTGGGTGCATTCTTTAAATAAGGAACCACTACGGTTTTAGCCCACTCTTGTTTTTGTGGAGAAATTTCTATAACTTTTCCGCTGGCTAAAATCACAGAGGAGATTCCGGTGTTGGTCACGCGAATCATTGGACGTCTAAATTCCACGGACCTCATCAGCGTCATATAGAGATGCTGATAAGATTCAAAAGTGTGCCCGAACCAAGAGTCGTTGGTGATATTCACAAAAATATCCGCGCCATCATCGACTAAGCCTTTTGAAAACCAAGGATGTAATCCTTCGTAACAAATTTGTGGACCCAGTTGAACCTCTTCGGATGTTTGGGGTTTTGTAATACTAAGGACATGAGGGCCTACGCCTCTTTCAAAATCAGCTATCGTTGGAAGTAATTTTAAAAGAAATGGAAAGTGATCAGAGAAGGGTAAATATTCACCAAAAGCGAGGAGAATATGCTTTTGATAAACGCCAGTATTCTTTCCGGTCGTATCAAAAGTAAAGATGGCATTGCTTTGTCTTCGAGTTCTGCTGTCTTCAGTGAAAGCGCCAGTAAACAAATTGATTTGGTTTGATTTTACATAATTCAAAACAGATTTAACAGCTTTTACGCGGTAGAATCTTGGCTCCATAAATTCTGGAATAGAAGTTTCTGGCCAAATGATCACATCAGGTTTGTTGACTAACTCCGGAGTAGTTAAATCAAAATGCTTTTGTACGGTTTTGCTTTTGAACTCTGGTCCAAAAATTTCCCATTGCTTTTCTTGGTTTCCAATATTGGGCTGAACCATAAGGGCTTTGATTTCTGTATCTGTTTTTTCCCAAACGTGTTGCTTATAGAGACCGATGGCATTGATAATTGCAAAAAATAAAACAAAATAAGTCACTTGTTTTTTAAATACCGGACGATCTTTGATATTTAGATAAATATACAAAATCCATCCGTTAATAATCAAGGTCAGAGAGCTGAGGCCTGTAACTCCAATGGTGTCTGCCAATTGATAGGCAGGGAAATCTCCGTAGAACCAAGAATATCCAAAGTACCAAGGAAAAATCTGAGGGTTGAGTTTTTCAAAGAAAGCGGTGAGTAGAGCTAGAACAAAAATGGATTTTCCTTGCGAGAAAGAAAGTTTTTGATTGAGGCGATACCAAACCAGCGCTGCCAGCGGAAAATGCAGATTTGTGAAAGAAGCAAAGGCAATAAGCCCTATCACTCCAGCAAAGGCCGGCATGTGGCCAAACTCCATAATTGTATATGGAATCCAATGAAACCCAATGATCGTAAAAACAAAAGGTGTGAGCCAACTATAGAAGAAGATTTTTTTTAGGCTGGTTTCTTTAAGTAAAACGCACCAAAGAGGACAAAGAGAAAAGAACAAGGCCCAAGGGGGAAAGGGAATATAGCTAGTCCCAAACATGATCCCTGAGAATATGCATAGCCTTAGAGGCTTGGAAAGCGTAAAAAATGATGTCAGTCTCGAGAAGAAAGTCATTGATATTTTCCTTTAAACATTCGAACATTATAGATAGGAATTTATACTTATGGAACACTTTTCTTGTCCTGAATGTGGTTATGAAAATCCCAAGGGCAGCGTATCTTGTAAACGCTGTCTGTTGATCTTTGAAAAATACGAAAAAAAGAACATGAAGGTGAATTCTCAAGTGAATGGCTCTAAAAAGCTTGATGAGAAATGGCGTGAGCTTCTTACTGAATACGACAACAAAGAAAATCATGAAGCTTTTATTGCCGATGCCCTCAAAGAAAAGAATCTTCAGTATGCTTCTCAGCAATATCGTAAAATGCTAGATATGAACGGCGCAGACGAAACTGCCAAAAGAATGATCGATAAGATCATTCAGATCGCAACACTCACTTATGTTCCGCCTTTTAGAAAAGAACCGCCCAAAAACACAAGATGGATCACGCTCTCGATCTTAGCTATGATAGTTATTGGTGTGATAGCTATGACTTTAATGTTCATGTCCAGAAGACCCTAATCCTATCAGTTAAGAGTCTTTTCATTTTTGTCTGCAATTGTATTTAAAAGTTGGTTCAATTGATTCAACTGTTGGGAAAGAGCAGGGTTACGGTTGTTATTATCTACAACCGCAGTGGTGTTTGATAATATTTGATTCGAAGTTGGAGCTGCGATTCCACTCACCGGAACTGCTGGATGGAT
>JANMFM010000366.1:0-4084 GCA_031374125.1 Bdellovibrionales bacterium
GATATCTTGAAAAACAAAGTCGTATTCTCCACTTTTAAGCGCAGAAATATTAATCACCATATCCACTTCTTTCGCGCCTTGGCCTACGGCATACTGAGCTTCAAAAACTTTTGTAGAAGTGTTGTTAGCACCCAAAGGAAATCCCACCACGGTGATTGGCAGCACGTTGGTTCCGCGCAAAAGTTCTTTGCACTTACTCAAATAATGAGGCTGAACACAGACTGCTTTGAAAGCGTGTCGTCTGGCCCCCGCACAAAGTTCTTCAATCTGCTTATGTGTGGCCTCCGCTTTTAAAAGCGTTTGATCAATATAATGATTAAGCGGATGAGCGATCTCATATTTTTTTGTAAAAATAGTTTTAGAATCTGAAAAGAATTTTTCAGTTAAAGCTTTCAGTTCAGCGTTTAAAATGTCTTTAGGTAAAGTATTTCGATGCATGCTCATGTGTCTTAAGATATAGATTAAAATTCTATGAAATCAAAACAAATATTTGTATCAGGAAAGGTTCAAGGCGTAGGATTTCGCAATTACACCATGAAAATTGCGTCGGCGCTCGAAATCACTGGGTGGGCGCGTAATCTTTCCAATTCTGACGTGGAGATCCTAGCTTGTTATACGGAGGAGTCGGTATTTCAGAGATTCCTCGTAGAATTGAAAAAAGGGACAGCTCGTTCAAAAGTAGATAATATAGAGATTATTGATGTTGATTCTAAATCCATCCATTGCGATACTTTTACTATTGAACCTGATGGGGAGTGAACGCGTGATCAAGAAAATTCTATGCTCAATGATTGTGGTGCTTTTAGTTTCTACACAAAGTTTTGCTCAAAACAATAATCAAAGCACATCAAAAATTGGTCCCAAAAAACAACTCACGATGATTTTCTTATCGGGCCTCGGCGGCGCAGTTCTTGGTCTGAGCACCTTGTCTTTTCACGGTAGACCGCAAGATCATTTAGGTAACATTGCTATTGGATTTGCTGTTGGTGTAGTGTTTGGAACTATATATGTGACTTATAATACGGCGACTAAGCCAAAAGAATATCTTGGGGAAACATTGGATCCCTTGTACTTCAACCCTACAAACAGAGAGAGTGCTGACTTTAAACCAGTGCCGCAACTTGCTTCTTACACTTTAACTTTTTAATGTTTAAGAAGAAATGAAACTTTCAGCCAATTGGGAATATCTCAGTAAAAAATCTACCAAAAAGCAAGCCGGGTAACTGTTAATTGGTAACTAAGTAGCTTCTAGAATAGATGTTTTAAATCTCTAAGCAGGTTTCTTAATAACTTGAGTTAACCCAGGAGGCACCGGCGTTGGATTGGCATCAGCAACTTGCTGTGCGGTTTGCGCCTTGGCCTTACCTAAGAATTTCAATGCATCGTCTTTCGACACTTTTCCATCCTTAACTAAATCCTGGATGTAGCCTTCGAAGTTCACCATACCTTGCGCTTTGCCTGTTTGCATCATCGAAGGAATTTGGAATGTCTTACCCTCACGAATCAAATTTGAAACCGCAGGGTTATTTAACAGTACTTCTACGGCGGCCACACGGCCCGGTCTATCGAATCTCTTAAATAATGTTTGAGCAACAACGCCACGCAAACTCTCAGATAACATCGTTCTCACTTGCGCTTGCTGCTCTGAAGGGAAAATATCAATAATTCTATCCACAGTTTTAGCAGCACTATTTGTATGTAGTGTTCCTAAAACCAAATGACCAGTCTCTGCAGCCGTCATCGCTAACGAAATTGTTTCCAAATCTCTCATCTCACCTACCAGAATCACATCAGGATCTTCTCTCAGCGCAGCCTTCAAAGCTTTCGCAAAAGATTTCGTATGAGATGAAACCTCTCTTTGGTTTACAAGACAGTTTTTATTTTGGTGTACGAATTCAATTGGATCTTCAATCGTAATGATATGACCTTTTTCTGTTTGATTGATGTAATCGAGCATCGACGCCAGCGTGGTAGACTTGCCCGAACCTGTGGGACCTGTGACAAGCACTAATCCTCTGTCCACAGAAACCATATCTAGAATTGATCTCGGTAAATTTAATTTTTCAATTGGCAAAATTTCATCTGGAATTGAACGGAAAGATCCGCCGAGGCCTTTTCTTTGCATAAAAATATTCACACGCACTCTGCCCACACCAGGAGCAGCATAGGTGCAATCGAGTTCCCAGTTCTCAACAAAATTTTTCTTTTGTCTTTCCGTCAGAATTTCGAAAAGAAGCGCCTGCGTTTCGTCAGCGGACAAATCACGATAGTTCAACTTCACCATTTCTCCGTGAACACGAAGGTAGGGAGGAGCGCCAGTTGTGATATGAAGATCAGATGCGCTCTGATCTCTCATGATTTTGAATAAATCATCAAGCTTTGCCATAACTTCCTATCGGCGAAAAATCGGATTGATTAAACACCGACAAACGTCTAGCATGTGATCCATGTCATCCGAAATATTAATCCATGTCAGACACAACGAAACTAGAGTCGCCTTCATTCAAAACGGCGTCCTCACGGACCTTATGATTGAGAGAACTCAGTCCCGAGGTCTAGTGGGATCTATTTTTAGAGGAAAAGTCGCGCGTGTTTTGCCAGGTATGCAGGCAGCCTTTGTGGACGTTAGTCTAGATCGTGCAGCTTTTTTGTATGTGGGTGATGTAAGGCAAGACATCAGCGTTAATAACTCTGAATTCATCTGGGATGAAGACGAAAACCAAGAAAAATCCGGAGAAATTCTTTTTGACGAAAACTCAACAGAACAAAAAGAAGATGAAACTCGTCCGCCGATCCAGGATTTACTTCGTGAGGGCCAAGATATTTTAGTGCAAGTGGCAAAGGATCCTCTCGGTACGAAGGGCGCAAGAATCACTACGCATTTATCGCTTCCAGGAAGACACGTTGTCTTTATGCCAACTCTCAATCACCTTGGAGTTTCTCGTAAAATCGAAGACGAAGGTGAAAGAGAAAGACTTAAAAAAATCGTAGAAAAACACATGCCTGCTCAAGGTGGATTTATCGTAAGAACAGCTGCCGAAGGCGCAACGGAAGAAAGCATCGAAAGCGATGTGAAATATTTAGTTTCGCTCAGCCAAGAGGTACAAAAAAACTATCAAAAGAAAAAAGGCACTGGCCTTATTCACTCGGATCTTGACGTAGAATTGAGAGCGGTGAGAGATCTTTTGAACGAAGACGTAACGAGAGTGATCGTTGACGATGCGGAAGTTTACAAAAAAGTATCAAAATTCATTTCGCAATTTATGCCAAAACTTAAAAACAAAGTGGAGCTCTATAGCGCAGCCCAGCCGCTATTTGATAAATACGAAATCGATCTCGAAGTATCCAGATCATTAGGCAGAAAAGTTTGGTTGAAATCTGGCGGATACATCATCATTGACGAGGCTGAAGCTTTGGTTGTGATCGATGTGAATACAGGAAAATTCGTCGGTAAAAAAGACCTTGAAGATACAATTCTAAAGACAAATCTCGAAGCGGTAAAAGAGATTGCCCATCAGCTACGAATCAGAAACTGCGGCGGTATCGTGATCATTGACTTTATCGATATGGAAAAAGAGCTCAACCGCGAAAAGGTTCTTGAAGCCCTTCAAGAAGAACTCAAAAAAGACCGCGCAAAGACAAGCATCACCGGCATGTCGTCACTGGGCTTGGTGGAAATGACCAGAAAGAGGGTTAGACCCTCACTTCTTAAAGCTCTTTGCGAACCCTGCAATTATTGTGATGGGAAGGGTTATATTAAGAATAAGAACACGGTCAGTGGTGAAATTTTTAGACAAATCGAGCGAGACATCTATATGTTGAAGAGCAATTCGGATTCGATCCTGGTTCATTGCCATCCAACGGTGGCAGATTGGATTTACGACGAAGAGTCTATCTCATTGGAACAACTGGAGAAAAAGATAATGAAGCGCATTATCTTTAAAGTAGAATCAGAATTCCACGTTGAGCAGTTTGAAATCGAGATGTAAGCCGCCAAAATTTAAGCATTTTCTTGGAATCATCCGTTGACAGTAACCAATGCCATGTGGCATCTATTCGGTCTTATTTAAGATTTAGAAGACCG
>JANMFM010000027.1:0-9868 GCA_031374125.1 Bdellovibrionales bacterium
GCACCATCAATGAGTTGGTCATCGTTCACATAGTTCTGAAAGTCTTCGTATGTCTTGATTTCCCTTCCCCCCGAGCCAAGCGATTTGTTGAATAGTAGCAAGCTGCGATAAATAATTTTATTTCTAAGGTCATCGACAACGGCGTTCCAAAAACAGCCAATGGCACTCCTATAACCTCCAACGGGCAGAACTTTCAGTGCTTCAAGAATGTAGGGATTGTCGGCCATGTCTTCTCTTACAAACGATAAAGACCGCTCCAGCAAAGGAGCCATGTCAGCCTCTCTCAATACAATTGATTTTTCTTCTTTTGCCATAGTTCTATTTCCTCTCTGAGGCATATTTGGGTTTCCGTTTCACATCGACCCCAAAAACTTATGAGCATTTTGGAGTTTTTCGACGTTATGCAAACTTTTGACATCGGAATAGTAAGAGTAGCTGGAGCTCAAAAATCGATGTCGAAGTTTTCGCTGAACCTGTGTAATTGGAACGCCATTTTCTAAAAGTGTCACGCTCATAGCGTGGCGAAGGGAGTGGCATGACAACCCTTTGCGCCATCCTGCTTTTGAAAATAGCTGATTGCACCTTTTCCTTATCGACCGAGTATCCGTAGAACCGTAGAACCCCAGAATGGACCATGCTACCAACGTGCTACCAAAATGCTACCAAAATGCTACCTCGGACGGAAATGAACCGAAATTCTTTGAAATGCTACCTGACTCACAATTTGTTAAGTGAAATTAAATAACTACCGAGCCCGATTGGGCTTTTCTGCGGCACTTGATTTACTAGGAGGAAAATTGGATGGGGTGATAGGATTCGAACCTATGGATGACAGAATCAAAATCTGTTAGCTTACCGCTTGCCGACACCCCAACACAGGTAGAATGAAGTTCTCAAATTACGTATTTTGGTGACTAAAATCAATGATTTCTAGCTATAGACGCGGGGTTCTAATGCCTTCTAGGAAGGCATTTCAGGGTATTAATCCTGTCTCAAGAAGATATCGATCTTTTTATTGATGTGCCCGACAAGCTTTAAAGCCTCTTCGAGTTTTTTTACCGGGATATCAATGTCTAACTTTTTCATATGCTTGATCTCTTGATCCTGCATGTTTTTATAAGCCTTTTTGCCTTCATCCGTAAGCTCGATCAGCGAGGATTTCTTATGGAATGGGTTTGGCTTTGACTCTACCCATCCCTGCTCTTGCATCTGATCCACCAAAACCTGAACGCTTTGACGGCTCAAATGTCTAAGCTTTGCCAAGTGAGGAACTGTCATTCCGCCATTATCATTCAGGATTTCAATAATGCCTCTTACGCTCACCGATAAGTCTGAACCTTTATGGACGAACTCGACTCCTTTTTTAAGGAGTTGATAGTTGATTCTAATCTCTTTCAATAGATCTGATAAAACGACTTCTTTATTCATAGTGATATCAATATACCAGAATGTCCCATGCATGTCAAAGTGACTATTTTACATCAAAATGACAAAAATAATACATTATGACAATAAAGCTGTCATTTTATGATAGGCATGTTCCTTTTCTTTGGTTTATGCATAGCCCATCTAAAACAATTAAGAGGGTATGTTACTAGCTTTATTCGTAACAGTGGTGGTCCTCACTTCTACATTTGCACAAGCAGCCTATGTACTTGTTCCAAGCTTCAAAGGAAAAATCCATAATTACAGTACCGTACCGAATGATCAACTCGAGGTTTCCGTCAGAGTTGAATGTGATTACAAAAGTGGGGCCAATAACGGAACTGATGGGAATTTCGTATTTGCAGCATTCAGTGCAAAAGAAATTCGAAGAATGGCTGCTTCACTAACTGAAATGTCTATTTATGAAATACCTGCAATCCAATCAAACGCCCTCACTCCAAACTGGTTAATGGAATCCAAGGAACTCTCCGTCAAGCTCACAAGGTTTTAAATAACAGCGTAGTAAAAGTAGATTAATCTTGAATCTATCTCTTAAAATAAAAAAGGCAGCTCTATAAGAAGCTACCTTTTTATTTCTAGATTTCAATTATTATTCGCGGTCCGTATCGTAGTCAGACTTCTTCAGCTCTTCCAAGCTTTGTCCCATCGCCTTTATCTCTTTTTCGTAGGCTGCAAAGACTGATCGTTCGATCTCTTCCCTGAACTCCTGATTAAGAGGATGTGCAATATCTCTAAACTGCCCGTCTTTACGTTTCTTTGACGGCATAGCCACAAACAATCCTGTATTCCCGTTAATGATCTTCAGATCACGAACGACGAACACGTTTTCTAATGTGATTGTAACATAGGCTCTTAGACGATCTTCGTTAACAGGATAAACCTTCACTTCTGTTATCTTCATAGAGGACTCCTTAGTTGTATACTCATAGATATCTCTACTTATACAAACGGAAGTCCAGGACCGAGACTTTAGTCTTTTTAACTTTTAACTCAAAAGATTAACTAAATTGTACCAAGACGATACAAAACCACAGAAGTTAGATCATAAAATTTCAAATTCAGAAACCACAGGAAGATGATCAGATAGAATTCTAAGATCTTTGCTAGATAAAACCTGAGTGGAAAGAGTTCTTAAATTTCGATAATAAATTCTATCCAGGGAAAACTTTGGATAAATGCTCGGTGAAGTGGGCTGTAAAACCCCATTGACTGAGGATGAAGTCTCTTTAACATTTAGCTTTGATTCTATTTCTGGATGCAGTCGATTATCCCAGTCATTAAAGTCCGCGGCAATGATCACATGATCTTCACTTTCTGTTAATGCCGAAGTGACTTTTTCAATTTTAGAAATTTGCTTTTTTCGACCTTTGTATGTGAGATCCAAGTGACTGCAAAATAAATATAAAGCTCGATTGTCTAAAATTTTTACTTTCCCATATAATAATCCCCGTTTTTCTAAGGCATTATTAGAAATATCCGTACTGTGTGTTTCCACAAATGGATACTTCGACAAAATAGCATTTCCATAATGGTAATCACCCATCGTAGCGTTCTGTCCAAATGAATAATGCGGCCAAAGTTTATCAGCGAATTTTTCTAATAATTTTTCAGCCTGAGGCTCAATAAGAAATTCTTGTAAGAAAATAATATCTGGCTCCACCTTATGAACCAGCTTATCCAAGGCTCCCCAAGTGCGATGTCTCAAGAAAAAAGATCTGCCTTTGTGAATGTTGTAACTCAAGACTTTAATGATCACCCAACCACCCCTAATCAGAATGAAGTTTTAAACTTCATTAGAAACATACCAAATGCTCTTTCCCAAGCTTTCATCTGTTTTTTGGTAGTGATCTCTTTTGAAAGCTTCATATCTTTTATGAACTCATTATTTAATGCCTCTATTTCTGAAGCTTCAGAAACTATCATATTGAGCTCAAGATCCTGATAAAAGCTTCGATAGTTGAGATTTCCAGAACCCACAATTCCCACAGAATCTATAAGTGCTGTTTTAGAATGAAGAATTCCTTCCTGATACTCATAAACTTTTAAACCTTTTTTGATCAGTGGAGAATAATAAACTCTAGATAGATAACTAAACCACGCAGGATCGGTCTTATTGGGCACCATCAATCTCACATCCACTCCACGCTCAGCAGCTGCGACTAGTGCCTTCAATAAAAATCTTGGTGGATTAAAATAAGGAGTCACAAGCCAAATTCTTTCTTTTGCGTAGTTAATTCTTTTTAGATAATCTTTTCTGTAATGACTTCTCAGAACTTTAGTTTGCGTTGTCCTAATGTGATCGGAATTTTCTACTTCAAGAATGATTTTTCTAAAGTCACAGCTTTGAAATCTAGAAATATCATTTTCGATCCAATCCCAAGTGCATTCAAAAATTTCCATTAAAAGATTAATATCATTGGAATTTTCAATTCTTAGTGTGGTTTCTTTCCACTTGAGCGCAGGCTCCATCACATTGAGGCTACCAACATAGGCGATTTTTTTGTCGATCACAAAAATTTTTCTATGGTTACGACGATTAAAAATTTTCAGGAAGGGAGAAATTTTTTTTGGGTAATATTTAAAAATATTTTTTAGGCCAGGAATTGGTCGGAAGACACGAATATCAATTCCTTTAGCCTTCAGATCGTCCATCTTGGTGGTGATCCATTCCAATGACCCAACCCTATCGACAATCAAACGAACGCTCACACCACGTTGAATGGCTCTCAAAAGAGCTTCTTCAAAGAGCCTTCCAACATCATCAGGATCCCAAATGTACATTTCGATTTCTACAGAGTTTTGGCTTTGATCTATTTCTTTTATAAGATTATTGATCACGTTTTGAGAATTAAAATAAATCATGTGTTATCTTAAGCGAAATCCTCCTTTTCCGGCAAGAGAGGCTTCATATATGTGTAAAGAATTTCACTTATTCTGAATCAACAGACTCGCTCTAGGACATCGTGGTAGGCCACTATTCGTCTTTTACGTCGGACGGGTTTGGAAGTTGAAAATTCTCTCCCGAGCCAGAAGATTCATATCCTGGTTGACGTTGCCTAGGTTGATATCCATAACCACCTTGATTTTGCGCAGGACGATACTGAGACCTAATGTCCACCGGAGCCGGTCCAATCGGTGCAGAGTATGGAGACTGTTGTAACATTGGGTACATTCCCCAATTTGAAACCGGAAAATGTGTCTGTGCCAGAGAGCCAACACTACAGCTTTGCGGAATATAATTATTGTAGGGACCTGTTGCATTAGCTTCGTACAATCTTCTTCTCGAAATTTCCATTTCAGTCATTAAGAAATCCCAATCTGGAAGTTTACAAATGATTTCATCCACTGGCATTTTGAAGATTTCAATAGCTCCTCTTGGAAGGGGAATGTCTCTACGAACTCTTCGAAAAGCAAATCCCTCCGCAGGAAAAATTGCAATCTGATCTCTGATATCAAGTCTTGCATCTCCTGGAATAAACACAATGGGATCAAAAGAGGTCGCGATTTTTAATCCTGCCGTTGTTGACACAAGTAAACTCTGAGACTTGATAATAAAATTGGCAACTATACATGGCTCGACTGCTTTTATATCCGCAAGAGGAAAACATCCTACTCCTTGAGGCGCACTAAATTGTAAAAGTTGAGTTGGGATAGAATATGGATTCTGACCACCCACTCCACCTTGGGGCGAAGGACCGCTTCTCGGTGGCCTTTCATAGTACTCTTCATCTTCTTCCGTTGTCGGACCATTTGATTGATTGAATCTCGCATGATTCAATTCGGGTGGCGCATAACCTGGTACAAAAGGTCCTCCTGGCACCGAAGGTCTTTGAGGAGCTGGGTATTTCAGAACCTCATCTGCGGTTGCCCCACCGGAAGCTAATTCTAAAATTGCTTCACGATCTAAATCTGGGTTTATTTTTTTCATAAGACCAATGCCCGCCGCAACAACTGCCGCTGCATTTGAAGAGCCTTTGTATTTCTTTCCGTCGTCACCTTTCACAAGAGATGGCGCAATCAATTCAGGTTTATTTAAAGATTTAGACACTGAGCTTTTAGAAGATTTCTCACCTACAGTGATCACATTCGGATTGTCGGCAGGATTGAGTAAGCTTTCTTCCTTATCCCTTACCGGAAATTTTACGTAATCTCCCTCGGCCGTGATTCTTAATCTATCGGTTGAGGCAAAGTTATCGCTCTTTGATCTTACTTTGACATAAGAAGTGCCTTCAGGAATTTGAGTTTCGATGATTTCACGAGGATAAAGTGTAAATCCAGATTGACCTTGATTAGAATTGCCCGATTCGACTTGAGTCAATTCTGAGGCAACTGATTTTTCAAAATTCTCATCAAACATATAAAGATCTAAGTCTTTCGTAGAACCTTCTTGTGGTTTATTTTTAAAATCATCCCACGCAAGGACAAGTCTTAAATTGCATTTTCTATTTTGCTTTTTGCCTTTAGTACTTTCTGGAAACTCACATTTTACGGGAAGAGCATTTTTTTCTAAGTTTATATCCACCCAACTGCTGTCCGAGATTACAATGTCCGAATTGAAAGTTGTTAATCCAAAATTTCCGGCAGCATTGACCCAAACAATTCCTGCATTGGTGGCGCGATTCACAAGAGTGTTAAAAAAACCTCTTCCATCGTAATTACTTCCATACTCAATGACTATGGAATGAAGAATGATTTCCACGCCATTCTTAATGGCATCTTCAATTGCCCATTGAAAATTACTATAACCATCGGACTTATAGAGATAAATCTTTGGAGCCAAACTCCATTTGTTATAATTGTCTGTCATGTATTGAGTAATAATTTGAGCCATAACTAGGCCGTGAGTGTTTTTATCGTTAGAAGATCTTACGTTCGTATCGCCTGGCCTAACTTTTAAGAACGTGTTCTCCGAAATTGAATATCCTTTTTCCTCTTGGTATCCATCAAATCCATAATCAAAGATTGCAATTTTTACGACTTCTCTATTCTTGTCTCTCTTGAGATCTGTATAAAATCTATCGAAGCCTAATGTTCGAATATTTTCTTCAATATTATCAACCTCCGTTGCAAATCCGTTTTGAGTTGATAAAATACTCACTAACACTAAACTTAAAATCGTACTCATATACACTCCATGAACTTTTTTAGACTAATTAATTTTAAATAAATTTTATTTAATAAAATCTATACCAATAGTAGTTACATCCACTCCAACCGTAATTGTAGTAAGGATAGTAGGTATAGCTATAGTAATAGACGGGATAATAAGGGTAATAGTAGCCATGATAATTTCCATAGTAAATGTACCAACTCTGACGAGGCAGGTCTCTATCAAGCTCATCCGTGTTTGAAATAATACTTTCTACATTGATCACATCTGAGAGACTTGAAACTTTTTCGAATTCTAATTCATTCAATTTTTCGGCATTGGTTTTATCGACTCCCTGAAGGATGGTATTTGATCTATGAACATATAGAGTTCCATCTTGATCTTTTTTGATGAGAATGGTTTTAGGTAAATCTTTTTTCGCGACATCGGCCGCAATGGCGCTGGTGGAAAGAAAAAACGCTGTTAAAAATGTTGTTGATACTTTGATTGCAAATGCTTTCATACGTCCTCCTCCGAGCAATGCTCGGCTTTCATGTAAGACGTAATTACATCCATGGGTCAAAAATCACAATGGCGCATTGAAGCACCACTGAGTTATGAATAGATCTAAACAAAAACTATGGAATTAATTCTCGAAAGATGAGTTTGTTAGCCACTTCTTAGAGAGCTCAACAAACATTTGTCTACCTTTCTTAACATCTGGCAAAGAGCTGTTACCGAGATCATTGCAATGAGCCGCACCTTCCATCGTGAAGGTCACGGTGGCTATGTTGGAATCATTTTTATTTTCGGGAGCGATAGAGAGATTCAACCAAGGATCCGTAGAACCATTTGTATAGAAAATATTCGAAGCTCTACCTGCATCCAAAAGTGGAGCGTAGTAAGTTTCATTTACATATTTTTCATTTCCAGAAGTGTCTAAACCATAAAGGCGAATACAAATATTTCTATGGTAATCGGCATTGATAAGAGATGATCTTACCGATATTTTTTCATCATGGTAAGCATTCTGCCAGTAACCGTACTCTGTGCACGATTGGTAGAACCACTGCCTCATATTATCAGAAGAATCAACATTAGGATCTAGAGCGCCAGCTGCGGACATGTCCAAAGCTGTCATTCCCCAACTGTCAAAGATCTCGATTGTGAATTTTGCATAGCCTTGAAGAGGATTTTCAGAATCTAAAAGTTCACAGAAGCGATCTTTATATCCGTATTGAACAGCAAGAGCTCCCATATCTGCGATCAGATACATAAAATCCACATTATCCGTGAGGGCTTCACCGCGGAATTTCTTTTTAACTTCCAAAAGCTTTTCTGGGCTATCGAAAAGAGCTTCGACTTCTTTTACAACTTGTTTCATCTTAGCGCCACACTGCTCTCCAACAACTTTGGAAACGTGAAGATCGTATTCCTCAAAGTTTTCTTTTGCCATCACTGGACCCGAAGAAGACAACGCTCCTACGACTAGATCTGGATTCTTTAAACGATAATAGGCCGCTAGAGATCCTGCATAAGATCCACCGAGCACAACCCACTTACCTTTAAAGTTTTTTTCTTTTTGAAGATAAATTTGAATCGCTTTTAAATCTTCTAATGCTTGTGCTGTTGAAAGATACTTTAAATTCTCGGCGGTGAGATTTGTTGTAGGCATCGACTTGCCGTAATATCTATGCTCAACGTAGACAACGCTAGCTTCCAACTCTTTTGCATGGGAAAGAATAGATTTATTAGGATTGCACTCAGCTTCTCCGCATATATACAGAAGAACCGGCGATGCTGTAACGTCTTTTGCCAACTCCGTATTGATAAAATATCTTTGCTTGAAAGTTCTCGTATCATTGGCATCGCTGTGATCAAGTTTTTGATCGAAGGTGTAGGATTTAAGTTCAGTTGTTTCTAAACCTCTTAGAGTAATACCGGTTTTCTTTTTAAGAAGAGCCTGCTCTCTCTTCGCTAGGACTTTTTGTCTATGAAGTTCGAACAATCTGATATCAGCAAAGGCTGTGTTTGAAATGAATAATGCAACAAATAGAACACTGACTAAATTAAATAGAGTTTTCATGAACCCCTCCCACCGGTTCTCAGAAGTACTATAAGAGAACTTGTCTTGCCATAAAAATCATAATAAATCTCACCTCATGAACGTCGATAAGGACAAGCCCAGCACTTGGATCAAATATAAGAGTGGCTTATGTAGTACCTGCATAGGTACGTGCTGCACCATGCCTGTGGAAGTTACAGCTAATGACTTTGTAAGGTTGGGTTTAGCAGATATTGATGAGGTCGAAAGCAGCCCAAAAAAACTTGCCAACAGACTCATTAAAGAAGGAATCGTGAGCCAGTACCGCGAAAAGACCGGCCTCTTCACAATCACACAAAAATCAAACAGCGATTGTTATTTCTTAGATTCAAACAGACTTTGCACCGTCTACGAAAAACGCCCCGACACTTGCCGAAACTTCCCAACAGCAGTCGGCAGAAAAATCTCCTTTTGCCCGTACATTGGAAAATAAAGAGACCGGTTTTTCAACCAGTCTTCTTCGATACAATAACTGTTTAAGAATCAGTGTTATTTGATGGTTTTCAAAAGTCTGTATGGAATTAGTACTGGGAGCAAGGTTCCTAAAATAACTAGAATAATCATGACATAGAAAAAAGACATTTTATCCAAACTGAATAAAGGCAACATCAAGGCCGCGATCAGTATTACTATGCCGCAAATTACAAACCACTTTCCCGACGATTTATTTACAGGATACCAATATTTATCGTCAGAAAGTGTTTTTTCAATTCTGAAACCATATAGCCCGTTTCTTTTTACTTTTTGAAAAAAGAGAGGAAGTCCCAAAACAACGTATAAAATCCCAATCATTAAAAATGTAAATGAATTTTCCATGTATCAATTCTACCTAAGACTTTAATTAATAATCAACAAATCCAATGATTTTACGCAAATAAATAGCTTGAAAATTATTGGCTTCACAGCGAAGTTCCAAATACTCGATCAGTAACAAGTTTATGATGTTGAAAGCATAGAAGTCTCAAGTTTTGAACCGTGGTTTCACCATTAAATGCTATCGGCTTTATGTGATCATATTGAAGTAAATTCTTTGAGCTGCATCTTCTTTTGGTTTTCTGATCGGTGAAGGTGCAGCAGCCTTTATCTCTCATATATACTTCTTGCTTGATAGTTCCTGAGATATATCGGTTGATGGGCTTACATGTTTTTCGATTCACAGAATTCGAAGTTTCTTTGGATAAAGTTCCAAGAACATTTTTATTTATCTTTTGAGCTTTTACTTCTTTTTT
>JANMFM010000058.1:0-1610 GCA_031374125.1 Bdellovibrionales bacterium
TGCCGGGCATCGGCGAAAAAACAGCTCAGAGATTGGCTTACTTTGTTCTAAAGAAGGGAAATGTCTTTTCTCAATCTTTTGTAGAAGCTATTCAAGAAGTGGAAACACAGATCCATACCTGCAACCAGTGTTTTAGTTTTACGGAAAGCGAAAATCTCTGCAACATTTGTGAAAATCAAAAAAGAGATCCTACAAAAATTTGCGTGGTCGAAGAGCCTTTCGACATCATGAAAATTGAATCCTCACAATCTTTCCATGGTCTTTATCACGTTCTTCACGGAACGATTGCTCCTCTTGAAGGTGTCCAACCCGATCATTTGAAGATCCGAGAATTGATGGAAAGAATCGACAAATCTCCTACTAAAATCCAAGAGGTGATCTTGGCTTTAGATGCAGATATCGAGGGCGACACGACAGCACTCTATCTCACAAAACTTCTGCATGCCAAAGAAGTGAAAGCGACCAGACTTGCTTACGGAGTTCCTTTTGGTTCCGATATTGATTACATTGATAAAAGAACTTTGGGTAAAGCCATTGAGAATCGCGTGGAGCTTTAATGTCGTTCATCAATAAAAAAGCCAAAGAAATTCATTGTAAGATAGTTTATTACGGCCCTTCTCTGGGCGGAAAAACTACAAATGTACAATGGATTTACCATAAGACTCAAACCGAACAAAAAAATAAACTCATCACTCTCAATACAAATAATGAGAGAACTTTGTTCTTTGATTTTTTGCCTCTGAATGTGGGCGATATCAATGGCTATAAAACTAGATTTCATATTTACACTGTTCCAGGACAAGTGGTTTACGATGCCTCGAGAAAGCTTATCTTGAAAGGTTTGGATGGCATTGTTTTTGTAGCGGACTCCCAAAAAGAGCGCATGGAAGAGAACATTGAATCCATCAAAAATCTCAAAACAAATCTAAAGCAGCAAGGCTATGACATTGAAAAAGTTCCACTTGTCATTCAATACAATAAGAGAGATCTTACGAACGCAGTTCCAATTCAGGAGTTAAGATACGCACTCAACCTTTACAACTCTCCTGACTTTGAAGCTGTGGCTTCAACTGGAGACGGTGTAGAAGAAACATTTGTAACTATCGCTAAAAAAATCGTCACCATCCTAAAAGGAAACGAAGCCTAATTAGCCTAATTAAGATTGTGGGCAAACCATGTTAGATATCAGAGAAGAAATTTTAAATCTCAAAAAAGAAAAGGGTGCCTTGATCTTAGCGCACTTCTATGAGGATGGAGAAATTCAAGAACTTGCAGATCATGTGGGTGATAGTTATTTTTTGGCTGAGACAGGGATGAATAGCGATGCAAAGGTTGTTCTTCTGGCGGGCGTGGTTTTCATGGGTGAAAGCGTAAAAATCCTTTCTCCTGATAAGAAAGTAATTGTTCCAGATTTAAAGGCGGGTTGTTCACTAGTCACATCTTCTCCTTTTTCCAAATACAAGGCCTGGAAGGATGCTCATCCAAATTCTGTGATGATGACCTACATCAACTCAAGTGCTGAAGTAAAGTCGATCTCTGATGTCATATGCACCTCTTCCAATGCTGAGAAAATTTTGAAAGCCATTCCTAGAGATAAAACCATTCTTTTT
>JANMFM010000030.1:0-2309 GCA_031374125.1 Bdellovibrionales bacterium
TTTGTATCGAGCAGTAGACAAGGAAGGAAAGACCGTATATTTTATGTTGTCTGAAAAGCGCGATGAGCCAGCTGCACGTGCATTTTTTGAGAAGGCCATTGGTTCTAATGGCTTGCCAGACAAGGTGACGATGGATAAAAGTGGGGCTAATAAAGCTGGAATTGATACGATTAATTTACACTTGGCGCTGCTGTTTATGCTGGGTGGGCTGTTCGTCCAACTTACTCTGAGACAAATCAAATATCTCAATAACATCGCGCAACAAGACCATCGATTCATTAAAAAAATCACCAAGCAAATGAAGGGCTTTAAAGCGTTTTACTCGGCCGATGCTACTTTAACAGGCATTGAGTTACATCACATGCTCATAAAAAGGCAGCATGACCAATCTGCCAATGAAGCTATTTTTGAACAGTTCTTCCGGCTCGCAGCATAAACTCGCCAAAAATTGACTCGTTTTGAGTGTGAAATTATTTTTGCGACAAAACCTAATAGGGGCTGTTCTTTGGCTTGTTAAATCTGTACTCGAGATAATAAATGCACATCATAAACAGAAAGAGTGTTCAAAAATTCGTTTAACCATACATCTTCACTATTATGTAGATTATCTGAAGGGGAGTCTGAGTTTGCAAAAAATCGGTGAGAATGCTCTTCCTCCTGATAGTTTACACACTGTTCATTTTCTACTGGACTAGTAACAGGCAAAAATTGTTTTTGTTGATTAGGGATAATGCTTGCAAGTACTGCATAAAAACTCTCTGCCAGAGAAATACCCGTTACGACGTAAATAACAGCTGCGAACATTTCAATTGCTATGTTGATACCTATTCGCACTGTGAGGTTTATGACATTGTTAAATATAGAAAAAAATTTCTGCGAAAAGGTTTGGTTATTAATAAACGATAAAAAAGTAACCGTTCACGGCCATTGTTTTAAAAAGAAAATTTTCTGACAAAAAGGCTCCTCATTCGCATAAAAAGTTGCTATAAAGTACCAAAAGGAATTGGTTGTTGTTTTATGAGTGATTTATCAAAAATAAATTTAAAGCCAAAAAGCTTAGAAGAAGCGTTAGAGACGATAGGTCATTTAGCGGCAATCATCGTTGAGCTTAAAGAAGAAAATACGCGCTTAAAAGAACAGTTGAACACGAACTCAAAAAATTCATCACTTCCTCCCTCTAAAGATTTGAAAAAGAAAAAGCAAACCAAGCCCAAGAGCAACCGTAGTCGGGGGCCCAACCGGGACACAAAGCCCACCAACGTGTACTGATTAATGTAGAAGAAGTTGATCAAGTGATAGTGTGTCCTCCTCCAAGCCATTGCGAATGTGGACATGCGCTACAAATTGCGAATGAATTTGAGCGTCACCAAGTGTTTGAGTTACCAAAACCATGTTATGAGGTGATTGAATATCAGTTACAAACTGGATGTTGTAAGCTATGTCGACGGCGTTATCAAGGAACGTTGGCCTCAGAGGTAGGCCGGAAAGGATTTGGACCTAGAGCGCAAGCGATGGTAAGTCTTTTAACGAGTAAATATCGATTAAGCAAACGCTTAGTTTCTGCGTGGTTTGCTGATGTTTATCAAATGCCTATTTGCTTGGGTAGTGTCTCAAACATAGAATATACAGTAAGCCAATCATTGCAGCCCGCTCATGAAGACATCAAGACTCAAATTCAGGCAACTCGTGTGATTCATTTAGACGAAACAGGCCATAAAGAATGTAATCATAATGGCTGGGCATGGATTATGACCACGCAAGAGCATACCTATTTTAAATTAGAGCGTTCTCGTGGAAGAAAAGTTGCTAAATCATTAATTGGGGATCATCGAGACCATGTATATGTGACAGATCGTTACTCCGCATACAACTATTTACCAGACCATAATCGCCAACTGTGTTGGGCTCACTTAAAAAGAGATTTTCAGAAAATATCAGAACGTTCAGGTGCTGCAGGGAGGATCGGTAAAAAACTACTTAAAGCCTATGAATCTCTTTTTATTTTTTGGAAAACTGAATATGACTCAAATAGCACATTTCTTAAGAAACAAAACAAAAGGCTCCGGCGTCTTAAAACAAAATTACTTCGACACTTACGCAATGGAACCCAGTGTGCTCATAAAACAACAGCCAGGACATGCTCTAATATTTGGGATTCTGTAGGTAGCCTATGGAGTTTTTTTGATATTCCTCATGTCCCTCCAACCAATAATCATGCAGAGCGACAGTTGAGACCTTTAGTTATTTCTAAAAAATTAACGTTTGGCACTCAATCAGAGCGAGGAAGTCGTTTTATCGAACGTATCTTT
>JANMFM010000159.1:0-3547 GCA_031374125.1 Bdellovibrionales bacterium
TCTTGGCACTTGTTAGAAGTGCTAAAACCAAAAATTCCCGTTAAGCGCATGGTGTTCCACGAGATCACAGAGGAGGCCATCCAAGCTTCACTTAAAAACACTAGAAAGATTGATGACAACTTAGTTCGTGCTCAAGAGGCGCGTAGAATTCTAGATCGTTTGGTGGGCTTTTCTCTATCACCACTCATCTGGAAAAAGGTAGCTTACGGCTTGTCTGCGGGCCGCGTTCAATCGGTGGCATTGAGGCTGGTCTCGGAGAGAGAACTTTCAAGATTCAAATTCAAAAAAGCTCTTTACTGTGGAGTAGAGAACGAACTTGAAAAGGCGAAACAAAATTTTACATCAAAGCTCTCACAATTTGACGGAAAAAGAATTGCTACCGGAAAAGACTTTGATCAAGAAACGGGCGAAGTACCAAAAGACAAACAATCTCAAATCTTAGTCCTTGATGATAAGACCGCACAAAAAATCGTGGATGGTCTTAAAGGCAAAAAATTAAAAGTAGAGAGCGTCGATGAAAGACCAATCAGCCGTGAACCGTACGCTCCGTTCATTACATCTTCACTTCAACAGGATGCTTCGAGAAAATTCGGCTGGCCATCAAGACAGACAATGAGAACAGCGCAAGAGCTTTATGAAAAAGGTTTCATCACTTACATGAGAACCGATTCCGTAAATCTTTCTGAGCAAGCAATCAAGGCTGCGCGCGATAGCGTTAAAAAACTTTATGGCGATAAATTCTTGTCCAAAGAAGTTAGAACTTTCAAAGCCAAAAAAGTAAAAGGTGCCCAAGAAGCCCATGAAGCGATCAGACCTTCAGGGAGCAAGTTCGTTGATCCCGATGAGAGCGGATTATCTGGGGATGCATACAAGCTTTACGATTTGATCTGGAAAAGAACGCTCGCTTGCCAAATGGCGAACTCCCAACAGAGACAAGTTCAAATTAAACTTTCACACGAGAAAAGCATTTTCTCATCTTCTGGAACTGTGATTGAGTTTCAAGGTTTCCTAAAAGTTTACGAAGAAGCGACCGATGATCAAAATCAAGAAGAAGAAACATTACCAGTTTTAAAAGCCGGGGAGATGATTGATATCGTTTCTTCCAAAAAAACAGAACACGAAACAAAGCCGCCATCAAGATTTACGGAAGCGGGATTGATTCAGGTTCTAGAAAAAGAAGGCATCGGAAGACCATCAACATATGCTTCCACCATCAGCACGATTGTGGATCGCGGTTATGTGTCTCGTCAGGGTAACACTTTAATTCCAACATTTACGGCACTTATTGTTTCAAAATTACTTTCTAATTATTTTCCCGAGTACGTGGATTTAAAGTTTACGGCAGGGATGGAAGAAAATCTCGATGAGATTGCAGAAGGAAATTTAGACTGGGTGACTTACCTGAAATCCATTTACATGGGTAAAACAGGTTTGAGAAGCATGGTTGAAAAACAAGAAAAAATCATAGATGCAGACGAAGCTCGCTCAATGAACGTTCAAGGCCTAGAGATGTTGAGCTTTAGAGTAGGTAGATATGGAGCATACGTTTGCCGCAAGAATGGAAAAGAAGAACAGTGTGCCTCTCTTCCAGAAAGTCGTCCGCCATCTGAAATTACGGAAGCATTTGCTAATGAGTTGATCGATCAAAAAATCAATGGCGCAGACTCTCTAGGTAAAGATCCTAAAACTGGATTACCAATTTATGTTCTCACCGGAAGATATGGTCCTTACGTACAACTTGGTGACAATGAAGACAATAAGGACCCAGAGAAAAAACCAAAGAGAACCTCTATTCCTCCGCATATCCCCATGGACACTGTGGATATGGAAAAAGCCTTGTTGTTCTTAAGTCTTCCAAAAACTTTGGGACAACATACGGAGTCTCAAAAAGACATCAAGCTTGGTATCGGAAGATTTGGTCCTTACATTGTTTGCGATGGTGATTACAGATCTATTCCTAAGACAGAAGATTTCTTTGCGGTGGATTTAAATAAAGCTCTCGAAATGCTAGCGCAACCGAAAAAGGGCAGAGGCGGCCGAGGATCATCAGTGATCAAAGAACTCGGTGAGCACGAGGGTGATAAGTTGCAAATCATGACTGGAAAATATGGCCCATACATTAAGTGGGGCAAGAAGAATGTTTCGCTTCCTGAGGGACAGAAACCAGAAGACTTTACGATGGAAAAAGCAATTGAACTGCTTGGAGAATCTAAAGGCGGCTCAAAGTCCGGCGGTAAAGGTAAGAAAGCGAAAAAGATTTCTAGTAAAAAATCTCCGATCAATAAGGTGGATTTGCAGGTCACAAAGGTGATTGCGAGGGGTGCTTCGAAGAAGGCCAAGGCCTCTAAAGCTCCGGTGGTCGCTAAAAAGAAGATTACCTCAAAGGCGAAAACTCAGAAGAGAGTTTGAAAAGTGAACAGCCGAAAGTGAATTGAGGAGGGAAATTAAGATGAACGGTCGACCTCAAGGCCGATAAAGTTCAGTAATTCAAATGATTTATGCTCGGCCGCGAGAGTATAAACTGCTTTTAGTTTAATTCCGTCTCTTCAAATGCTTTCGACCGTTCATCTTAATTTCCCTCCTCAATCTTCATTTAACCCTTGATATTCCCAAGGGATTTCCGTATTATGACGCAACACGCATATGACTAATTCAAACGATTATAACTTTAGAGAAGCACAGAAAAAAGCCCAGAGAAAGAGCCAACTTGAGCTCGGGATCACGCGCGCCCAAGAGCCGGACCGCAACTTTGAAAAGGGTGGTCGCAGCTTTTATTTTTTCGATCTCGACGACAATGTTTTCTTTCTAGGAACTCCCATTTATGTTTTCCATAAAAAGACAAATGCTGAAATTGCATTATCATCTGGTGACTTTGCAAAACATCTATCTGAAATCGGAAAATCTGGAATCTACAAAGACTATATCATTGATCCGACGGACGCGACGGGTTCCTTTAGAAGATTTAGAGATGAAGACAAGCCTTTGAACTTAAGATCCTTCTGTGAAGACTTACAAACGGCGATTGTAAAACCTGAATTTGATTGGAAAGGTCCATCCTGGCAGTGTTTCTATCACGCCGCTTTCAATCAAAGACCAATGTCACTCATTACGGCAAGAGGTCATGCTCCGGAAACGATCAAAGAAGGAATTAAACTTTTTGTGAGGGACGGTCATTTGCCGTTTGAACCTAATTATCTCAGTCTCTATCCAGTAAGCCATCCAGAAACTCAAAATCAACTCACCGGTGGTAAGATGATGTCGACGGCAGAATTAAAACTCCGAGCTGTGATTGAGTCCGTAGAGATGGCAATGAAGACGTATGGCGTAAATCCCCATCATAGATTTGGAATGTCTGATGATGATCCTAAGAACTTAGAATTGATTTACAAAGCGATGCTTATTCTGAAGCACAAATACCCAGACAATTCTTTCTTTGTTATTCACACCCATGAATCTGATTACGTAAAAGAGGAAGTGTTCTTGAATCACACAGAGAGACAAACCCTCACCCAATCTCAACTTCAACTCGACCTAAGTCAGCCCGGAT
>JANMFM010000170.1:0-4899 GCA_031374125.1 Bdellovibrionales bacterium
ATGATTACAGATTTTGGAAATGTTTTTAGGAGCTCAAGAGCCTTTGGAGCAATTGCACGCGACAACATTATAACTGGACATCCATAACCCAAACCTCTAAAGTTTTTTACAACGTTCATTTTTTCTTCTGTAAGAACATCCATATCGCACATAATAAGATTCATCTTATCTTGCGATAATTTTCTAACAGCTTCATGACCGTCAGCAGCTTGAATAACTTTATAGAGTTTATTCAATGTTAAAAGATTTCTAACTTCTCTTGTTGCTTCTGCGTCGCTGCCTACCAGTAGAATTTTTGAACTCATATAATTACTCCATAAGATGTTATTTTCTTTGATATATACTTATCGGCGTAATCTGAGGCGATCCGTGCTAAGGTTCTGAAAATAAATCATTTTTTACTGCTGATGAAAAATATATCAACAGTTTCTAAAAAATTTTATCTCAATATGAGACGTTATTTTGAAGCAGCACCAGAGCTACTTGAACTCGAATTGATTTTATTTAAAATGCAGATAGAACCACTTTGATTTAACTCGAACGCATTATTTACGGATGCAATACAGCCTCGGACAGAGCGATTACATGTTCCCATGATACTTGGCTTTACTTCGTTGATACTTGCATCTAGTTTTGCAAAATTTTTGCCTTTTCTACACTGTTCGTTTAGAGATTTAGTTTTAAGATCAGAAGGATTTGCAACTTCTCCCCAATAACATTTATTTATTTGTTCTCGAGCGAAATCTTTCTCTAGATCATCTAATTTTTCTAGGCACGAACTCTTGTGCTTGGTTACACAAGAGCCATCAATTTTTGCGCACATGCTTTTTAAGCATTTTGCAAAAATTGGATTGGGAGCAATACATTTTGTAAATGCATTTCCAATAAGGGTGACTTTCAGGTCTGTCGCTTTCGTACCCACTTTGCATAGTGTATTGTCTAGCTCCTCCAATTGACGAATGTCTTCAAAAGAAAACGTCGCATAATTAGGGTTTACATAATATACATTCTCATTTAAGAATTTTTTTGCTTCAGAAACATCAAAATTAGATTTTGAAGAACAAGATAATATTTTTCTTTTGCCCAATTTTTGCGTGAGTACCGGAGTTCGCTCTTCTACTCGCGCATAAATGCACTCTTGAATATTTTTATAATGATTGAGTAACGCCATTGGAGTTTCTTGGCAAAGCCCCATATTATTCTGCTTCAATGAACTGCACGTTTCGGCAAATTTTTGAGTTGTAAGCTTTTGAATTTTTGCTGCGGCCTGTATTTCTGCCCAAATGTTTTGGGCACTCAAGCGATGGAATTCGCTGTCCGTTTTACAAACTATTTTTTCGGCGGATTGAGCTTGAGAAATATACTCAGCTACTACTTTTTCTGAACTCCTAAAAACTCCCGGGACCAAATCCTCTTCACGAGATGCGAGATCATCGGCAATCGACACCATTGAAGCAAAGGCATTTAAAAATGATAAGTGAAATGATAAAAATAATAGAAAAGAAATAAAAGTTTTCATTTTCAAATCATCGACATAAATTGATTAAACTTTTAGTATTTAATGCGTGAGTTTAGACTTAGGTCCTGGGGGTTTTTATACTATTCTCCCTAGATCTGATCTTCGCCCTTATTTACTATGATGAAGAATATATTAACAGTTTGTAAAGAATTTTATCTCAATATGAGACGTTATTTTGAGTCACCCTTTGAACAGCTCTCAATACTGCAACTGGTATACTGATATTCTGCAGGTCCCTCTAGCGTTCCACTAGAACATTTTCTTTTTCTTGGTGTATCGCACACTTGACCACAAGGCACTTTTCCTCGTTTATAAAAGTGGTACGTGTACCCATCACTGAATATCCGTCCACCTATAAAGCATGATTTTTTTGTTAAAGGTTCGCCAATTGGTATATGGCAAAATTCTTTGTCGTCATTTGCGGAAAAAATAAAATTTTTAATTAAAGCATCAAAACCTGGATCGTCGCCTATTTTTCTGTATCCTGTGGTTACTCTGATTGGAAGGTTTCTAGCAGAGATGATTTCATTGGACCTACTATAGAAAACTCCCTCGTCTGTGATGCTAATATTTATTTCTTCGAGAATTGTCCTTACTTTTGATGAATAATTTTTCCACGATCCACTGATGTCTTTAGCTCCTCCTCTCAGGCTATATTGTTTTGTGTGAATATCATGGTTAGGGATTTTGTCTTTAGGAAATGGGATTTTTTTAATTCGGGACTGCTGAGTAATATTGCAATATTTATCACCCTCAGGTCCCAGTTCAGAAGGTCCATACAAGCAATCAGGAATTTTAGCTTTAAGATCAATATTTACCGCTTGTTCATTTTCATATTCAATCAATAAAAATTTTCGATCAACTTGCCATGGAGTAGCCGGGTTGAATTGACCAGATATACGAGTTATGTTGCCATTGCTAAAATAGCAGGTCATATTTCCCATATCCTTAGTGGTTTTATGACCAGTCGTATCTGAAGTGGAACTTAGATTTAGATTTTCAGATTTATTAAAATAAATAGCTGCAACGGTTATCAGTAATAACGTCACAAAGAAGATTTTTTTCCACATCCTTTTATTTTAATTGAGGATGACCTCGAACCTTAGTCAAATTGTTGCCAATTAGAAAAACGTGACGTAGGTATAGACAGGTTTATGCCTCTAATTGTCACCGATCTTGGCCGGCGTAGTTTATCTCTCTCTAGACTCGTATATTGAGCCTCTAATATGAAATAAAGGCATGTAAATTGAATATGTTATATCTATGATGTCCTTATCAAAAAAAATGATTTTAGTTTTCGCTCTTTGTTTAGCCTTTATCGCTAAACCCATTTCGTCGTACGCCGAATCCAGTGACCACATCAACAATCTCCAATTCACCCACACACTCGCTACCGCTTTCTTTAATTCTTATTTTAACGAAGGTGATGAAAAATACAGAATTAAATATTTAGCCCATAAACAGTACATTCTCACTTTTTTAAATACTTGGGGTGAAATGATCGACAGCGGAGAATATAAATCCTCGGAAGAAATTTTTAATGCCATTAAAAATACCCCAGGGTATTTGAGCAAATATTATTTTATTTGGGAAAACTTACCGAAAGCCAATCCCATCAATCTGGGCGAAATGAAGAATGGTGCTCTACAGTCGGTCATTGCCTCCGAGAAAGAATCCAATCTAGAAAAACGCATCATTGAAGTATTGCACACCACCAATATGTTGGTGCTGGCAAATTCTTTTGATTATCTTTTGGCCACCGCCATCGCTACCCCATTTAAAAATGTAGAGAACGCCGAGATTCGCAGGCTTGCAAAAATCATCATTGAAGGAGTTCCCTTTCAAAATGGCGTACAAATCGCCGTGCTCGTAAAAGATTTATTAGTTCCCGGAAGTGCAATTCTAGGTGCTCCAAGCAAAGTGGAAAAATTGGCGAAAGTGTATAAAGCGACTTCGAGATTGCGCACCACTTTAGCTTTACTTAAATCCCGATCTATTCATGCTGCGGCTAAAATCGCTAATCCGTATCTTAAGAGAATGAACCCTATTCAAATCACAATGGCTGGATCGGCCGCTCTGCACGCAGGGGTGATCTTCTGGGGTTACAACTCTAGCGCCAGTAACGAAATTCCTAAAAATAATTTTGATTCCATTTCTTTTGCCTTGGCTTCTTTTTGGGAATCAGCGCAAGAAATGCATGATTCCACTGACGCTTATGTATTGAATTTCAAATCCAATTTTAAATTTTTAAATAAAGAACAATTGTCGAATAAAATTCTTTCCGTATTCAATCGACAAGCCAAGCCTAATTACGCTGAAATATTCTTAGCCATGGAAAAATACCAATCTATCGACAAAAGAGCTGCGACGGATCTTCTGGCGGCAGATTTTATGCAAGGAAAATTGGCCGATCTTAAAAACACCATCTTCCATAAATACACTTCAAAAGTTGGAAAAAATGAACTCAATGAAATTAGAAAAACCGTAATCGAAGGTTATTTAAAAAAATACAAAAGGGATTACCCCAATTTGACTAGCACCCTAATCGGCTGGGGTGGCAACTGTGTCGCCCAAACCATGCTCTTTATTGCTATCCTGCAAGAGCTAGAACCTAAATTCACCGATGGGCATGCTCTTGGTGTGGTTACATACACAGATCACATTGAGGCGGTAGTGTATAACCAAAACGAAATATTTTTTACAGTTTCTGGAAAAGTTGCTCCGAGACCCGGCGCTAAAATATTTAAACCCGAAGCGCTTCTGCTCATGGCTCTAAACAACTTAGGAGTAGATTCAAAACTTACTACGGAAAATTTTATTGCTTCAGGTTCTCCGAGTAATAGAAAGACAATTGTAAACTCAAAAACCTTTAATCCTAGTGGGATTTTTTCGACAATCTTTAGACAGACAAAACGAGAAGGCATCTTTGAAAATCAATTTCAAAATATAGATACTACGTGGAAGGGGCCGAATCAAGCTGCTGCCATTGGAGATATCCCGGAAGAAGCCACTATGTCTTACAGTGATTTTTCTCAATATTCTGATAATGGCTTATCTTCGATAATTTCCGCAGATGACATAAGAGAAGAAGAAAAAACTGCCAAACAGATTAAAATTATATTTAAAGCTGACCCATCAAGTATTCTGCATATGGAATACTCCGAAATGTCGGACACTATCTACGCCTATAAAGAAAGCGCCTATCACAAACTCATGAGAGCTAAGCAAAGAGGTGGAAGCGCTAAAGACTTTCTGAAAAACTTTTATTTTCAGCAAATTAGAGCCACTCAAGAGCTTTTTAATAATGCTGACTTTAAAAAACTTATCTTGGACCCTGCTCAGGCCTGGAGTTATAACACCAATCCATTGCCAGAAGAAAA
>JANMFM010000293.1:0-12400 GCA_031374125.1 Bdellovibrionales bacterium
GTTTTTTGGATGACTCTCACCCGAGATTAGAGATAAATTCCAATCAGAAAATTGGACAACTATTCTCGATTTCACGGGTAAAGTTTGTCCCTTTACCAGGTTAAGCTTATCTCCAACTAAAAGTGACTCCTTTTTCTTTGATTCTTTTGAGTGAACCAATTGATACAACTGACTCAATCCAAAATCTGCATCAGAATATGTAGCAATAAAATTTTGTTGAAGTTTATTTAAAAGATAGCGAGCAGATAAAATAAGAAATATAAAGCTCGCTGTAGAATCATAATAGAGGTAGTCATATTCAGCTTTTAAAAGATTCCAAGTAGAAAATGCAAATCCAGCAAGAAGTGCCACGGTGATTGGTAAATCAATATTCAAAGACTTTGTCTTAAAAGAACGCCATGCATTCTTATAAAAATCCTGCGCCGAATAAAAAACTATCGGTAAAAATAAAGCAAAAGCTATATAAGCAAAATATTTCCTGTACTCTATCTCCACTCCCGAATACAACGGCACTGTGGCCAGCATAATATTTCCAGCACAAAAACCAGCAACACCTAACTTACTTAGTTGTTCTCTATTGGACCTTTTATTAGCTTCAAAAATTTCAGCTTTGTCTTCTAGAAATTCTGCTCTGAAACCCAGCTTCTTAATGCAATCAACAATATCGTTTGAACTGGTTTCTTCATGAGTTTGAATCTCTATCAATGACTGACCAAAATGGACATGTGCAGACTTTACTTTGTGATCGTAGTTAGAAAGATTTTCTAACTTCTGAATGCATGCACTACAAGTGATGCCACTAACATGAATAAGATACTTATTTTCAGTTTTCAATTTCCACCAATTTAAATGCCACCTCCTACCTGATAGATACTAAAAACAAGTGGTGGACCTATTTTAGATAAACTTCAGATAAGAGCGGCACTCTCAAGTCTAACGGAGTCCAAAGTTTAAAATATGATCTAGATCATGTTTTAAACTTTTATTAGCATTCTTTTATTAATATTCTTGAGCAATTTTAGATATAGCACCATCATCAGCAATACGGATTGATCGGCCTTCTTGAAAAATAAATCCTTTATCTTCGAATTGAGCAAGTGCTCTCATAACTGTCTCAGGAGTTGTTCCGATCCATTCAGCGATGTCTCTACGAGTCCATTTTGACGCCGGTAATTCATTTTTAAAATAGATTAACGCCTCAGCTACTCTACTCTGAACTGGCTTCGATATAATTGAGGTCATTCTATCTTCCATATTGTGAACTTCTTTAGAAACTTGTTTTAAAAAACTCCAGGCAAGTTCCGGCTCAACAGCCATAAGTTCTTTGACAATATTTTGAGGTATGAAGCAGATTTCGCAATCTTCCTGTACGACAGCTGTAGCATGGTATTTTTCTTCCGCGAATAAAGCACGGTAACCAAGGATATCACCAGCCTTGTAAAGCCTCAGTATAATCTCATTTCCTTCTTCATCTATGTGATTTAATCTTACCATTCCACTGGCAATACAGTAAAGACCTTGAGGACTATCACCTTCACGAAAAATAATTTCGCGTTTTTTAAAAGTAATGTGCTTTTTGTTTGTATTCAAAGAATGCAAATTCTTTTGCTTAAGGTTACAAAAATGCGAATTTGAAAAGCTAGAGCAATTTTCGCAATCATCTGATTTCATACCACCACCAATATGATCATTATCCTCCTCAAATTTTACGAACTCAAAAGATTTAATAAAATTTAAAAATTAAAATGTAGCTTTATGAATTCGGAGCGCAGCGCGATGTAAATGTAGGGTAAAAAAAAGCCCCAGCTTGAGCCGAGGCTTTCTTGATAAAGAATCTTAAATTAAATTATTATCTACGTGGTCTGCGTTCGCTGCTTGTACTTGCGCTGCGAGGCTTACGTGCACCACCGAAAGAAGATCTGTCACCTTCTTTACGCGGTTTGCGCTCAGGGCGTTCTGCTTTATCACCTCTGTCAGTACTTGCTGCTCTCACAGGCCTTTCACTGCGCTCCGGTCTATCCGTACGATCAGCTCTTGGACCTCTACGCTCGGATCTCTCACCGCGATCGTCTCTCACGTCAGCCTTGTATCCACCGCCGCGATCATCTCGTCTTCCGTATCCACGTCCGCCGCCCTCGCCACGGTCGTCACGTCTTCCGTATCTTCCGCCGCCACCGCCGCCGCGTCTTGATCTGCTCACTCCGCCACCAGTTCCGCTTCCACGGTTACCAGCACCAAGAGTTAATGGCTGAATGTCTTTTTGGAATAATAAATCGCTATAATCAGCAATCAACATTGCCGCTAAAATTTCGTTAGGAGTTTTTTCTTTGATTGCAGAGACTGAATCTTCAACCATTTTTAAAGCTTTATTGAATAAGAATTCGTTTTCAGTCGCCTTCACCAAGTTTTCTTGAATGCTTGCGATTTTTTGTAGAGCTAATTTTTGACCAGATGGAATTTCTAATTTTTCCATTTGAACTTTCAATTGGCCTTGGATTCTGTGCATGTCTCTCACTTCTTGATTAGAAATGATGTTGATTACAGTTCCAGATTCACCGTTTCTTCCAGTTCTTCCGATTCTATGAGTATAAGTGTCTACAACCCACGGCATAGTATAGTTGATTACGTGAGTTAACTCCTTAATGTCGAGTCCTCTAGCTGCAACGTCAGTTGCAACTAGAATTCTTACAGCGCGCTTTCTAAATCTTGCAAGTGTAGTTTCTCTTTCTTGTTGAGTTCTATCGCCATGGATCGCTTCTGCTGCGAATCCTCTTTCAGTAAGAATTCTTGTAAGAGTTGAAACCTGAGATTTCATTTCACAAAAAATAAGCCCGTAGAAATTATCGTCAGCTTGAAGAATACGAGTTAAAACTTCTGCTTTATCTCTTTCTGGAACAGCAATGTACATTTGTTTAACGTTGCTATTGATTTGATCTTCTTTTTTGATTTCAGTTGTTTCAGTTACTTTTAAATAGCTATTAGCAATTTTTGAAACTTGGGAGCTCATTGTTGCTGAGAACAACCATGTTTGGGGGTGTGTCTCTTGTCCTTTAGTTGCTTCCAAGATGAACTCTAAATCATCTTTAAATCCACGAGAAACCATTTCATCAGCTTCATCAAGCACAACCACTTGTACGTTAGCTAGTGACAATGCTTTTTTCTCGATGAAATCAACTAGTCTGCCTGGAGTTGCAACAACGATGTGCGCTCCTCTTTTTAGACCACTCAATTGTGTCGAGTAGCTAGCGCCACCATATACAGTTACAACTTTTATATTTTTTTGACGACCGAAGTTTTGTAATTGAAGTGATACCTGCTGAGCCAATTCTCTTGTTGGGCTCAATACCAATGCTTGAATTGCATTTTTGTTTGCATCAATCTTTTCGATTAGAGGCAATCCAAATGCTGCTGTCTTTCCTGTTCCTGTCGGAGCAAGACCTACGAAATCATCTTTCGATTTTAAAAGTTTTGGAATGGTGTTCACTTGAATTGGTGTTGGAGTTGTAAACTGCATTGTCAGCAAGTGTTTTACAAGTTCAGGATTTAATCCTAGATCAGAGAAAGTTATTGTTTGGTTCACAGGTAGTCCCTTATAGATTTTTGAATGTGAGTTTTTCTTATCAATTTCAGATGAAGTGCACTATATAGCTTTTCGCGTTAAAATGCTAAAAATAAAGGACTATTGTAAATATTATGGGATCAGTGGGACCACTTACCCAAAGGAGCTTAGTCGCTTTTGGATTTGGGCCCTATTTGGATCGATCGTACTTATCTATAATGTAAATGAGTTCCCAAAAAGGGAATATGCGATCTAGTATTTTGAAGTCATAACTGATAGCTACGCCATCTTTTTCTGATGATTTTTCGCCGACAAGCTTTTTATCAATGACTGAGGCATAATCGTTCAATGAAACTACATATCCGAGGTCTTTCATCGATTCGTTTTGAATGGCATTGAGACTAACCTTCACCTGCCCCTTGTCATCTGGCGTTTGTTTACGGCCATAGAACAATAAAGCCTTCAGAATCGGAAGGTCTTTTTCTTCAACCAAGATTCTTTTTGATTCTTCCTTAAATAACCAGTCGTTATAAAATTCAATGAACGACATAATAAAATCATGCTTTAGAACCGTGATCTTCTTTTTCCCTTCGCCTAAATCCTCAATCGTCATTACGCCAATACTTTGGAGAATCTGCTGCATCTTTTCCATCTTTGTCGTCGGCTCTTGAAAGACCTGAATCGTGTAATTACGAAGGAGAGTCGTTGGAACGACTAAACCTTTATCATCTTTTTCGCCGTATCTTTCCGTCACCAGACCGATGATCGCACAAAGTTTAGTGATCGTATGAGGCGGAAAAGTTTTATTGTCTGCACCTTGAGCTCTTTCTAGTATTTTAATCTTCTTATTGGCTTCCCTTAGATGCTCATTGATGGTTTTTACCATAGACTTTAGCCATTCAGGCATTGCTTTGAAGTGAGCTTCTAAGTTAGCAAAAGGTAAGGCAATAATTTCGGATTCAGCAATTGCTCTGGCGTTTGCGCTTCTTGGTTTTTGGTCAAAGAAAGCCATCTCTCCAAACATTTGCCCTGGGCCCATGTTCGCCAATTCAACTTCCGAATCCCCTTTGGTTTTAGTGATGGAAATACGACCCTTTTTAACGACATACATCGAATCGGAAGCATCGCCTTCTCTAAATAACAACTGACCTTTTTCAAGTTTCTTTGATACTCCTGACATTATTTAAACCTCAATGGTAAGTCTTCGATTGGTTTTAAATTATTGCCCTGAACTGTATGCACTCTAAGAGAGTTTGTCGTTCCTCTTTCTGGAACAGGAATACCTAGTGTTAAAATGATTTTGTCGCCAGGCTCAACCAGATTAAAACTCAAAAGAATGGCCTCAATCTGCTGGAGCGCTCCTTCTGAGCTTTCATAAGGATCTACCGTTAACGTTTGAATTCCCCAAATGAGCTCTAATTTATTCAAAACATCTACGACATGAGTTGCTGCAAAGATCTGCGCTTTCGGTCTAAAGGAAGCTATCAGACGCGCGGTCTTTCCTGATGTTGTAAGACATATAATCGCTTTTGCATTGAGTTTTAGCGCCGTTAAACACGCACTCGCAGCAATTGCTTCGGCCACACTTAAGAATTCTGCATTCACATTTAAATTATAATAATGCTGGATTGTTCTTTCAACCTCCACGATCACTTCGTGCATCGTTTGCACACAGCGAACAGGATACTTTCCACTCGCGGTTTCTGCAGATAGCATCAAAGCATCTGAGCCATCTAGAACTGCATTGGAAACATCCGTCACCTCAGCTCTTGTTGGCCTTGGATTCTTTGTCATGCTTTCGAGCATTTGAGTCGCAGTAATTACTGGCTTCCCTAAGCTATTGGATAATTGAATAATGCTTTTTTGAGTTTGAGCGAGTTGAGTTTGGCCTACTTCAACAGCCAAGTCCCCTCTGGCAACCATAACAGCATCGCTTTTATGAATGATTTGCTCAAGACGAGTTAAAGCTTCAAGCATTTCAATTTTTGCAACGATTCTAGCTTTTGAATTTCTTTCTTCTAAAATTTTTCTTAATTTTACAATATCATCTTCGTGACGAACAAAACTCAAAGCGATGTAATCCACTTCGTTTTTAATTCCAAATTCCAAGTCCCTAAAATCTTTTTCAGTCATGCACTCAATATCGAGTTGAGCACCAGGAATGTTTACGCCTTTTCTTTCTTTAAGCTCGCCTCCAAAAATAATCTTACAATGAATGTCTTTTCCTCTTACAGAAACGATGACCATTTCAATCAAACCATCATCCAAAAGAACTTTCATTCCGGGTTTAGCAAATTCGTGAAGCTTTTTATAGTCGATAGAAATTCTTTTTTCATCACCTAGAACTTCTTCCGTTGTCAGCGTGATCTCTTTGCCATCTTCTAGGTTTAGAATGGGTTCTTTCAATTTACCCACTCGGATTTTTGGGCCTTGTAAATCCTGAAGGATAGTCACGGGTGCATTGAGTTTTTTTGAAAGCGTTCGAATATGAGTAAATACCTTGAAATGTTCTTCATGAGTAGAATGGGAAAAGTTCAGCCTAAAGACGTTAACGCCTGCGCGAATGAGACTTTCAATCATCTGCGGTGTATTTGAAGCTGGGCCTAATGTTGATAGTATCTTAACGCGTCGATCAGCGAGCATGTTGTTTACTTTCTATGGTGTTTGTTTTCAGTCTTATCTGGCTTACAGTACTTGCTGGGGCAAGTACTAGCTTTTTAAAACTGTCGCCATTCTAATTTTTTCTTCATCGTGTTTAATTTCTATTTGAGAGATGTTTCTTTCGAATTTTTCTTTCAATTGGTCTTCTCGAGACTTAGCGGAAACTTTATCACTTTCCATTTGGAATCTATGAGTTTTCTCCATTTCATCCATGCGGCGTGCGCTATTATCTGTCAGTCTCTTTTTTTCCATTTTATGTTCATCTTTCATAAGACCAATTTCTTTTTCATATCTCATGACCAACTGGTTTATCTTCTCTGTACCCTTGGCATCTGTTTCTCTAATCCGGCCCTCGAGCTTTGAAACCACTTCATTTCTTTCTTTAAGCATAGCCATTCTTTGAGTTGTCATATCATCTTTATGAATACGATCTTTTTCATTTAGAAGTTCTTTGTAGTACCCTTCCATATCGTTCTTTTCTTTACTCATAAGATAAGTCATCTTATCTTGGCGAATCAGAGACCTTTGCTTGTCTTCTTTGTTTTCAATTTCTAAGGTCTTTACTTGGTTATTAATAGACTCGTCATACTTGAGCTCCATCTCGCCAATACGACCTTTATAGTACTTCCCTTGGCGATCTAAAGTCTCAGCACTTCTATTGGTGATGTCCTTGATCTCCGTTGAAGTCCTAGCATTGGCAGCATCGTAAACTTGTGATCTTTGCAACTCAGCTTTTTGCAAAGCTTCTTTTGTCGCATTCAAGTACTCTTTTTTTTCTTCTCTGTGAACTGTTGTAGCCTTAAATCTTTCATTGTCATTATTGGTGTTCAATTCACGAATTCGACGCTCCAGAGTTCCCACCTGTTCTCTGTTTCTTTCTTCAGCAATGACCTTCATATTCTCTAACTCTACAGAACGACCAGTGCTGGATTCATGGTTGTATCTAGAGTATTTGTCTCTCAATTCATCAAGATTTTTTCCGTATTGATCACGCATATTTTCTTGATGCAAGCCTTGAGTTTTTCTCTCTTGGGTGATCAAACCCAACTTGTCGGCCTCCATTTCTTCACGGTCCGCCATGTTTTGAACTTTCAAACCTTTGATCTCAGCATTTTTTTGCTCACGAGTGTTTTGCAGCTGGTTTGTTAAGTCATTGATCTTTGAATCTTGAGTGTCTTTTAAAATATTCGAATCTTTCGTGTAACGAGATTCCAATCTTTCTTTTTGATTTTCCAAAGCATCAGATTGGTCCTCTCTCATATCATCTACTGCATTAGTGAAATTTTCTTCTTTTTTCTTTGTGTCATTCTCATAATTTTTAGAAAGCGAATTCAATTGAGACTCATGAACTTGTTCTGTTTTATTCAGCTCCCCTTTATGATTGTCTTGAAGTTGTCTTACCTGACGATCATAGTTGTGCGCTGAATTTTTTGTAGCTTGCGTATGCGTATTTTTAATTTTATCTATCTGGCTTTGATATTTTTTATCTTTTTCTGAAAGTTGATCTTGCCCACGAGTTCTTACAGATTCTAATTGCTCTTCATGACTCTTTTGAAGCTCGCGAACTTTCTCACCATGGACTTTCTGAAGTTTATTGACTTCAGCTGCGTGCTTCTTCTTTAACTCAGCTTCTTGCTTTTTCGCTTGCTCACGAGTGCGACTTGCATGTTCTGATTTTCTGTCTTTATCAACAGATGACGTAGCCATAGACCTTCTCCCATAAAGAAAGGTTAACAAACATTAACCTATCCATCTCTAGAATATCATTGGAGAGGACTTCGCTCATCAATGCATTGAAAATAGGCTAGAATTTTAGTCTAAAAATAGACCTTAGTTGAGCTTCGGTTTGTAGGAATGAAAAACACCGTCATCATCCACCAAAAGTATTGTAGATCTCTCAAAAAGTTCGTTGATATATCTTTTGCGTGCCAAATCGTACTGTTTTTCTCTAACGGCATCCAACATGTTTTTCATCTGGCCACCAGCTAGAGTTTGGTCCTTAAATTCCTCTTTAAAGATCTTTTCAACGTCTTTAGGATCGATGTTTCTTGTTTTGAGAGATTCAAAAAGACTAAAAAGCTCCGCTTCGGTGGTTTGGAGCTTTTCTGCTTCAATTTGAATTACTTTTTTCTGAATAAAAGCTCTCAAATCTTGTATCTTTTTTTCTTCATCATTTTTATTTTCTTCAGTGATAAAGTCAGGGGCTTTGACGTCGTAGCCATTCACCACCGCATACACATCTGTTTTTCTTTTTTCACAAGTTGAAAGAATTAATCCTGAGAAAACCAATAATCCTGCGACTGCTGCTGCGACGTACTTCATGAGACCTAACCTTATTTAAGTTCGCCAAGGCGGACTCGAAGGAAACTAATTCAGTCGAGTCGACATTGGTTTTGATGACTGATTCCATTTTAGGAATTCTTTTGAATAGTAGTCAAACATAGTCTTGGCTTGAAGCGCACTATTTGAGTTATTGAGATAAGGTTCAATCTTACCCAAGTTCTTTACTGCCTTTAAATAAAGGTAAGGCTTAACTTCTATGCTAGTAAGGCTCTCGTCCGCTCTATAGAAAGACGTTTCCTCATTCCAAAGCTTTTGGTTCATAAAGTAATAACTTTCAACACTAGCCACCAGTGCGGCCTCGCTTCCCCATTGCTGATAAACTCTAATCAAAGCATTAACAACTGCCAGTTGAACCTCTAATGATCTTTCTGACTTCTTAACTTGTTTTGCTCCCAAGTCGTATTCAGACCAAAATCCACCATCCTTATCCTGTAAACGCGTCACCATAAAGTTTGACATAGCAAACATCATCATCTTCAGAAGCCTTCTTCCCTTGATGATGGCCTCCATGTTTTCTTTAACAGTTTTTTGAGGCGGATTGATCACCGAAGCATGTGTTTGCTCAATACCGTCAGTTGCCTTCAAAAATTCGTCTATTGCCACCATAAAATTTGCGAGGTCTTCTGTTTTGACAATTGAAGACGGGCCCGTAGACAATAAGTCCACCACAGCAGCTTGAATGATCTGTTGAGTGGGATCCGTAGGTTTTGATGGATCCTTATGACTTGGATCAGGGATTCCATTTTTAGCCCAACCTACAATTTCTCCTCCCATCATATTGAATAATTTCAGCGAAGAATTTTCTTTTTGCAAACCACGAATTGGAGTTGTCATAGTCGCAACCGCCAAATTCACAAGGGCACTCTTTGGAAAAATACTTATATCACTGTAAGTTTCCTTGCCCATTCCTGCATCAAAATCATTTGGCCCTCTCCAGTCATTAAAATACTGAAGCATAAAGGCTGCTCCACGAATGATTTCCGATTGAGCGCCAATAGAAGAGTGCCTTGTTCCTTCTCCTGGAGCAAAAGGTCCATTCATCTTCAACTGATCAGGAATTGCGAATAATGTGTCAATATATCCTTCATAACTTACACAATCCTCTCTACGATCTACAAAATCATCAAAACTTGGCTTTTCATTACGAGCAATTGCTCCTTGATATTTTTCTTTTTTAATTTTCTGAGCTTCTACTTTCTTAGAGCTGCATTCATATTTATAAACATCGAGTTCTCTAAGGTGCTCATTTCTGTCTTCAGAAAATTTTTTATGAAGCGAAGGCTTCAGTTCATGGTCCATTGTTCTAAAACCAATCATAGAAAGCATTTTGTTAATTTGAGAGAAAACCTCGCGGTAATACTCTTTGCTGTTCACGGGTTTTTTCTCAAATTCAGGAAGCCCCAAAAGTCGGCGATATTGAGCAGCCAAACTTGTTCCCAAAACTTCAGCCCCAGTCTCAAAATCTACAGAATTGGTTCTTTTTGTGCTGAATTGATTCTCTGAATCAACAAATAATTGTACTCGCGAATTTTCAATTCCATTGATTGGACCTGCACTGAAGAGCAGATTGTCCATAACCGGTCCGGCCATTTTATTAAAGAATTGTTTAAACTTATCATTGGATTCCGTAGCGGCTGCAACATCTTCGAGATTTTTTATAGTTTTATCGGCCACCACAGTCTCGATCATCGATCCCCAATTGCGGATTTGAATATCAAGCTCAGTAAGCAAGTATGCATTAATGGATTTATCTAAAGTGATTTGAATAGAGTCTAAACACACTGTTTGAATTTCCGAAACGAATCTCTTTGCCGGAGTACTCAGAATATCTGTCAGCGGAACATTGAACTCCTTTTCGGAATAAATACTCAATATACCAGATTTGATTTCCTCATTCGAATAACGAGAGAAAATATTGAATAAGATTGCATTTTCTTGCCTGAATTTAGTTTTTTGACTTTGGTCAAACTGAATCCAAGCCGTGAGTTTTTTATGCACATCCGGATGACAGCTCACATTCAACTTATCAATGAACATCGACTTGGTCACCCAACCCAAATAAAATTCTGTATCTGTAGCAGTAAGCTCATATCTACCCGCCAACCAAGAAAGCATTTTATTAGAAAAATCGTTAAGCGAATTGTATAGCATTATGTTGGCAGGCTTAATGTATTTTTCTCTCTGCTGGGGATTCAAATCCAGCCAAATACTGGCAATAACTTTCACCAATCTTGGAGTATGAGCAGAGCCTGAAGAATGCTTCTTTTCAATGAGATCTGCATAGAGCTTGGCCTTAAACAAACTGTGAGCTAGGGTATCAATAGCTTCTTTAGGAATGAAGCTTAAGGTCTTGATCACATCAGTAATTGTCGTTGCGTTGATTTTTAATTTTTGATCCGGACCAATATTGGCATTGGCAAGATTTACCTCTGCATTATCCAAGGCATGGATATAGTCTTTGTTCAATCGACTAGAAAAAGTTTTTACGAACGATGGACTCACACCATTTTTTTCGAAAGATGGAGCCACTCCTAGTAAATAATTCTTAATGCTTTTAATGAATTCAATCGGTCGTAGTGTGGGTTGATTGACTGGCCAAACGATATGATGAGATTTAAACGTGTTTTGAGCACCTTTTATATTCTCGGCTGTGCTGATTCCTTGAAAAATAGCCTTGATTCTCTCTCCTTCAAATCCTAAAGCAGCAGGTAAATACATTGTGTTGCCTTTATCAAATTGCGTAGCGTTTTCTTTAGATTGATAGAACAAACGCAAGAGATCATGACCAAATTTTTTATATTGATTCCGCTCAAAACCCGCGTGCATATCGCCCAGTTCAAGAGCTTCCTCCGCAAGTCTAAAAATTTCTACGCTGTCACCAGCAATCGGTGTATTTTGTGATTTTGCTTTTTCAATTCCTAAAACATTTTGAAGGTTAAATTGATTTGCTGGAGCAGGAAATATTTGTCTATCTTGATTACGAGCTTCGTAACTGTACTGAACTTTGCGCAAATCTTTGAATTCCGTATTTTCTGATTTTGGAGAACATGATATTACCAAAGCGGATAAAGCGAATAAAAATGTTATGTTACAAAAATATTTTCTCAAATGGTTTCTCCTAGAAATAAAACTTCAACAACACTTCATGAGTCAATTCACGCTCAACGTTTTTTCCGTAAAGATGATCCGCAAATGCATAAGTTACCGAATAAGGAATTTTTTCTTCGCCTCTCAGAAATCCATCCACCGCCGAGTATGTAAACTTGAACTTAGCAATTCCGGATGCTTTATCTGTATTTTTCTCTAACAAATCGTATCTTGAATTTCTACTTCCAGAATAGTCATCTGCCTGTTGACGGCTCATCTCATAACCTAATCCGAGATGATAATAATCACTGAGTTTAGCTAAGGAATAAATTTGAGCACCGACAGCATCGCCCGGATCCTTAGCCAAAGTTTCCTTGGTTGAAGCCGCCGGAATATCATCACCCTCAAAGGCAGGAACACGCTTTTCAATATCGTTCTCAATGCCCCAAGTGTAACTCAAACCAACTCCAAGCTCTAACCATCTTGTGACATCGATATTAGTAAATAAAACTGTCTGTAATTGCGTTTTTCCAAAGATATTTAAATCCAGTAAATCATCAGCATCATCTTTTGGACCCGTGGGTAATGTCAGCTGATGCAATAAGTAAAAATCCACTGCTTTTGAATCGTATAGCTTAAGAGAACTTCCTAGCACAACATCTCCAACGAACTGTTCGTCTCTTCCAGAAATTGATTTGTATTTTTGATCTTCTTGTTGTTGAGTAATCAATGCTTTTGGCCCACCATACA
>JANMFM010000294.1:0-5914 GCA_031374125.1 Bdellovibrionales bacterium
CAGAATTTGCCCGGCCTTTGGATTTTACTTCGTAAATTGACTGAACAAAATCACATTGACACAATCAGCTCAATCGAGGAAATTGCGTGAAACAAATCGCCACTCTTCCTACGAATTTCAACTAAACGAGGGGCAAGCCCCTTTATTCAGCAAGCCTTTCGATATAAATACACTTTTAGATGCAGTTGAAAGACTCTTAACTCCCCCAGACAAACGATGGGCGTCTTCATTGTACTTACAATTAGATAAAGAAATACAAGTTGAACTGCAGTACAACAATTTCTCTACAGCAATAGAATCCAATGCCGTAAGCATTGGTCGTGGTGGAATGTTCATTAACATAGAATCGCACTTTCCAAATATCAATGATCAAGTTAGTTTTAAACTTACTTTTAAAGGCAATGGAGCTCCTCTCAACGGAGTTGGAATTGTAAGATGGATTCGTACGCAAAATAACAGGAAATATTCTTCTGGTTTTGGACTTGAGTTTATATTTTTAAACGAATCTGAAAGAAAAATGATTATTGAATACATCAACTCAAGAAAAAAAATTAAGCCATTCATTCCAAATAATTAAATTATGCTGATGGTTTTTTTATAAGACCAATCAAAGCCTGAAAGGCTTGTTTATCAATTTCAAAAACTTTGTTTGTTTGCATCTTACTAATCGCCTCTTGAGCTGTAAGAATTTTTTGATCTGGGTAGCTTCTAATGGCATAATTACAAAAAACATTCGCAACATTAACTATTTTTGAAAATGGATGAAGTTTTGAATGGTCTACAGAGCGCGGATAACCATTTCCGACGGCACTTTCATGATGTTCATATGCCACGGCGACAGACTCGCTGGGAGCATTTTTAAGGCTGTCCAATATCTCTTTTCCTCTAACTGTATGACTTTCGTACAACTTTACTTCTTCAGCAGTGAATTGAAACCTTTGCTTTTCTAATAGACTCTTTGGAAGTTCTTTTTTTCCGATATCATGAAATAGGCCTGCGAAAGCCAACTTAAATAATATAGCACCGCTTTCCCATCCCATTTTCTTAGCTATTAAAACTGACATTGCTGAAACCCCTAAGCTATGAGCATAAAGAAAGTCTGTGTGATCATTCAAACCCATCAGGATACTTCCCGTTTCATCATCCTCAGCAATAATATTTAAGCTGGATTGAAGAAAATCTTTGGCATGTTGGCAAGAGGCTTGATCAAAACTCGGAGAAAATATTTGCTGGGACAACAGCTCTCCTGTGTACTTTAAAAATCGATTTTTCTTTTCAGCGTTAATATTGCTATTGCCCGCAAGAGCTTTCGTAATCTGAACGGTGAATCCCACGAATGATGGAAAATCTTCTTTCGTGACATACAAATACGCAATTCCTTTGTCTTTAAATAAATTAATCTTTTCTTCTGGAATCTTTCCGCCTTTGTGAGCAATCTTTATGTATTTATCGCTATTTAATTTAATGTAAATAGGACACGAAGTTTCTTTTTGTGAGACAAAATCTTCGATCGGTACTTTAAAAAAGTCAACCTCAGGCGGCTTTACTTCCCCTTTATTTTCTACAGGTTTTAAAACACCCAATATTTTTTCAATTTTTTCTTTTAATTCCGTATCGCTAAAAGGTTTTGATAAGAAATCATCAGCTCCAAGCTCATCGGCTCTTTTCATTTCTAATAGATGAGAAAATCCTGTCATAAGAATAACGGGGCAAGGTTTAGTTTGCTTAATCCACTCCAAAAGATCTACACCAGTAAAAAACGGCATTTGAATATCGGAAATGACCAGGTCTACATCTTGAATGGATAAGATAGATTTAGCAACTTTACCGTTTTCAGCCGCTGTTACGCTATAATTTCTAGCTAGAATTGCACTTAAAGCATCCCTAAAAGATTTATCATCCTCTACAATAAGTATTCTCGGTTTCATAAAATTTTCTCCAGCTTAAACAAAAATAATATAACAGTATCGTAAATTTTACCAGCAAATTTAAGTCGTCAGCACAGCATCAAGGTCTATAATTAAAATAATTAATTATAAATATGTCGCAAAATTGAACAGCCTAGAATCCAATATTAATAATTGGGGAGACTACGAAAAGACCTTTGTGGTGGAAATTAACAAGACCGATTTGAATTCCATGAAGATCTGTAGCTTCATTGATCAGGCCTAACTGTAAACCATAAACTACACGCGCTTTATTGTAAATACCTGCTTGCACACCGTAGATCGCTGTTTGCTCTGTAAGGTTCACCAATGCCAAATCTAAGCCCACAACTTTTGAAGTGGCTTTATTCATGTTTATGATACCCGCAAATTGCAATCCATAAACGCTAGTTTTATTATTGTTCCAATTGGCGATACCTGCGAACTGCGTACCAATCGCGGTCACAGTCCCACTCGTTTTATTGAATCCACCGGACAGAGCAATACCTGTGAAGTCCTGAGCTGTGATGTTACCGATCAGACCTAAATCTATGCCGTAAACATCCCTATGAGACCCCCAGAGCGCACTCAACCTTAAGCCTGTGATGGAGAAGTCTTTTGTTGGGAATTGAACTGGGGGAACTATCCCAACAGCAACAGGTGAAACCGCTGCATGTGCGCTTGAAAGAGTGAATAATACGAAAGCTACTAAAGTGATGAAGATATTTTTTGTCATGTCTCATTCTTGCATCAGCATTTTTTGAATGCAAACCTTCGCAAGACATAGGTCTAGTGATGGAGAAACTTTACACTTTAAAGATTCAATGAACCAGAGCCATTCGCGGAAGAGGCAGGAGTTCTCTCGACTGATTTTTTAAAAGTCTCGCAAAAATTTGGATTCCCCAGCCTGCAAGCAGATTTAGTGTAATATTCCACATATGCAGAACTTAAATTGTAATCCGTCTTCATATCTACAAGTTTTGCACAACCATGACCGTTCCCTGCGACAAAATCCAAATGAAGGTTATTCACTTGTTTTGTTTTTTCTTTGGCCAAGGCTTGCTCTTTTTACTCCTGTTCAACTTGTGTTTTAATTTTCATTGATTGCTCAATCGCCGCATCACTAATAAGTAATCGCAAAGTCATCACCAGACCGATTATAACCAGCGCAGAGCCACCAATGACCCTCTCATGATGACCTCTTTTTAATTTTTCAACCACATGATCTTCATGGGCATCAGCCAAGAACAATTTATGATTAAGGGTGCATTTCATTTCGCCAAAACTTCGAATTCATTTTCCATTAAATTTTCTGTTTTAGTCTTTTTTTAAGAAAGCTGGGCTGCAAAGAAATAGCACGTGCTTTTGCGAGTTTTTCTAATAGACCTGCTTCGTATTCCCAATATTGCTCGATCACCTGGATCAACTGAGGAGTTTCATCAAATCGTTGTTTTAAAATCACATCAATATTTGACCATGCTCTTTCAACTTGATTTCCGAGGCTGATCATTCCGTTATAGTTATTGATCCCCATCGAGAAAACTACAATTCCGACAATTAAAATAAATATTAAAGCACCGAATGACATCATGATGAATCCCCGACATCTATATTATCGGGTAGCTAAACTAAAAATATTAACAACTATCTAGAATGTATGAATGTTATTCGGAATTTGGGACCTTGCCGATTGGGTTTTGATTCTTCTTTGTTTGAATTTGGGACACTTATATGTTTTTATATCCTTGAATACTTATAAAGCAGGATCAAAAAACAAGGAATTTTTATGCATAAGATTTTAACCATCATATTTGTTTGCACTGTATTTGTTAGCTTAGGGAACTTCGGCTGTCAGACTTCAAACAAAGTCATACTTGCAACTCATAACAGAGAAGACAAGTCCACTGTTGAGTCGACAGGCAAGAAATTCGCAATTTCCACTCAAGGACGTTACGCAAGTATCGCCGCCAAAGAAATCTTTACTCAAGGTGGAAATATTATTGATGCTGCTGTCGCCGCTTCTTTTGTGATCTCCGTTGAACGCCCTCAATCAACAGGAATTGGTGGCGGCGGCTTCATGGTATTTAGACAAAAAGATGGGAAATCTTTTGCCATAGATTTTAGAGAGCGCGCTCCTCTTATGGCCACAAGAAATATGTACATTCGAAATGGAAAGGGAGACACGCAGATTTCTCAAGAAGGAATTTTAGCTTCAGCAACTCCAGGGTTGGTTGCAGGCCTTATCGAAATTCATAAAAGATTTGGATCCTTACCACTCAAGACCGTAATGCAACCTTCAATTGATCTCGCTGAAAAAGGATTTCCTGTTTACCCTTATCTTTCAGAGGCACTTCAAGACACCATGGAAGTTCTTAAAAAAGATGCGGAGGCAAAAAAAATATTCTTAGATGCCAACGGCAATCCTTGGCCATTGGGACATATCTTAGTTCAAAAAGATTTGGCCCAGACTCTTCGCTTGATTTCAGAGAATGGTTCTAAAGAATTTTATCAAGGATCTACGGCTAAAAAAATCACAAGCTTTTTTGCAAAAGAAAAAGGACTTATCACCCAAAAAGATTTAAGTGCCTATAAAGTTAAGTGGAGAAAACCTGTTCAGGGAAAATTTCATGATTACGATGTCATTTCAATGCCTCCTCCTAGTTCAGGAGGAATTCACGTCATTCAATTTTTAAGCTTCTTAGAAAAAGATGAACTAAAAAAGAAAGGTATCCTCTCTACAGAGTCCATTCACTTGGCGGCGTCTTCACTGCAATCTGCTTTTGCAGATCGCGCAAAGTATCTGGGAGATCCAGATTTCGTAAAAGTCCCTACCGAGGAATTGATTTCTCCAAATTATAACGAGCAAAGAAGAAAAGAAGTAACGCTCGATAAATCTAGAAAAGCAGATCAATTGAGCTTTGGTGTCCCAAGTTACAATGAATCCACCGAAACCACTCATCTCTCCATTATGGATGAAGAAGGAAATGCGGTGAGCACAACTCAAACTATCAATGGCTGGTTTGGATCTGCACAAGTGGTTCCGGGAACTGGGATTGTAATGAATAATGAGATGGACGACTTTTCTATTCAACCTGGAGTTGCAAATTTATTTGGCGCCATTGGTGGAACATCCAATGCCATTGCTCCCAAGAAAACTCCTTTGAGCAGTATGTCTCCTACAATCATAGTAAAAGATGGAAAAGCGGTTATGAGCTTAGGCGCTCCTGGTGGAACTCGAATTATCAGTTGCGTTGCTCAAACTATTTTGAATTATGTCGAGTACGGCCTATCACTCAAAGACTCTGTCTCTATGATTAGATATCATCATCAATGGAAACCCGATGTGCTGACGATTGATCCTCCGGGGCCAAGTTCGAAAGTTTTGGCTGACCTTCAGAAGATGGGATACGACGTAAAGCTTGAACATGTGCCCTGCCATGTGATGGCGGTGTCAAAAGAGGGCGAAACGTTACGTGCCGTCGCGGATCCTCGTGATATTGGTGTCGGATTGGCTCAATAATTCTGAAAATAATTCAGAAAATTATTTGAATTTTATAATTAGGACGTGCTAGCTTTCTGTTATGAAAAAAGACACTAAAGAAAACAATCACGAAAAGCTAAACGAAATAACCGAAAAATCTGCTGGAAAACTTTTAAAGTTTTTAGATGTGATCGAGAGAGCCGGAAATGCTCTTCCTCATCCTGCGATTTTATTCTTGTTACTGACTGGAATTACAATCCTACTTTCTTGGATTGCATTCAGCTCTGGAATGTCGGCAATTCATCCGATTAAAAAAGAAGCTATCAATACAGTGAATCTTTTTTCTATCGATGGCCTACACCATATCATTACAGATATGGTAAAGAACTTTGCAGGCTTTGCCCCATTGGGAAGCGTTCTTGTCGCGATGCTTGGGTTTAGCTTGGCTGAAAAGAGCGGCTTGATTTCTACTATACTTAGAGTTTTGGTTTTAAAAGCTCCAAAAAAA
>JANMFM010000195.1:0-2579 GCA_031374125.1 Bdellovibrionales bacterium
ACTAACACGGCCTTTTTCGCCCTTGTATGTACTCACTTTTTTCTTTAAAACTTCTAAATCCACAATCACCTCCATGTGTTGTAAATCCAATATAACTAAAAAATCTCATCTTGAAAATGTGTGCCAGAACGACGATGTACCCAAGATCTTATCAACTTCAAAAGATGGTTTATTCTCTAATTCTAGTAATAACTCTCTTTTTTCAGAGATTGTTTTTGTATTTAAAACTTTATTTGCTCGAGCGAGCGTAGTTAAGGATAGAGAGCCTTCATCTAATTTTTGTTTTACTTCAGGAATAGCTTCACAGATTTTAAGCGCTGCTTTTCTTTGGTAAGCTAAAGATTCCGAGTAACCTAATCCTTTCACTAGATATTCAAATAAACTGGAGTAACCCCATTCTAGATAGGATCTATTATTTTCAATAGCTTGTAAGAGATCTAAGACTTTAGATGTAATTCTTCTTTCAAGCTTTACCAGTTTCAAAAGTTTCTCGTGAATGACTAGTGCATTGTTTTGTAGGTTCATACCTCTCTCCTTTAATAAAGTTTGAGTAGTTTACCACAGGTTTTTTAATGATTTTTTTGAAGGCAAAAGAATGAAAAATAAAAATGACATTAGACGATTTATTAGCCTTTGCAATGAATTTAAATAATAAAATTACAAAAAATAATATTTATATATTTTGAAATGAGCATGCACCTATTTAGAGAGATAAAAAATCCGTCAAGTAAAAAATTATTAAAAAACGCATACCAATATAGGGAAAACAATACGCCTTAATTTATGCGTGAATCAATAATTAATACTCTAAAATAAAATGCTGTCTTAGTTTTAATTTTTCTTTGAAGGTTGACGATGAGTTTAATTACAGAGACTATATACAAAATAATCGAACAGTTGAGTAAGTTGAAAAAAATTAAGCAAATCATAATTATAGTTCTCGTTTTTGCATTTGGATTTTTGAGTGCATGGACTTTTTGGCTCGAGCCAAGTTCGTTAAAAATTCAAAATTATTCTTTATCCCTACCCCACAAGATAAAAATTCCTAACATAACTGTAGGCATAGTGTCCGATATACATATAGGAAGATACTTTGGAGACGAAAATAGATTACGGAAAATTGTAGATTTACTTAAACAACAAAATCCTGATCTCATAGTATTTCTAGGGGACTTTGTAGCACAAACAGATGCATCAGCATTTGTTAAGAGCGCCCACGAACTACAATCTTTAAATCCTCCGTTAGGAGTATTTGCTGTGCTCGGTAACCATGACTGGTGGTCCGGCAAAACCACCGTAGTAGCGGCTTTAAAAAATAATGGAATACACTTAATTGATAATGAAATTGTTAAAATTCAATTTAAAGAACAAACTTTTCAATTGGCTGGATTTGGTGATTTTTTGGAAGATCCAAATGTTTTTAATTTTATAAAGGAGAATCAAAAATTTGAAATTCCAACGATTGGAATCACTCACAACCCAGATATTTTTCCTTTAACTCCTTCCAGCCTATCTCTTTTACTCGCCGGACATACTCATGGTGGACAAGTGAATTTTCCTTTTATAGGCTCGCCCATCGTTCCTTCGAAATACAAACAGCGCTATCGATATGGGATAATAAACGAAAACAATCATCACTTATTTGTTACAAGTGGAACAGGAAACAGCATATTACCTGTTCGCTTTAGAGTTCCTCCGGAAATTGTAATAATGGATATTTCTTTCGACTAAATCACAAAGGTTTTACGTCGAATTCGCCGGTGCGGGCTTTCTTAATTGCTAGCAGTAGTGCCTCAGCGGCATCGCTTTCCGTCACGCATGGAATGGCGTAATCGATGCAGCTTCTGCGAATAGAGAAGCTATCTTCGATGGCTTTTCTGCCGGAAGTGGTGTTGATGACGAAACTCACTTTGCCGGTTCTGATTCTATCGACGCAGTTGGGGCGACCTTCGAAAACTTTTCGGACTATCACACACGGTAAATCGTGATCACCCAAGAAATGCGCCGTTCCTCTCGTAGCGGAGATGGTGTAGCCCATTCCTAAGAGTTCTTTGGCGAGTGGCAACATGATTTCTTTGTCTTTTTCTCTTAAGGATAAAAACACTTCCCCACTTTGCGGAAGCTTTACGTGTGATGAAATAAAAGCTTTCAACAGAGCTTCCGAATAATCGGCGCCCCTTCCCATGCTCTCGCCTGTGGATTTCATTTCGGGTCCAAGAATGCTATCGGATTGTTTGAATTTATTGAATGGGAACACTACGCCTTTGACGGACACTTCTTTGGTCTTTTTCCAATCATATTGTTGATCTGGCTTTTTACCCAAAATTGCTTTTACCGCCAAATCCACCAGTGGAACCATCGATGCCTTTGCAACAAAGGGAACTGATCTAGAACTTCTAGGATTGGCTTCTAGTACATAAATCTCGTCGTTCTTAACGGCCAATTGTAAATTGAGATGGCCGATCACATTCATCTTATCGGCGAGAGCTTTGCTCAGCTCCTCCATCTTAATGAGCGTTTCGTCCTTTAATCTCTGCGGAGGTAAAACTCCCATACTATCGCCCGAGTGAACGCCGGCC
>JANMFM010000240.1:0-1778 GCA_031374125.1 Bdellovibrionales bacterium
AGAGGTCTATATGAACGACATACAAATGAATCCGGAAATTAAACAAAAAATTGAGAGCTACTTAAATAATTCTGACATTGTTCTTTTTATGAAAGGCACAACAGAATTTCCAATGTGTGGATTCTCGGCAAGAGCAATCGCTATTCTTAAAGAGCTCAACGTACCATTTGAAACTGTGAATGTTTTAGAAGATGTAGAAATCAGAGAAGGAATTAAAGCTTACGGCAACTGGCCGACTATTCCTCAACTCTACATAAAAAAAGAATTGGTTGGCGGAAGCGATATCATGATGGAGATGTACCAAGCCGGTGAACTCCAAGAGATGTTCGCTAAGAATTAATTTGCCTAAATTTTTTATTTTGAATTCAAAGGATCAATAGTTTGAATGGCAATTGGTCCTGTAAACAAGTTCACCAGTATTACCCCATTTTCTATCATTATATTTAGTCTAGCGCGAGGGACACTATAATATCTAAATTGTTGTCTTATTTTTAGACGGCAACTCATAATTTGCCTATTAGTTCCGATAAGTTACAGAATATGGCAAGAATACTTTTAATAGATGACGATAACGACATCTTAAAAATGGGTCAAAAGCTTTTGGCTAAAAATAATCACGAAGTCATTCCATGCACAAACGGAATGCAGGCCCTCGATTATTTAGAAAAGTTTTCTTTCGATATGGTGATCTCTGATGCAAACATGCCGCAGATGTCGGGCTTCGAAGTTTTACTTAAGATTAGAAATCATCCTCAATGGAAAAATATGACGGTTGCTCTTCTCACCGGCCGCAAAACAAAAAGCGACGTGCAAAGAGCATTAAGACTTGGCGTTGATGACTACATCGTAAAACCCATCGATCCAATTATCTTTCTCGAGAAAGTAGAATCACTTTTACAAAAGAAAGAACCAAACAAGTGGCCGCAAGTTGATCTGGGTATGATCAATGATTACGGAAATGCAAAAATCGATATGACTATAAAAATTATTTCTGTGTCTGAGTTAGGTCTTACTCTCCAAAGTCCTGTCTGCCCACAAGAAGGAGATGTCTTCCAAGTGACCGGAAGCTTATTCAAAGACCTTAACGTCGAAGCTCCTTTTGTAAAAGTCATCTCTGTGCAAGGAGCTCAAGGTAAATTGAACGAATGGATTATTAAAACTCATTTCTTTGGAGCGAAGGACAACTTTCTCCAACAGATCAGGTCGTGGATGTACCAAACTTTACTGAGAAAGGCTGCTTAAAACATAATGAGAATCTTACTTGCTGAAGACGATTCAAACATTTCAATGATCGCCAAAATCACTTTGGAAAGAATTGGTAAACACCAAGTTGTACTTGTTGCGAACGGCAAAGATGCGCTCGATTGCGCTATGAAAGAGAAATTTGATCTTATCCTTTTGGATGGAATGATGCCCGTAATGGACGGAGTGACTGTCCTTAAAAATTTAAAAATAACAAATTTATCTCACATCCCTGTTATCTTCTTGAGCGCCAAGTCTCAGGAATCCGACATAAAAGAAGTTTTAGAGCTTGGAGCTATTGGCTATATTCAAAAGCCGTTTGAACCAAAAACATTGTGCGAACAAATCGATCAGATGCTAGCGAAGAAGGCGGCTTAGGCATGAAACCGATCAGGCTAAAATTAAATCTAATAATTTTGGCCTTAGGAGTAGTGTCACTCGGATTGGCCTATGCAGGTTTTCACATTTACGAACAAATTGAATTCACTCACAAAACTATGCATATGACCATAGAAGCAAGACAGCTTTTAGAAAAT
>JANMFM010000283.1:0-3883 GCA_031374125.1 Bdellovibrionales bacterium
CAACTCCCATCGATATAATAGATGCCTGTTTTTCTCCCGCATTTGCATTGAGAAAACAAGGTTAACGGAAAAATTGCTCGGCTTGTTAACTCAACAAACCGCTGGTAACTAGGCGACTTGGGGAAATACTGTTTCCAGTAAATCTGCAAAAATCCAGTGTAAAATGTTTTAAAATTTCGATACCCAACCATTTGGAACAAAACCTGAATGGTCATAATTTCACTAACTGATAAGCAACAAGCAGGGCCTCGAAGACCTTTTGTAGGGCTGGTTAATAGCGGTTGAGGCATATTTTTATCTAATTCCTTGCAAAAATCATCGATTTCGCAAAAAATAGAGACCAGCTGACTTTCCTTCAGCATACTGAAATTCCTTTTAGACGAGAAAAATCAGCATGTTAGGAGCGTCAGCTCCTTTTTTCAATGCCTAAATAACTCCGAACTGGGGTTAAGTGAGGACATTTGCAAGAAAACAATTATTCTCGCTTTATACATGGTTTTTTGAAAAACCCAGGTAAAATAACAAATCGAACAGCATCATCTAAGATCAAAGTTTATTATGATGCCACGCTGATACTCAGACATGGATTGAACTCTGCTGTAGGAATAATACGAGTAGAACATTATATTGCCATTCATTTGACCAAGTATACCGAGTTAGATCTCGAGTTTATTACGTTCTGTAGCAAATCCAATGAATACCGCCGCATTACACATGATGAGCATAATTTTATAATCCGTATTCTATTTAGGAAAGAGCTCTCGGAAAAAAAAACCTGCTTAAAAAACGAACCTATAGAGCTCACGCTACGTGATGGCCCAACTAACATATTTAGATGGGGGAGTATAAAAAAGACGAATGGTGTCGATTTTAAATTAGCTTTACACGGATTACTTCTTCATTACTTCACAATAAAAAAGGGGCAATCTGTTTTAAAACGCTTAATTATTCGTATATCGAGATACTCAATTAGAAAATTAGCTTTTCTGTATTATTTAGTCATAAAAAAAAACCAGTCCCTGTGTTTGAAATTTAAAATTTTTCTTAATAAATTAATCGAACCCGACTTTCCATCAATTGAGGATCCGAATCCGTTGGTATGTGAGTCTAAAACATCAATATATGCGAACATACGCCACTTTAAAAAAGCGTATTCTCAGCAAATATCCTTTAACACGAGTGAGGTTTTGCTTTGTTTTGGAAACGGTTGGGACTATTTAAATTATTCCTACTTATCAAATTTGGTTAACGAGAGAAAAATTCGGCTCATCTCAATCATATATGATGTGATTGGAGCAGATTTACCTTTTGTGACCCCCGCACCCGCGCATCATTATCATCGGCACTGGGTCGAAATAGGGCACATTTCAGAAAGATTGGTAGCCATCTCTCGTTTTAGCGCGGATAGTTACATCCATTTTATTGGAAAACCAAATAACATTGATGTACCGTTGCATTATTCCTTACTTCCAAATTTTCTTCATCATGATGCTCTAGAAATAGGAGAGGTTGAAGTAAACGGACTGTATGCTAAAAATTTTATCTTATATTGCTCAACCATAGAAATCCGCAAAAACCATATACTTTTACTTAATTTATGGGAGGAAATGCGACAGCGTATTTTACCCGAAAGATTACCCTTGCTTATTTTCGCAGGTAAATGGGGATGGAGTACAGATTTAATTCGATTGCTTATAGAGCGTAATTGGAAAATACGGCCCTATATTCGTGTTCTAGATGAGGTAACTGATGCCCAATTAATCTGGCTTTATCGAAATGCTCAATTTACCGTCTTTCCTTCTTTATCCGAAGGTTTTGGATTGGCTGCTGCTGAAAGTCTGGCTTTTGGAACGCCTGTTATTATTTCAAACTGTCCTGCACTTCAAGAGGCCACGGAATACCTAATGCCTTCATACCATCCTCATGATTTTATTGGCTGGAGGGACGAGTTAGAACGACTTATTTTAAAACCCGACTATCTAGACTCTCTACGTAAAATAACAGCCACCTTTAAAGGTCCCGCTTATGCTGACTTTTCGTCATTGGTACATGAAGCAATTTGTGCTCCTTCAAGTTTGAATCCCCAGGTCTTTAAGTGTAGAGAAGTAACATGAAACGTTGTCTTTTTTTAACATCTTATCCTTTTTGTGTTCCAAAGCACGGTGGACAAGTTAGGGCTGCAAGTATAGCCTCCGGCTTAGAAAGTATAGGTTACCAAGTTATCCCCGTAGGGGTTTACGCGGAAGGCTTTTTTCCTGCCAGTGATACCGGCGACTTTGACATAATTTTGAATTATAAGAATTTGTTCGAAGAAATTAATAAAAATGTGATTTTTACAGACTTTATTATTGGACGCTTTGCTGCCAACGAGTTTCATTTGATTGAGCGCCTTAATAAAATTTTAAATAAAATCAGGCCCGATGTTATTCATCTTGAGCAACCTTGGCTCTGGCCCTTTTTAAAAAATACCTTATTACACTTCGGCAACAAAGCTCCACCTATTGTTTACTCTAGCCACAACATAGAATGGAAAGCATCCACCGCAATGTATCAGTTTATGCCACGCACATCTAAATCTGAAGGGTATTTAAATGAAGTCCAAACACTAGAAAAATTACTTTGGAAGCACGCTGATCTTGTTTTTTCAATTTCCGATATTGAGAAGGAGGTCATTTATTTCGAAAGTGGTCGAGAAATCATTTACCTTCCTCCTGTATCAGATATATCTAGCCATGGTTCACCAATTAACAATCGATTTAAAAAAATCTCATTGAGTGAGGGAATAAATTATGTGGCGCTCTTAAGCAGTGCATATTGGCCTAATCAAGAAGGTTTTTTTCATTTATTTCCATCAGGGCTAGGTTTTTTACGTCCCCATGAACAAATGTGGGTTGGGGGTCAGTTAGGAAGTGCGCTCAAAGCTGATTGCCGTTACAACGATTTTAAAACCATAAATGACACGCGATTTATAGCTTGGGATTACATAAAGCATGAAGAAAAAAAGAATTTTTTCTCCTCAGCTCACTGCGTAATAGTGCCTATAATGATGGGAGCCGGCTCAAAGTTAAAAATGGCTGATGCAATAGCAAGTGGCGCCCCAGTTATTACCACTTCTCATGGCGCCGAAGGATATGGCCCCTTAATCTCTAGTGTTATTGATGAGGGAGTATACATCGCAAATACCCCAGAGTTATTTCAAAATTTAGTAAAAAAAGCATTACAAGGAGAATTACAAGGCTGCAATAAAGACATCCAAAAACTGTTAGGGCAGGAAAGTTTAACCAATACTCTTCAACGTTCTTTTGAAGCATTCAAAAAAAATAGCTCGGGAAAGAGCTCCCTAAATTAAAATTCCCCCGGGCTTTTATTGACTTGCTAATCTATAAGCCTTTAGCGTATCGGTAACTGTTTTTTCCCAGGAAAAATCGCGCGCCCTTTCTACACCCTTTAGACTTGCTGTTTTACACCATTCATCATCTTCAAGTGCCCGCAATATAGAATCCGATAAAAGATCCATATCCTCTACAGGTATTAGTAAAGCCGCACCACTGGCTACCTCGGGTAAAGAAGCCGCATTTGAACAAATGACAGGTACGCCTGCTGCCATTGCTTCAAGAACTGGCAATCCAAATCCCTCATAACGTGACGGGTAGAGAAAAACTTTGGCTCCCGCATACAATGCAGGTAAAAAAGCTTCATCAACAAAGTTTAGATAACGAGCCCAACCCGCTTTTTCTCCCTCTCTTAAAGTTTGTATAGTTTTCTCACTTTTCCAACCTTCAAACCCGGCTATAACCAAAGGAATTTTCATTTTTAATTGATAGGGTAACCGTTTAGTTGTGACCATCGAGTCCTCGGATGGCGACGTGGATGCTCGGCACCA
>JANMFM010000301.1:0-9268 GCA_031374125.1 Bdellovibrionales bacterium
GGTTCACTTATCGCAAGTGATGGACATTCCAATGTCTCAGATCAACGAAGTATTAACTTTCTATACAATGTACAACAAGAAGCCCGTTGGAAAACATCATATCCAAGTTTGCTGCAATATCTCTTGTGCAATGGCTGGCGCTCATGAAATGGCTGATTATCTTTGCGATAAATTAGGCGTTCACGACGGTGAAATGACAAAAGACGGTCGTTTCACAATCTCTAGAGCAGAATGCTTAGGTTCTTGCGACACAGCTCCGGTAATGCAAATCAATATGGATGAATATATCGAAAATTTAACTTATCCAAAGCTTGATCAAATGATCAAGGAACTGAAGTAGTCATGGCAGAAATTAAACTTTTAACTGAACATTATCACAAACCAGAATTTCAAACTCTTGATGGTTATAAGAAGAACGGCGGATACGACGTTTTGAAAAAAGCTTTCAAGATGAAGCCAAAAGAAATCATCGAAGAAGTTAAAGCTTCAGGATTAAGAGGAAGAGGCGGAGCCGGATTCCCAACAGGAATGAAGTGGAGCTTCTTACCAGATAACGGCGAACCAAGATATTTACTCTGTAATGCCGATGAAGGTGAGCCAGGAACATTCAAAGATAGACTTATGATGGAGCGTGCTCCTCACCAATTGATCGAAGGCATGATCATTTCTGCTTTCGCTGTTCAATCAAAGAAAAGCTACATTTACATTCGTGGTGAATACACAAAATGTTTAAACGTAATGAGAAAAGCGATCAAAGAAGCATACGATGCAGGTCTTTTAGGAAAAAACATTTTAGGTTCAGGCTTTGATCACGATATGGACGTCTACTCAGGCGCAGGCGCATACATCTGCGGTGAAGAGACAGGAATGATCTCTTCGCTTGAAGGTAAAAAAGGCCAACCAAAATTAAAACCTCCGTTTCCAGCAGTCCAAGGATATTTGGCAAAACCAACTATCGTAAATAACGTAGAAACGTTAGCTGCAGTAAAATACATCATCAGAGATGGCGCTGCCGCTTACAAAAAAATCGGAACAGAAAAATCTGCAGGAACAAAATTGTTCTCAGTGAGTGGTGATGTGAATAAACCAGGAACGTATGAAGTTCCTCTCGCATATCCTCTTAGAGATTTGATCGCAAATGAATGTGGTGGAATGAAAGGTAAACTTAAAGCCGTAATTCCTGGTGGATCTTCAGCACCAATTTTAAATGCAGACGAATCAAACAAAGTGAATATGGATTACGAAAGTTTAGCAACAGCAGGATCAATGTTAGGTTCTGGCGCCGTCATCATCATGAATGACACTCGCTGTATGGTGGACATGTTGAATGTAATTCTCCATTTCTATCATCACGAATCTTGCGGTCAATGCACTCCTTGTAGAGAAGGAACGGGTTGGTTAGAAAAAATCGTAAGCAGTATTCTTTTAGGTCGCGGACGTCCTCAAGACATCGATCTTTTAGATACAATCGCACAAAACATGAAGGGCCGCACGATCTGCGCTCTTTCTGATGCAGCAGCATTGCCTACGATCAGCTTTATTCAAAAATATAGAGACGAATTTGAATTTTATATCAGAGAAGGAAGATCGAAAGTCACAGGACAACCGATCAAGAGAAAAAACATAAAGGGATCTCACCATGTTGAAATGCACCATTAATGGTAAAGAGGTTCAGGTAAAACCTGGATCTACAATCATTGAAGCCTACATGAAGGCTAAAGAAAATATTGCGCACTATTGTTGGCATCCAGGATTATCAATCGCTGGTGTTTGCAGAATGTGTATGGTTGAGATCGAGGGAAATCCAAGATTACAAATCGCATGTAACACGACTGTGCTTGAAGGTATGAAGATCAATAACACTTCAGTGAAAGTAAAAGAATCAGTGGAATGGACTCTAGGTTTCCATTTGATCAATCACCCTCTAGATTGTCCAATCTGTGACCAAGCTGGTGAGTGTGGATTACAAGAATACTACATGCAATATGGTAAATACGAACCAGGCATGGCTGAACACAAAGTGACAAAAGATAAAGTTGTCGATCTTGGTTCTAAAATTGTTTTAGATAAAGAGAGATGCATCCTTTGCTCACGTTGCGCGAGATTCACAGAAGAAGTTTCTAAAACAAATGAATTTGGTATTTTCAATCGTGGCGACCACTCAGAGATCGGCACTGTTGATGGAATGCCAGTAGAAAACAACTATGCATTGAACACTGTAGATATCTGTCCAGTAGGTGCATTAACGTCGAAAGACTTTAGATTCAGACAAAGAGTTTGGTATCTAAAAGACTTCGATACAGTTTGTAACGGTTGTTCTACGGGCTGTAACATTAAAGTTTATTTCAATGAAAACGGATTATACAGAGTAAAACCAGTTTACAATGAAAAAGTAAATGGCTACTGGATGTGCGATGTGGGTAGAGATGTCTACAAATTCGCAGACCGTGATGCAAGACAAGTGAAAGGTTTGAGAAATTCAAACAACCAAGTATCACAAGATTTTGCTGGTAAAATTGCTTTAGAAGTTTCACAACATTTGAATTCGCAAAAAGCAGACAATGTTGCTGTAGTTTTAACTGGTCAATACACAGTAGAAGAGTACAAAGACTTCGTTTCATTCTTTAAAGCTAAAGGCGTTTCGCAATTCTATCACTGGATCAATAACCCAGATAAATTGAACGAATTCGACGGCACTTTGTATCGCGGTGACAATAACCCGAATACAAAAGGTCTCGTAAAAGCATTGGCTGACGAAGGTGTTAAGGTAAAACCATGGAACGAATTATTTGAAAACGTAGAATCCAGCAAAGCAAAAACTGTTGTTGTGGCAGGACCTGAGATTCAAAAATTCTATCCAGATCTTGAAAGCGTGTTCACTAGATTGAACAAAGCCGACACTCTTGTATGGTTAACTCCAGGTAAGAATGATCTTTTCGAAAAAGCAAATTATGTGATCCCAACAAAATCATTCACTGAAAAGAATGGAACTTTCGTAAACCACGCAGGAGTTGAGCAGAAGATCAAGAAAGGTGTAACTGTAGTTTCAGAAGCACTGACATTGAGTGATGCATCTCAGTTATTCTCTGGAAAAACAGCGGTAGGGTTCGAGAAGGCGCACGCAGGAGCAACGTTATGAGTGAAGTAGCTAAACCAAATAGACTGTCATCTTGGTATTTACCGGGGATCTTTGTAGGTCTTGGAATTACGTTTAAGAACATGATGAGAAATCTTTTAAATAAAGATCAAATGCAAACTCTCAACTACCCAGAAGAGAAGTTTGAATACTCTCCAAGATTCAAAGGCACTCACGTTTTAACAACGAAGAAAGACGGAAGCTTAAGATGCACAGCTTGCATGCTTTGCGCGACAAACTGTCCTGCAACTTGCATTTCAATCGTAGCAAGTGAGCACGTAGATCCAAAAGTTGAAAAATACCCAATCACATATGAAATCGACATGTTGAGATGTGTATTCTGCGGTTTCTGTGAAGAAGCTTGTCCAGTAGACGCCATCCGCATGGGCCCAGAGTGGCAAGTGGCAGGAAGAAACGGATCTAACTTCATCTACGGAATCCAAGATCTAGCGTATCGCCCTCAACTCAAAGGCGGAATCCAATCTGTCCTAGACGACGACGAACGCCACACTTCAGGAATCTAAAGGTGAGCCGCACCTTTTCCAAAGGTTTGCGTCATTCCAAAAAATTAATTTATTATAAAATAATTAAGGAGAAATAAAATGTTAAAAAAACTATTGATCGCACCGGTAATTTTACTGTGCGTTCTCACTTTGAGCATCTCTGCTCAGGCACAAACAGCTGCAAAGAAAAAAGTAAAGAAGACAGTGGTAACGACAACTACTGAAGAAGTTGATGAAAACGGAAAAGTAATTAAAAAAACTGAAAAAGTTGAGTCTGAAACTGATGATTCAGCTCCTGAAGTAAAAGCAGAACCAAAAGAAGAAGCTCCAAAAAATGTTTGGGCAGGAATGCCAACACCTAATGAAGATTGGTATACACTTTGGGGATTGGGTTTTTCAAAAGCAAGTTACTCTGGAGATTTAGGCGATGCTTATGAAAAATCGGCTGATGCCCCTGGCATTGACCGCAGCTCGACAATGAACCTTGATATTTTGGGTTTTTATTGGCCACTTTCTGGTCACAAAACTATGATGGGATTCATTTTTAACGTTGCAGGAGATACGGCAGAAGACAATGTTGGTGGAGAACTATCTTTATACACTTATCTTATGGGGTTCAGTGTTCATCATTTCTTTGGTCGAAATATTGGTGATGGTTGGTTTGTAAGAGGTGATGCAGGTTTATCTTGGGCAACAGTAGAACTCTCAAGCAGTGGAATAACAGCTGAAGAGCGATCAGACATGACTCTTGGTTTCATGTTCGGAGGTGGTTATGGATTTGCCATTGGTGAAGAAACGAGGCTGTTAGTGGGATTATATATTCGACCACTTCCAGAGATGAAGGCTGATGGATTCACATACGGAGGGGACCCTGTTAGTAAAATTAAAGGAACGATAACTAACTTCTCAGTTGGATTCTTATTCTAATTTTTTCAAAATATTTAATATTTCTAAAGGAAAAAGCCGACTGAAAAGTCGGCTTTTTTGCTATTATAAAAGGTACGCCCTGTAATATTGAATATAAAATATACATGTTGATTTGTTCTCAACAGATTGTTTATTAAATTGTTTCCATATCTTCAAACTCTGCTACAAAGCTTTCATGGAAACAACGCCCGGAACAACATTTAGAAATTTTTTAAGAAACGAGCTAAAAGAACGTAGCCAAAAAAATGCTAGCTATTCTTTGCGCGCCTTTGCAAAGCAGTTAGGGGTATCGGCTGCAGGATTATCCAAAGTCATGAGCGGCAAAATGCCACTCTCTTTATCATTCATTGAGAAAATTGGAGATAAATTAAAGTTAAGTGAGGAGCAGGTTCAAAGCCATCAAATCACCTTACTGTCGGAAAAAAAAGGATTGAATACGCGCGAGAAAGAGTTCGAGTTCATTGAGCAAGAACGATTCGAGATTATAAAAGAATGGTATCATTACGGTATTTTAAACCTAATGCGAGTCGAAGGCTTTAAGCCAAACGCATCGTGGGTAGCCAAACGTTTAGGAATCACTATTGGCGAAGTCCAAGGAGCTGTAGAACGACTGCAAAATGTAGGTCTTCTAAAAGTTGAAGATAGTAAGTGGGTCGATGTTTCTTCAATCTTCATTTCACATACGAATAATAAGAAGTTTAGTGAAGCTGCCAAAGAAAACCAGAAACAGCTTTTTACTAAAGCACTAAGTGCAATAGATGAGGTGGATTTCAAGGAACGAAATCACACGGGAACAGGGGTTGCATTTTCATTAAAAGATTTAGATCAAGTAAAAGAATTTATTAACAAATTCCGGAAAGAATTTGCCAGTCGGTTTGATAGACAGCATGGCGCTGATGATGTCTATCAACTCAGTGTCGCATTCTTTCCTTTAACAAAAAAAAGGAAGTAGATATGAATATTTTAAAATTAGGGCTTATAGCTATTTTTATTGGATTAAACATAGCAAATGCAGCAACAGATGGCGGTGGTGCTGGAGGCTTTTGTGTTGAGGATCAATGCGTAACATTGGCAGAAGCTGGTTTTCGAATTAAAGAAAAATCATTAGACACGCCTGTTGTATCATCCGCTGTATTTAATGAGATGAAAAGCATCATTCAGTCTTTACCTTTAACGGTAGAGATGAAATCGGATTTGATATTGTATTCAACTGGCACTTCGGAAATATACAAAAAAGTTGATTCCTATAATGAGGAAAACTTCGATAGTTATAAAAGCGAATATAGAAAGATACTCAGTGAAAATCCTCAGTATAAGCCAAACCCAGCTGAGGAGTTAAAACTTTTTGCTGTATCCAATAGGGACAACACTTATATTTTACCAAAATTCTATTCTCTAAGCACACGTTCTCAAGCGCTGGTATTAATCCATGAAGGAATTATTCGCAAAACTCAAAAAGTTCCTTTGGCGTTGCGAATTGACGGAGCTATTCAAGATAATTTAAATGGTAAAATAAATTCATATGACATTGTGTACGTCCTTGTGTCAGCGGGTTTTAGAGTTGAACATCTAATAAGCCAATATGAATTATGGAATAGTAGGAATCATGACTCTGGGCCATCTGTTTTACCGTCACAGACGATCACTCTCTGGAGTTATATGATAGAAAAAACTACTACAGATTCAACTAGATTAGTAGATATCTCCAGCTTATTTAAAAAGACAAGCCCGTATAGTCATGGTTTAGAAAATAATAAGTTGGTGCATAGTTTAGATGCAAGTACTATGGCAGAAATATATGAAAAAGATAAGCGCTTATGGAGAATTTTTACTGAAACCGAAACTGCTCAGTTGCTTTCAATTTCCTTTGAGAGGAATGAAGCTTTGTTAAAAAGTATCAATGTATTATGTAAGTCTACGTCAGACGGAATATATGGACTGTTATTTCCTAAAGATCTAATCAAAAATTATGACTTAACCTCGGTGAGTGCTCACATCGCTTATTATTTAAAGTGTATCAAACAACAAGCAGTCGAGTTCGGTAGTCTACAGGCGAGTGGATTGTACGCGATTAAATTAAAATAGTTACGAATAACTACAACAATCTAACTTGCAAGCAGTAACGAATCAACACAGCTATTCTTGATAAACAAGAGTAGCTGTGTCATTTTATTTTACATATTCGATTATATCTTCTTGCCTGAATCTAACCTTCTTTAAATTCTGATAATTGTCTTCCGGATGGCGATAGCCCAAGGCAACGGTAGCTACAGTTTTCCAACCAGAATTTTTTAAGTTTAAAATTTCATCGTAAGCTTTGGGATCAAGGCCTTCCATGGGAGTGGAATCAACTTTTAATAGAGCCGCGGTTTCTAATAAAAACCCAATAGCGATATAAGCTTGTCTCTGTGCCCAGCTATCAATTGTTAAGGATCTCGGTCCTTGAACCAAATTTTCAATCATCATTTTTTTATAACTGTCGAGAGTTCCCAAGGGGACGTTCCTTACGTCTGCGATTCTTTCTATGTGTTTTTGAATATGCTCTTCGTCTAATTTTTCCTTATATAAGAAGACCACGTAATGGCTTGCGTCTGTCACTTGGGTTTGATCCCAAGAGACAGACTTAAGCTTATTACGGAGGGCAGGATTTTCGATGACTAGGAATTTCCATGGTTGCAATCCATATGATGAAGGAGCTTGCTGAAGAGAATCTGTTAAGACTTGCCAGTCTTTATCAGAGATCTTCTTTTTAGGATCGAAACGTTTAGTAGCGTAGCGCCAATCGAGCGCCTCTTGAATGTGACTTTGTGAGACTGAATTGTCCATGGTTTACTCCCTAGAGCATCTTAAATGTGCTCATTACTGTTACAGTATGAGGCCAATTGTAAAACTTGGCAAGTCCAAAATGTAACAATTAAACACACATTTAAATCTCATATAATGGAAATGGCTAAATATTGGAATTGTTTATTCAATTAAGGCATGCTATATTTATATACATGTTGGATCAAAAATTTTCTGTATCAATTCATATCATGACAGTTTTGGCTTACCACCAGGGTGAACTTATGACGTCCGAGCAATTGGCGGGAAGCATACGTACAAATCCTACAGTTATCAGAAGGCTTGTCGCAAAACTAGTGGAAGCAGGTTTACTGGAATCTTTTAAGGGTAAGTCGGGTGGCGTAAGAATATCTAAAAGTGCTAAATCCATTTCTTTAAAAGACATCTACGCAGCGGTTTCTAATAAGCAATTGATCAATACTCCAGACAAAGAGCCTCACAAGCAATGTGCTGTGAGTTGTTCTATGAAGGCTATTCTTTGTGGTTTTGCCAAAAACTTTGAGTCCAATTCAATGAACTATCTTTCTAAGATAAAGCTCTCAGACTTTATATCTAAAGTTTAATTTTAAAGGGTTGCTAAACAGCTTGAGACTTCTCTTTAGTGCCTTCGTTGTGTTGAATATATTTTCTATGTTCCTTTAATATACATAAATCAGAAATCACGAGTATCCCAGCTTTAGCTGCTTTTTCTTCCGCTTGAGCATGAGTCACTCCTTCTTGCAACCAGAGAACTTTTACTTTCATTTGTATAGCTTGATCGACGATTTCAGGGACAGCTTTTGAGTCTCTAAATACATCCACAATTTCGACCTGCTCGGGAACTTCCGCGAGAGAGCTGTAACAAGGCTGGTCTAATATTGAGGTATGACCAGGATTCACGCCTATAATATTATATCCTTTTCTGATCATATAACGTGTAACGGAATTACTAGGTCTTTCTTCGTTAGGACTTAAGCCAATAACGGCAATCTTTTTGTAATTTTGAAGTGCTTCTTTTATTTGTGTTGGTTTTGCATTCATAGTCTTAATTCTACTACGGGAGGCCATGATGTAAAGCCTCCTTTTAAGATGTGTTATAAATTAGTCAAAAACTAATAACGGATCAACATTTTAGGAGCTAAAAGCGGATGTGTTTTAGTTTTTCCAGATGAGTCTGTAACGGAAATATAAAACTCTCCGCTTTTTTTACTAGTTTGTACTTTATATGTATAATCGTGATCAAGGTTAAAGGTCAGGCGTCCTGCTTCATTGCCATTTTCCACAAAAATAACTTCTGCTTTTAGAACTTCACTATCTGGGCTTGGAATAATTTCTGCGCTAATAGTAAGCTCGTTGGAGGTAAAAACAGGAGTTTGAATTTGAGGGAAAATAAATACAGTGTCTTTCTTAATTAGATTTCTTGTTCTGCAGTGAACGGAATCTCCCCACTCTGTACCTTCGGCCTCAACGCCAACAATTTTGTATCCAGGGAGTGCCTGCTGATAAACTCTCTTGGCTTCGTCGTCGCCAGAATCTCCGTAGGTTGGGAAGTAAAGAGCTCCGTTGCTGATGAAGGAGTTGATGTAAGCTCTATAATATTCTTTAGACGGACCTTTTGAAGCCGAGTTCATTTTCAATCTAAAGATTTTGTATGGAGTACCATAGGGACTGACTTTTGATTTTAAAATCTGAACCATTCTTTCGGCGTCCGTATAAAATCTGGAATTTTTTGGAAACTCACTAAAAACCCAAGTGTCAGGTGCCACGAGTTTCCCAAAAGTATCTAAGTGCTCAATGGTCACATTTTTTCCCAATTCTGATCTAGTATAAGAGCTAATACCCAGAAAGCTCAGCATGCGATCAAGAATTTCAGTGACAC
>JANMFM010000342.1:0-5191 GCA_031374125.1 Bdellovibrionales bacterium
TGCAACAGCGGTTTCAACTTCGCAAGTCGATTTGAGTTTTGTCAATCGTGCGACTAGGGGAAATGGTCTAATTATTGAGCGAAGTCTCAAGCAGTCGAGTGGTTTTGCTGAAATTGCAAGAGTTCCTAAAGAGGCCGTTAAATATAGTAACGTCAACTTGTCAGCGAGCACTCTCTATTATTATAGAATGAAGGCTTATCGTTTATACGGAAACCGAACTATCTATTCGGGCTATTCTAATATTGCCTCTGCAAAAACTTTGGCACCTCCTGCGCAGCCGGCTCCTCTTGTACCTGCTCCGACGCCAACGCCTCCGCCGATGAGTGATCCTCTTCCTCCGACGCTTGCAGGCAGTGGTTTGATCGTCGATTTGAATTATGTGAACAGAGCTTCGACTCAATACTCGAGATTCAAAAGCTATGTGGATTCAAAAGTTAATGGCGGAAATCCTTACGGATTCTCAGGGGTCGATGCGGGTTATATGTTCAAGCTCAGCAATGAAAATAAATATTGCACATTGGCTGTAGCGACAGCAGAAGCGCAAGTTCAAGCCGCTGAAGCCGCTATTGCAGCCAATGGTGTCCCTGAAGTTGCCGGAGACTCTTATCTACATGTCGGTGCAAAAATCGCCGAAGTTGCAGTGGCCTATGACTGGTGTTCTTCTTTCTTAAGCAGTGCACAGCGTACACGTTACGAGAATTATGCGAGACAGACGATCTTCAATGTGTGGAATCCAAGCTCTGCAAAATGGGGTTCTCGTTCTTCTCCGTGGTCGGGATGGAGTATTGATAATCCAGGAAACAACTATTTCTATAGCTTCACTATGGCGACAATGTACTGGGGACTTGCGAGCAATGATTCTGTAACAAAATCTCTAGCACGCCAAAAATTTGAAATGATTCACGCCTACTTCTCGCAAATTCCTGGAGGCGGAAGTCTCGAGGGAACAGGTTACGGAACTGCGCATATGAATCTTTTTGACCTCTACAATGTCTGGAAGGATTCTACAGGCGAAGATTATGCCAACAGAAATTCGCATCTCACTCAAAGTATTAATTACTGGGTGCATGCGACGACTCCGAACCGTCAAAGATTTGCTTCGATCGGAGACCAGGCACGAGTTTCTGAGCCACAGATCTATGACTATCAAAGACGCTTGGTCTTGCACGCAAAACAAAATACCAGCAGCGCCGCTGCACAAGATCTTGCTTCTTGGTGGTTGAATCATATCAGCCTCACGCAAATGAGTTCGGGCTTTAATTCTCGTTATGATTTGATCGATGCTGGCAATAACACAGCTGCAGCACCGAATTCAGGATTGATTTACCAAGCTCAAGGTGTTGGACAATTGTTTGCCCGCACGGGTTGGGACACAGGAGCTCTGTGGATGCAGTTCACTGCTGGTAAATACAACGAGAGCCATGCTCACCAAGATCAGGGGTCTTTCACGTTGGCTGCGGCAGATTGGTTGACAGTGACAGCAAATATCTACAGTCACAGCGGCATCAATCAAGTGACAGATGTTCACAATCTGGTTCGTTTCGTCAATGGCACAACAACCATTCCACAAAGAGAGGGGACGACCTCTTCCATTGTGATCAACAGTCAGAGCGCGAGCAGTGGGGCTGTGAACGCCACAGCGAACCTGACTCCGGCTTATGCGGGCAATGCCAACATTCAAGCTTGGAATCGAAATATCGATTTCTCTGGACGAAGACTGCGAGTAACAGACAACTTCACAGTGACTTCAACCACAAAAGGAATCTTCCAAGTGAACGTGCCCGTGCCGCCAGTGGTCAGCGGCAACATCATCACGGCTGGGGGTTTAACGATCACGGTCCTTGCGCCTGCAAGTCCTAATGTCGTTATCTCAAACTGGAGAGATTCAAGTGTGGATACTTTTAGCGACGGCTACAAAATTGAAATCAGCGGCGCTACAGGAAGTGGTCAGTTCATTGTTGAAATGAATGCTCCGTAAGAATTTTTGAATGTGTAAGGATGAGGCGCTGGCCTGAAGAGGGCTGGCGCTTTTTATTTTTGAATCAACTTTGATTCCTATAAAAATATCTAACATCCCAAATTGAAACTTTTCTTCGTGCAATTGACAAACACTTGAGTCGATCTTTTGATATTACGATTATTGGCGGCGCAGCCGCAGCTTTAGCTTACAAAGTTGTTGATTACACAAAAGACATTGATACCGTCCATAGCGTTGATTTGATAGAAGATGCATGCAATAAAGCAAAAAAAAGAGACGGGCTTAGACATTCCAATTGGACCCGCCGGAGTTGAGCAAGCTCCTTACCATTATATGGATCGCAGAAAGAAATTAAAAATTGAAGGTACTAAGAAGCTTGTTGTCCATGTTCCAGAGGAACATGATCTTGCTCTAATGAAGATTACGAGAGCCAACGCGAATGATATTGAAACAATAAAACAGCTGCATAATAACATCGGTCTTAATTGCGATTTACTCGTGAAACGCTTTAAGTCAGAAATGACTCATGTGATTGGCAATCCCACAACACTAAAACTAAACTTTTTGGGCACGATTGAAACGGTATTTGGTTCAGACGCTGCTAATAAAGCAGAACAAGAACTAAAGCCTTAAAATCCTGATTAAAATGGCTACAGTCATCAAAAGACTTTTTTCGATTACCAACAGTTAAAAATAGAGAGTGTAAGTGGTACCCGGGACAGGACTTGAACCTGCACACCTTTCGGCACTAGATCCTAAGTCTAGCGTGTCTGCCATTCCACCACCCGGGCGCATAGCGGTCGCTGAGGCGACCACTGGAATAAGATAAGAGAAGAAACTTTATAAGCAATACGTGTTTATTAGGCAAGTATTTTATCAATCAACAGTGCTCGCAACAGCGAGCACTGAAACCTGCCGCTATTTCTTTGCGATCAAAGCTTTATAGTCTACGGCCTTCATAAGGTTTGCTAATTCTCTTTCAGAATCCATTTCGATTCTAATGAGCCAGCCTTCTTCCATAGGATCATCGTTAAGATGCCCTGGATCTTCGGTAAGACCATTATTCACTTCGATAACTGTTCCTGTCACAGGAGAAAGTAAGTCACTTACAGCTTTTACACTTTCAACAACACCAAATGGTTCGTTCTGCGTTACTTTTTGGCCTTCTTCAGGAAGTTCAACGTAAACAACTTCACCCAAATTAGATTGAGCATAATCAGTGATCCCAACGGTAACGATATTCTCGTCCACTTGAGCCCACTCGTGATCTTTTGTGTAATAATATTCTTCTGGAACGTTGTACTTCATAGTTTCTCCCGCTAGTGCGAATTAATGCTTTATTATTTGACTATTTTTTTACGAATGGTGTTTGTACCACTTGTGCTTTAGTTTTTCGACCACGAATTTCAACAAAAAATTCGGAACCAAGTTTGCTTAAGTCTTCTCTTAGATACCCAATTCCGACCGCTTCATCAAGGGTTGGTGACATGGTGCCGCTTGTCACGATGCCAACTTCTTCGCCATCCAGGGATAAGAGCTTGTAATCATGTCTTGGAATGCCTCGATCGAGCATTTTAAAGCCAATGAGCTTTCTTTTTGGGCCATTTTCTTTCATTTTTTGGATGGGTTCGCGGCCAATGAAATCACCTTTGTCCAATTTTACAACCCATCCGAGCCCCGCTTCGATCGGATTTGTAAGATCCGTGATCTCATTTCCATAAAGTGAGTATTTCATTTCGGTTCTGAGTGTATCTCTTGCACCCAAGCCGATGGCTTGAACGCCAAATTCTTCACCTTTTTTCACAAGCTCTGCCCACAACGGTGCGGCTTTCTCGTTTGGAACGAAAATTTCAACACCTGCCTCGCCAGTATAACCCGTTGCTGCGATCAAAACTTTTGATCCATTATAGGGAAAAAAATCGCATTGATTTTTTTGCAGCTCGGAAGATTTGGGAAAGATTTTTTCTAAAAGACCAAAGGCTTTTGGACCTTGAACAGCGATCTGTGACCACTTTGAACTCTCGTTTGTGATCTCCGCACCTTTGTTATTTTTTACCATCCACTCAAAATCTTTTTCCACATTCGATGCATTGACACACACGAGATATTCTTTATTTTCTTCGAGACAATAAACAAAAATATCATCGACGATACCGCCCGTAGGATTTGTCAGAATAGAATACTGAGCTTGGCCTTTTTTAAGCTTTGCGACGTCGTTAGTTGTAATCCATTGTAGAGTCTTAAGTGCGTTCTCACCTCTGACAAAAACTTCTCCCATGTGAGAGACGTCAAAGAGTCCAACATTTGTTCTCACGTTGTCATGCTCTTCTCTTAAGCCCAAATACTGCACGGGCATTTCCCAGCCTGCGAAGTCGACCATTCTTGCGTTCAATTTTAAGTGCTCTTCAAAGAGTGGAGTTCTTTTGATAGACATCATTTACCGCCTAATTTTTTTCTGTCTGCTGTTCGTAAAGTTTCTGTTCATAAAGTTTTAGGGTATTTTGCATAAGCATGGCGATGGTAATGGGGCCGACGCCACCCGGAACCGGAGTTAAGGCTCTTACATTCTCATTCACGTCTTTAAAGAAAACATCGCCGCAGAGTAAACCCTGTTCCAACCTATGCATGCCGACATCGATAACGACCGTGTCACTCGTAAAGAAATCTTTTCCGAAGAAATTTCTCTTACCGACGGCCACCACCACGATGTCTGCTTGTTTTGTGAATTCTTCGAGAGATTTTGTTTTTGAATGACAGATTGTAACTGTGGCATTTCTTTCTAAGAACATTTGCGCCATGGGCTTTCCGACAATTTCGCTTCTGCCCACCACGACTACATGTTTTCTTTCGATAGAGACTTTGTAGTAATTTAAAATTTCGATAATTCCGCTCGGAGTACAGGGGTAGACTCGCGCTCTCCCACTCCATGCTAAGCCCACGTTCTCAGGCGTTAAGCCATCGACGTCTTTTCGGGGATCAATTAAATCCATTACTTTTTCTTCGGAGAAATTTTTTGGTAATGGCATTTGCACTAAGATTCCGTGAACGCTTTCGTTTTTATTTAGTTCTTCGATTTGTTCGTAGAGTTTTTCCGGAGCATCAGTTGCCGCCACTCTGTAGAGGAAGGATTCAAGTCCTAGTTCCTTGCAAGTTTTGATTTTATGTCCAACATAAACTTCACTTGCGGGATCGTTTCCGGCGAAACGAGCAAGG
>JANMFM010000344.1:0-5600 GCA_031374125.1 Bdellovibrionales bacterium
GCGGCTCACCTTTTTGCCTAGTCTGTTTGTCTAGGGAATTTGGAATCGGGCCCTTAATATTTAAGATATTTATGCCATTTGGTATGATTAAAGAATGAAGAAGCTTTTGCTCGTTTTACTTTTATTCGTTTCCTCACAAGCTCAAGCTGGATACTTCGAAATCAGTGGTTCGGGAAACTATCGCAAAACCACTTACGATGAAAATAACTATTCGATCTACAGAAGTGGTACGGCGGCGGTCGCGTATAATTTTTGGGAGCTTTCTGCTCTCGAGATCAGTTATACCAAAGCTCGTACGGATGATGTTAAAACGGATTATGTGGCAAGATCTTATGTGACTTTTTATGGAGCCGATTTAATCTTTACGCTCGCAAGCAAGCAATCACTTTTTCAACCCTACATTAAAGTGGGAGCTGCGTACCAAGATAAAAATGGAACATACAAACAAACCAACCAACTGGTTACCGCCTTACCAGAGATAAAAGGTTGGGCTCCTACGGGCGGTATTGGATTCAAAATTATTCTCGGCAAACACATTGCCATCAAAACAGGAATCGATGCTTGGTCCTCTCCGCTCAGTCAAGAAAATGTGACCTACGACTATGCGGCAAGATTGGGGCTTTCGTTTATTTTCTAATATTTTATAAAACCTTAGAAAATATTTTATTCAATTGCACCGTTGGTAAGTATCTAAAATATCCTGACGCGAATCTTTACATTTTGTCATTTTTCTCAATTCATTTTTAACATTGTCTGGAACTTCATTGAGAGTATCAGGTATTCGTAATGCATTGATTTCTGCAAACTCAGATATGTTTCCCCATTCGTAGTTATGAGTGCCGGTATGAGAAGATGAGTTGTATTTATTATGGCAAACTGTTGTTTGTCTAAGGGTATAGAAAAATTTAGAAGTTCCCCATAAATAATTGTTACTGAGTTCTATGCTGTGATCGGGCATACGGCAGTTTGTCAATCGAACTAAACAGCTATTGGTTGTGTAGCATGTGTTTCTGGCTTCTGCTGAATTTAAAAATAAAGATAATAAAATAAGTAACATAAATTTCTCCTTTAACTATTTTGTGGCCACTTGCAGTCGGCTGTAAGTGTTAATGACTTTTAAAAGACTTTCATCTTTGATGCATTGATTGTGGAATGCTTGGGCATGTCTTTCATTAAAAGTTTTGAATTTATTTATTGAATTCTGGATGGCATTTCTATCGAACTGAATGGACTTGTTTTTATCTTTAACACTTTTCCCAATTTCGACTCCAATAGATATGTTTTTACTTATCACTAATGATTTATTAGATTGAAGGGATGCTGGATAATAATATTCTTTTCCTCCAATAAAAAGTTGATCTATGTCAGAATTTATAAGCTTAAATGATCCAGAAATAAATGGGTATCCGTAATTGAAATAATCTACATTTTTATTATAATATCTATTCACAATGTGTTTGATACTTTTCCAAACTGCTTCGTGCATAACTGAGAAGCTATGCCCACCCTCTACCATGAGTTGATTGAGTTCATTTTTAAACTGTGCGCATTGGGTTTGAAATTCAGTGCTGTTAATGAATTGATAAGTGGCTAAAGGTGTGAAAGATACTTTTGTTTTGGATTGTGATATCACAGTAGAATTGTAAAAATTTGTAAAAGCCTCGGTAGTTTGAATTTTAAAATTAGGGTGAAATAAGTAAGAAGTAAACATCCGCGCTCTATAGGAAAGTTTATTGTCGTCAAAAGACCAAGGCTTAAGTTCGCACGAAGGTGTGGCATATGTTTCGTTTTCTATGCAATTCGCATAAGTCATAGCGTACAAGATTTCATGAAAATAAAGTCCAACTTGATGATGCAAAGGCATCTTTTTTAGATATTCTCTGTCAATAGTTACTATTTTGAAATTGTCATCTCTGAAGGCAATTTGTAGCTGCTGATTTTCGATTCTAACTGGTGTATACCCGCGATCGTTAGTTTCTTTGACTTTTGGTAATACATATCTCCACTGATATGTTTTGATAATATCAAGAAATTTTAAAGCAGCTTCAGGAGCTATAATATAAACTTCATTGAGCTTATTTACGATCAATCTTTGTACATCTGGGCTTGCCATGGTGTTTTGAACATCAACACTGGCATTCATTTGATCGTTCAGGGAACTATTGACGTAAGAGTTCTCTTCAATTCCAGCCTCTAAAAAATCATAAAGATAGATACTGCCATTGGGCATTCCTATGCCGATCCCTCCTCCGCCGCCTTCTTGGCCGGCGTGAGCTGTGACAGTAAATACTGCCATGATTAGTATAATTAATTTTTTCATGAGTTACTCCTTTAAGTTTAATTTTTTAACTTGGTAAGCGGATAGAGCTGCACTGCCAATTGGTAAACAGAGTCTTTTTCTCCATCTTCCAAAAATTTGCACAACTCTCTTCTAAATTTTTTTATTTTCTCTTTGGCTTCTATTATTTTCTCTGAGTTTGCGGCAATCGTCATCGAGGTGATATCTTTTTTATCTTGCGGACAATTGTCTACGGCGTGAAGAGCTTTGGTGATGATTTGCCTTTGGTATTCTTTGTGTGCGGAGGAAGTTTGTCCCTCGACGTAGTTCGTATTGGTAATCTTTGAAAGTTTCAATTTGGCATTCTTTTGCGCCAACATTCCAAGGCGTAGTAAACGCTCCACAGCTAATTTTGCTTCTAAAGGGGAAATTTGCAATTGTTGGGCAATCCATGATGGGTCACTTTTAAATTTTTTAACCAAAGTCAGATCCATGATTGCATAGTGATACCAATCCGAGATCACCGTAAAGGCATCCATGCTTAGAAGCATGTACTTTGAACTATCATTCTCGGAGGTGAGAGCAGTAGGTGGGCGTCCAATTTTAGTCGAAATTTTTTGTATCACTTTATCCGAAATTTTTCTTTTTCCGGCAAGAATTTGGGAAAGAGTAGAAGAGTCAAATTCAAGATGTTTCGCAAACGCTCTTAAAGAGTAACTGCTATTTGTTCGGCAGCGGCGAGAGAACTCATCCTGTAGCCAAACCCTAAATTCCAATTGCTGTTCATTAATACTTTTTTGCATAAAAAGCGTTATAAGGTAAAGTTGTGAAAAATTAAATCAATTTTGCCACAATCTGCGGCAAAAGATGCCGCGCCTGAATTTATTACTTTGTTTTCTTAGCTCGAGATAACTCGAGCTACGCAACGATCTTACTTAAAAGTGCAGACAATGTAGAAACGCGTGGATCAAATTTCTCATTTTCAATGAGATCGTAGAGAGTTCTCCTGCCAAGGCCGGTTTTCTTGGCCAGTTGAGTTTTGGAAGTATTACGAAGATATGCCATCAAAACATCTCTAAAAGTATCAAAATCATTTTCAAGAAGTGCATCCACTAATATTTCGGATATTAGCTTTTTATCTAAAAGAAGTTTTTTATCTGCCTTGAATCTTGGAAAGACCGTCTCTATAGATTTTTTTTGCTTTTTGGATATCTTTGTCTTGGCCATTCTTATTTCCTCCATACATTATACCTCAATCAATCTCCTTAAATTGTACGCTATTCCGTACAATTTGTCAAATTATTAGTTTTATCCGATTCGGACAAAACTATACGAATTACGGATTTGAAATCGAAATAAAACGAATTACTCCGCAATCGAGTTTATAAGTGCATTCTAAATGCCAAGATTTATTGAAATTTTCTCAGCAGAGGTAAGACTTGTTTTTGGAAGTCATCGCAAGATACCTTCAATTGATCAAAATTAGTGGTATCGGTAATTTTTAAGTTACAAGAATTTTTATAAAAAAGTAATCTTTCTTGGAAATCATCAATTACTTTCTTCGAGGTTAAATCTTCGCATGTTTTGTAAAGCGCTTGGATTTTGGCGTCTATAAAGAAATCTTTCTTTTTAAGAGCGAGAGCCTCGGGGGAATTAACTGTTAAGATTTTGTGCCCGCGATTCTTGATGAGCAGACAGTCTTTTTTTGAGCAAACAATAGCGTGGTAAGGTTCAAGGGCGCCTATTTCTTTGGTCATAAGAAATACCATAGCAACCGTTTCGCCGGTTTTACCTATGCCAAATTTCCACTCATCGGATTCGCCGGCAACTATGGCCATTCCTTGTAGAATTCCAGCAAGACCTTTTTCCAAAATTCCGGGTTTAATTTGTCGATGAGAAAAGCCACGCGCTCCTGAAAGAATTATAAAGGCATCATTGTATAGAGCCGAGTAATTAAATGGATCAGCTGAGATCATATACGATTCATTCTCATTAATTAGTGCCGGCGATTTATTAGCTTTTTTGGTGAAAAAAACTTTAGGAGTTACGGATATAGAGTTTGGTTGCTGCCAGTCTTTACAATCGGGCGAAAGTAACCCTAGATCTTGAGGGACCTTTGATTCATTTTTTGTATTGAGGACGGCTTGATCTAAAGTTTTTTGTGCATAAGGAGAAACAGGATGATCATCTGTTCCTGCAATCTTAATATTTTCAATTATTTCTTGAGCAGTCTTGCTCTCATTTTTATTGCATTTTGTAGTACAACCTATTTGAAATAAAATTAAAGTAATTAAAATTAATTTTTGCATGTTTTCTTCCTAATAGGGCTTAGCGAAGTGCGGACGTTGTGTGTATACGGTGAATTCACCCAGGATGTGAATAAGGCCATCCTTTTCGACCATACCAGTCGGTGGATTGAGGTAAGGACCAGCGTCCATTAAAGCTTCGTGAATGGCTTGATCAAGTTCCGTGGACCCAGAGGAATGCATGATAACAACATCTTTCACATCACCTTTTTTGTTGATGATCAATTCTACTCGTGTGATCCATCTCAATTTTTGGCGCAGTTTTTCTCTCATATGTGGGAACATGGCCACGTCTTCGATGTTGTTTCCCCAGTTGTAAACAATTTTTGGTGTGATGCGGTTGTAAAAAGACGCGTACGTTGAAAAGTCAGAATTTAAAAAAGTAAAGTCACCTTTTTCTAAATTAGGCACAGAGAAATTAACCGTAGATTGTCTTTCTTCTTGAGCTTGGCCTTGTTTAGGGATGGGCATAAAGTTAGGACTATTGCTTACTTCTACGAATTTTTCTTTATCGGCTTCTTTCTGGCCTACAGTTTTCTGATTGTTGGTGGCGCCAAAATTTCGAGCGATAGTCTCTTTTTCAAATTGTTGTTTTTCCTCAGAGAAGAATCTGGAACTTTTTGTTTCTTCTTTTTTATCATCACTTTTCTTTACCGCAGGAGCTTGGCGGCGGTGCTGGCTGCTATCTTCGATAACTACTTCGATGGCATCAAATCGTTCCGCACTGTGTTTTTGGGTGTAAATAGAGAGCACCACGTATCCCGCCAAATGGAGAAGCAAACTCAAAGCTAAAATACGTATATCAAATTTGAAATCCATCTTCTTCTTTGTCTTCTTTCAAACGATTTTGTCGTTTAAATAATTCAAATCTTTGTATCAATGCTGTCTCGATTTGATCTGTCCTTCCTTTAAACTGAGACCTAGGTACAGCTCATTATAGCTCAAGTTGAGACGTTTCCGCACCGATAAAGAACATATATCAGATTCATCGGGGGATGAAAATACTTTTAGGGGGA
>JANMFM010000303.1:0-5026 GCA_031374125.1 Bdellovibrionales bacterium
AGAGATGGCCGAAGTCATAGGATGTTTTTCCGTGACGACTCTTATTCCGTTGGCAAGAGTAGTCTTCTTAAACTGAGCTGTTGTCATTCTTTAGTTGAGCTTTTCTACTAGAGCTTTTTTAGAAAGTTTAATTCTTCCAGCTCTGTCCACATCTAAAACTTTAACATCGATTTTATCGCCTTCTTTTAGAACTTCAGAAGCATGGCGAAGTCTATCGTGAGAAATTTCAGAGATATGTAACAAGCCTTCAGTGTTCGGAAGAACCTCTACGAACGCGCCGAAGTCTACGATCTTCTTCACAGTTCCAGAGTATGTCTTTCCAATTTCTGGTCCGTCACAGATAGCTTTGATCATCGCAACGGCTGCTTTTCTAGCTTCAGGCGATGTAGATGAAACTTGTACTGTTCCGTCTTCACCGATGTCTACTTTAGCGCCAGTCTTAGCAATGATGTCTTTAATGACTTTTCCTCCGGGCCCGATAACTTCACGAACTTTCTCTGGGCGAACTACGATCGTCTCGATACGTGGTGCGAATTCAGAAAGCTCTCCGCGAGATGTGTTCATTACTTTTTCCATTTCAGCCAATATATGGTTTCTGCCATCTCTCGCTTGCGAAAGGGCTTGTTCCATAACTGCGAAACTTACTGAGTCAATTTTAATATCCATCTGAAGAGCCGTGATACCTTCTTTAGTACCAGCAACTTTGAAGTCCATATCACCAAGGTGATCTTCATCGCCAAGGATGTCTGTAAGAACTGCGAATTTCTCGCCTTCCTTGATCAATCCCATTGCAACACCTGCAACGTTACCAGTTACAGGAACACCAGCATCTAAAAGAGCAAGTAAACCTGAACATACAGTACCCATTGAGCTTGAACCGTTAGATTCTAAAACTTCACTCACAACACGAATTGTGTATGGGAATTTGTCTTGTGCAGGAATAATTGCGGCAAGAGATCTTTCAGCCAAGTATCCGTGACCAATTTCACGTCTGCTTGTTCCTGTCATACGACCTACTTCACCAACGCTATATGGAGGGAAGTTGTAGTGAAGCATGAATCTCTTGGTGATATTTCCGTTTAATGCATCAATTGTTTGTTCATCAGTTCCAGTTCCAAGAGTTACGGTGCCTAAAACTTGCGTCTCACCACGAGTGAATAATCCTGAACCATGGGCTCTTGGAAGTAATCCTACTTCACAAGCGATTGGACGAACAGTTGTCGTGTTACGACCATCAATTCTCACACCTTTATCCAAGATCATTGATCTTGCTACACGGTATTTTAAATCTTCGATTGTTTTTCCAATGTCTTTCTTTCTTGCTTCCACTTCCGCTTTATCAAGACCAGCAGTGAATTTTTCTTTAGCTTCTTTTGCAGCAGCATCGCCAGCAGCGTATCTATCGCCTTTGTCTTTGATGTTTAAAGCAGCTTCAATTTTTGGTTTTAAGAAAGTTTCTAATTGTGTTTTTAAATCTGCGTCCATTGCTTTAGGAGTGAAATCTCTTTTTGCAACTGAACCAGTTTTTTCTCTCAATTCATTTTGTGCATTGAAAATTGGAGCTAAAGCTTCGTGACCGAATTTTAAAGCAGCCAATACATCTTTTTCAGAAACGAATTTGCTTTCGCCTTCAACCATCAAAAGACCATTTTTAGATCCTGCAACTGTGATTTCCATATCTGAAGTTAATAATTGTTTAGGCGAAGGGTTCGCAACAAACTGTCCATCGATACGACCTACTTTTACACAAGCAGTTGGACCGTTGAAGGGAATGTTACTGATGTGGATTGCAGCTGAAGCTGCAGCTCCTGCCAATACGTCAACTGGGAACAATCCATCTGAGCTCAATACTGTTGTTACAACTTGTGTTTCAAAGTTATATCCTTCTGGGAACATTGGGCGTAATGGTCTATCCATTAATCTTGCAGATAAAATTGCGAGTTCCGTAGGTCTTGCTTCTCTTTTGAAGTAGCCACCTGGAATTTTACCAGTTGCATAGAATTTTTCTTGGAATTCGATTGTTAATGGAAAAAAATCAAAGTCTGTTTCTTTTCTTGAAGAACAAACGGTTACAAGAACCATGTTATTACCACATGTTGCAAGAACTGAAGCGTCTGCTTGTTTTGCTAATCTTCCCGTCTCTAGTGTGATTGTGTTATCGCCAACTTTTGCTGTTGATATAATTTTGGTCATTATTATTTCCTATTTCAGTGTTCGCTATTTTGGAACACCAGATTCTTTTTTGGCCTAAACAATTTTAGGCCGACATTTTTTGGCTGGTTGCAGTGCTCTCTATGCAGAACTTTAAATTATTTTCTGATCTCAAGAACTTTAATGAGAGAAGCGTATTTTTTAAGATCTGTTCTTTTTAAATAATCTAAAAGCTTTCTTCTTTGGTTAACTAACTTGATAAGACCACGTTTTCCGTGAACGTCTTTTTTGTGAATTTTAAAATGCTCTGTTAATTCAAGAATTCTAGTCGTGATCAACGCAACTTGAACTTCTGATGAACCAGTATCAAGATCGCCTCTTTGATGAGTCTTTACGATTTTCTTTTTAGCTTCTGTTGTTAATGCCATGTGATCTCCTTTATCCTAATTTTTCATTAGGTCTCCGCACACGAAATTGTGTTCGGGTTGCCCTATTGGATCGTCGGCGCCTAATGTTTATTAGGATCGATTCCTAGAGCGTTTAAGTCGTCAAAACTATTCTTGTTTCTGGGATGAGTCAAGGTTTTGGTCCGCGATAAAAACCTTTTTGATTTTGATCTGGAAGGGACCCAAAACTTCGAGGAAAGAGATTACTTTTTGAGTCTCTGGATCGACGATAAAAATGCCCTTCGGCAAGGTCTCCGTCGCTTTAATTGCTTTTAAGGCCGTGTTCTCCAAACTTCGAGCTAAACAGCCGTTTTTTAAGAGCCCAAGCTCCTTCTCATTGACCGTTAATCTTGGCCAATCGCTTAAAGTTTTTTCAAAAGGGATGAAGGCATCTGAGGCTAAAATCTCTTCTAAAGTCTTCCCTTCCAGCTCAATACTTTGCGAGATTTCATATGGGGCATTGAAGTCTCTTTTCAGCTCCCACATAGTAGCCCCAACACCTAGTTTTCGGCCCAATTCTTGGATCCAGGATCGGACATAGGCGCCTTTGGAGCATTTGAATTTTACCGTTACAAAAGGGATTTCCATTTTTACGATTTCAACGCTGTGGAAGTTCATTTCACGTTCCACGACTGGAACTTCTTCATTATTTCTTGCTAACTCATAAAGTTTTTTTCCATCCACTTTCACGGCTGAAAACGAAGGAACTTTGAGATTGAGTTTTCCTTGAAGATTTAAAATTTCAGTTTTTAGTTTTTCAGGAGTGATTTTTGAAAAATCTTTTTCTGAAATCGTTTTGCCCGTACGGTCATAAGAATCGGTTTCGATACCGATTTTGATTTGTGCTTCATAGCCTTTTTCACCATCCATTAAATAGTTGGAAAGTTTATTGGCGTTTTCGATAGTTAAAATTAAAAGTCCTGAGGCCAACGGATCTAATGTTCCCGTGTGTCCAATGGCTTTGGTTTTAAATATTTTTCTCGCAATGTAAACGACATCATGGCTAGTGATCCCAGAGGGTTTATTCACTAAGCAGATTCCATCTTTAGGAAATGACCCAGGCGGATTATTCGTCATCAGCTGTAGATTTCTTTTCATTAGCTCTACGCTCGAGCTCTAAAAGTCTAAGTTTTTCTTCCACTTTCATGGCCTCATCAAACTTTGTGTCCACCAAGAATGTGATTTTTGGAGTGTATTTCATTCTAATTTGATCGTTAACTTGCTGATTGATTTGGTGAGCGTGGGATTGCAAAACTTCTGCATTTTGCTTAGCCACTTTCTCACCGGATTGATTGTAAACTAGAACGCGTGCAGATCTTAAATCTCTAGTCACAATCACGCGCGTGATAGAAGCCAAACCTTCGATTTCCGATCCAATTCGGGTAATCATGTAACTCGAGATAATATCTCTAAGCTCTTTCTCCACCCTTTGGACTCGTTTGTTAATGTCTGGCTTTTTCTCTTCCACTCTTGTCCTATCTTTAGAATAAATTCGGCTAAATCGATCTTGCGATTGTTTGTTTCTCAAATGCTTCGATAACGTCGCCCACCTTAAGGTCGTTGTAGTTTTCGATTCCGATACCACACTCATAACCCGCAGCAACTTCTCTTGCATCGTCTTTGAAACGTTTCAACGAAGATAATTTTCCTTCATAGATCACGCGACCTTCTCTAATGAGACGAACGCTTGAATTTCTAGTTATTTTTCCGTCTTTCACATGGCTACCTGCAATCATACCGATCTTAGGAACCGTGATAGTTTGACGAACTTCTGCTGAACCAAGAATAACTTCTTTATATTCAGGCTCTAACAATCCAGAAAGAGCTTTCTTAATGTCATCTACCAATTCATAGATGATCGAGTAAGTTTTAATCTCAATTCCTCTTTGTTTAGCAAGAGCTTGAGCTCCACCATCTGGTCTAACGTTAAATCCGATGACTAATCCTGTAGAAGTCTGAGCCAAAAGAACATCAGACTCCGTAATTCCACCCACTGCAGTATGAAGAATTCTTACTTTCACCTCATCAGTTGATGTTTTTTCCAACATTGCTTTTACAGCCTCGGCACTACCCGCAACGTCTGCTTTTAGAATGATTGGAAGTTCTTTTACGTTACCTGCTTGAATCTTTGAGAAGATACTTTCCAGAGTCATTTTAGAATTTGGAGTTTCTTTTAATTCATTTCCTTGCTCTTGACGTTTCTTCGCAACTTCTTCAGCCACTTTTTCTGAAGCAACTACGTCGAATAAATCTCCCGCTAAAGGAACTTTGTCTAAACCAAGAACCTCAACTGGTTCGCCAGGTCCTGCAGATTCTAATTTTTGATAAAATGTAATTTTTTAATTAATTGATTTTTAAAGCCAAACAAATTTGTTTGGCTTTTTTATTTTATATGTAATTTTAAAGCATGACAACTGCACAAGATAGTT
>JANMFM010000032.1:0-4308 GCA_031374125.1 Bdellovibrionales bacterium
GCATTATTTAAATGGCGAATTTGCAAGACGATGTGAAACCAATACGTCTTATTCGCTACGCTCCTTTGCAAAAGCCCTAAATGTCGATGCGGGAACTCTTTCACGCGTTCTGAATGGCAAACAAGCACTCTCCTATAAAATGGCTAAAAAAATAGTAGGTAGTTTGGATCTTTCTCCTGATCAGCAGAAAGAATTCTTTAATTCTCTTTTTCATTATCAACAATCGAGAAAACTTGAAAAAGTACACAAGCAAAACATAGACGAAAAAGAATATAAAGGACAGGATCTCAACATTGACTATTACCGCGTGATTGCAGATTGGTATCATCTCGCTTTGATGGAAATGACCTATTTAAAAAGCTTTAAGCCCGATTCCAGATATCTCTCTCAGCAATTAGGTATTACCCAAGCCGAAGCCAAACTGGCACTTGAACGTCTAATCAACCTGGGACTTTTGAGCAAAAAAAATGGAAAAATTATAAAGACCAATGAAAAGCTCTCCACAATAGATCGTCATCTCACCACGCCGGCTTTGATAAAAAATCAAAAACAATTCTTAGAAAAGGCCATCCAATCCCTTGAAAATGATTCCATTGAAATGAGAAGCAATACAAATATGACGATGGCGATCGATTCAACCAAAATTGAAACAGCAAAAAAAATGATTCGGGAATTTCAAATGACACTCTGTAATTTCTTAGAATCTGGAAAGCAAAATCAAGTTTACAACTTGAGTGTCGCACTTTATCCATTACAAAAGAAAAGAGAGGAGTAATCTTTATGCGTAATATTTTTATAATTATGGTTTTATTTTTAAGCGTTCCATGCTTTGCCGGAACAGATGGGCACGGAGGTGGCGGATTCTGTTTTGATACAGGCACTTGCATTACCTTGGCGGAAAGTGGCTTTAGAATTCAAGATAGTGTTACTTATGATAAACCTCCTGTGACGATGGATATATTTAATGAGATGGCACGGGTTGTAAATTCACTGCCAATAGATAGCCTGCAGAGGAACATTTTCATTAAAAAATCCATTGGTAACGCTGGAATTTACAAAAAAATTCTATCTTATAATGAAGAGACTTTGAAAAAAATCAAAGCTGAATACATTAAAATTTTAACAGATCACAATATGTCTTCTGAAAACTTGGTGATTTATGCTTTATCAAACTCAGATACGACATACTTATTACCAGAATTTTACAAATTGAATTTGAGATCTCAAGCTTTAATTTTAATTCACGAAAGTGTTGTGCGTGATTCGGGCTCTATTCTTAAGGCTTTAAAATTAGATGGAGCAATTTTAGACGCTCTAAATGGACAGGATAAAACACAGGAGATCATAGAAGGAATTGTTCAGAAATCTGAGGTACCGGATTTATTATTTAAAAATTATATCCAAAAATATCTCGCGAGCGGAAAAAAATATTTAAGATTTGTAGAATTATCTCCCTCAGGAGAACCTTGTTTATCAGCCATGGATGAATCAAATCTTTATAATAGATATAATGACGTATGGCGTATTACTAATAGATACAATTTTAGGTGTTTTGAAGAAGATTACATAATTGATTACGATTCGATTTTAGAAAATATAAGAGAATTTGGTATCGCCACTTTGAAAGAAATCATAGAAGAAGGCCCTAAAGTTTGTGCTCATGCCAAAAATGGCAAAGTCATCACGAATATAAATCTTTATAAATACGGAGAAGTAAAAAATAAATCTTATTCTACAAAACCACTGATGTTGGAATGTAAAGACGGCAAAGTGCAATATCTTTTCGAATTAGGATTTTAAATTTAAAGATGGCTTAAATAAAAATATAAAAAGGAGTTATTTATGAAGATTTTAGCGTTATTGATCGTTTTAGTTTATTCATTGTCATCATATGCAGAAGATGGTGTTGAAAAAGTGTCCGCAGCAGGATTTGAGGCAACTTGTTTTCAAGGTAAATCACGGGCTCTTTATTCATTATTGGAACGTTTAATTGCTGCCGTTACAGCTGAATGCGAAGCCAAAGGTGCCAACAGTATGTATCAAAGCGTTAACGAAAAATTTAAAGTCAACTTAACCCCTCACCTAAAGAGTGAATATTGTGGTGGTGTTAGTGCTGAACTTAAGGGTGACTGTTTAGTCGGTAAATAAATCACTCATGTGAGGATTAAATATTATAGAAAACCACTAATCATCCAAAAAAAAACCAAACCGCAAAGGTTTGGTTTTTTTGAATCAATAATCACAAGGAAAAACTATCTTCTACCAGATCTGATCTTCAACTGCATTCTCGTAATTAGAGATACAGCCATTCTCTCGTGCATTTCACACATTTTTAATTCATCCATTTTGTACGATTTTTGCGATGGAGTGAGAGTGTCCATTTCAAGTTCCATTTCATAATCCATCTTAGATGCACGAACGCCTTCTAATTCTTTAGTTTGTTGCTTGAAAAGTTTTTTAACGCCAGAAAGAGGAGCTACTTCTAGCCATTCTTGTTTAGCCTTGTACCAGTTTACCATTCTTAAGAAACGAGCTTTGTTTTTAGCTAGAGTGAACTTCGGATATTCCTCTTCGCTCATAGAAAGGATATTATCGTCTTCCCATTTCCATTTTTTATTGTTTGCCAGATCCTGCATTGAACCCATTGAAGAAAGCATTTCGTTATCCATAATATCAATCACCTTTACCTCCAGAATACCCTAGCTGAGAGAGCCAACTTTGAGCTTTATCACCGCCATCACACCTATGCCGGTTTCCACATTTATAAGATACGCTAATACATATCATAAGAATCCCAATTTTTAAATAGGCTAACAGCAATAAAGCGAGATTTTTATTTTTAGATTTCGCCTTATAGTTTCTAGGATTTCACCGAAATGAAGTAGCCGAGCATACAACCACCGATTGCCAGCAGATTTGTGATGATGAAATACAGAAAAGCCCTTTTAAATTCGCCCATTTGCGCCAGTTTAAAGAAATCCAAGGCAAACCCAGAAAAGGTCGTTAAACCCCCGATTATTCCCGTCATGATTAACATTTTCATGGGTTCCGTAAGGAATTTGGCCTCCGAGTTATAAACAAACCCAATGAAAAAACTCCCTGTCAAATTCACAAGCAGAGTTCCAAGGTAGAATTGGTTGCCAAAGCTACTGATTGTAAGCATACGTAAAAGCGAACCAGCGCCCCCGCCCACGAATACAGATAATAAAATAGTGGTATTGATTGCCCTCATGCATACAAGCGTAAGGGCGACTAAATCTCAAGGCAATAGGATTTTAATATAGTTGAATATTTTGGGGGTATGATCTAGTTTTTATGGATCAACTAGGCGCTCGTAGCTCAATTGGATAGAGTATCGGACTTCGAATCCGAGTGTTGGGAGTTCAAGTCTCTCCGAGCGCGCCACTTTAAAATCCCGTATTTAGCAATCCAGCCAATCAAAGATAACAAAGCTTACCGACATGCCTGTAAAAACTGGGTTCGTCTTTAATTTAGACTGACCGTAAGCCAGTACTTGACAAATAGTGTATTATAATGCACTATTGACAAATGAGGCTCAAGCGCACTCCCGAATATATTGAATGGTATGAGTCTCAAAGACCTAAGGAAAAGGCGCAAATTGCCAAACGGCTGACTAATATCGAAGAACACGGGCACTTCGGAACCGTTAAAGATTTGGGTGATTTTTTGTCGGAACTAAAATGGGTCAATGGTCGACGAGTTTATTACTCGGTCATGGAAGATGATAGCGGCGAGTTAACACTCTTAATCCTTGGAGGAAATAAAAATGGGCAAAATTCAGACATCAAAAAGGCTAGAAAAATCCTCAAAAAATACATTGAAGGCTAAAGCTATTACGAAGCCACGCTTGAAAGCCGGTAGTCCAGCTTCTGCTTACTCTGCGGCTTCCGAGTTAGCGAATCGTAAATTCATTTCTGAGGCTATTGCCGATGCACTGATTGATGGTGACGCAGACGCGATTCGTGAAATTCTTCTCTCTCATCTTGAACAAGTACACAAAGACCACTTTTATAAAAATGCTGGTATTTCGAGACGGGCATTATTTAAACTAATGGAGCCGAATGCCAATCCTACTTTAGAGAGTTTAGCAAAAGTTTGCAAAGCTCTGACTGAAGCCGCTTAGGCGTGAATATTAAAATTATTCGAAGTAAATTCGAAAAATTTAGCTAAATCTTCTTTCAACAAAAGCTTGAGCTTCTGCAATATGAAAAGCGTATGCAGCCCTTTTTATTTTGCTAGTTTTTTAAATACATTCTTTTGTTTACTGCGAATCGAATCGCTTGCTTC
>JANMFM010000045.1:0-9686 GCA_031374125.1 Bdellovibrionales bacterium
CAGTGTATTTGGTGCGGGTTATCTTGTTCATACAAATCCAGAGTATTTAAGATGGATTCAATTGGGAGGGGCTGCTTATCTTACATATTTGGGTTTTCAAGGTTTAAAAACATTCTTTAGATTTTTAATTGGTGGTCGTGAAGAAGAAAAAGTAGAGCCTCCTATGGATTTTGCCAATCATCGTAAATCTTTTATGGATGGATTTGTTACGACTTTAGGAAATCCCAAGGCCATTATTTACTTTATCAGTATTTCCTCTCAGGTCATGAGACCTGGACAAACTTATACAGATCTTGCAGTTTTAATCCTAACTTTGGTGTTTATTACAGGGGCTTGGTTCTCTACAGTGGCTTTTGTAATTGGGAATAAGAAAGTGCGTCCGCAATTCATGAAATATCGTTATTACATTGATGGGCTCATGGGTTTAGTACTTGTTCTTTACGGTGTTTACTTTTTAATGAATAAATAATTCGATATTTAAACTCTTTGTCCAGGAATCGAACCGATTCGGATTTAAAACAAAATAAATCGATTTGAATTGAGTTTGTCTTTTGCAGTCATCCTATGTCATGAGTGTACAGTTTGATAGAAATAATTATTTTCATGTGATCGGTAAATGCGAGTTCAGCGAATGGCCAACACTGCCCATGGATATGATGTGGAAGTACATGTGTGACCATCTCGAAGATCTTAAGCATTATGGGTTTAATACCCATGCATTTGTTTTGATGAATAATCACTTCCACATATTGTGTTCAACGGAGCAAGATGATTTAAAAGCAGATCTTGATTGGTTGAATGAACTTATAAATATCTCAATGATTGCCGTAGCTGCCGAGTATGGTAATATTATAACCGAATACACCGTTGTTCCTATCCGTTGTTTTAAACAATACAAAGAAGTTTATAAATATCTCTACCGAAATCCGGTTGAAGCCGGACTGGTTCATCGAGCAGAAGATTATGAATACAGTTCACTGGACACTATTCTAAATGCAAAAGATGAGAAGCTGAGCTTCGAAGACAACCTCAATCTAATTTTCAATCCTTTTCAAACCCTCAAGTGGATCAATCACGAATACCAATTCGAAAACTATTTGTTCCATTGAACGTTTAACTCAATCATATGCAATATATTGCATATGGGTAGAATAAAAATCATTGCAATATATTGCATTATATTGCATGCTTAGGAGTCATGATTGATTAGTTATGAAATAATAAGGTTAAAAGAATTTATCAATTGGTATGATAATGAGAGAAGTAAATCTCAAATTCAAATAGAAAGTCGTTTGAAAAAAATAACTTATGAGGGTTACTTTGGAAATTATCGAAACTTAGGAAGTAAACTTTTTGAGCTTAAATTTAATGATGGAAGAAGAGTTTATTACTCATTGCTACAGTCAGGTAAGAGTTATCTTATAGTGTTATTATTAGGAGGAAATAAAAATGGCCAAGAAAAAGACATTTGGAAAGCGCGTGCGATCCTCAAAAAAAATGGACCCTATTAAAGTCACTCCAGAAATTTTTAGAAAACTAAAAGAAAAATTTCCCCCTCATGATCCTATTAAAAAAATATCTGATCCATCCTTTGTGGCAAAGGCATTAGTAGATTGTCTTTTTGAAGGAGATGAAAGATCTTTTAAAGAAATTTTAAAGTGGCATTATGAGGCCGTGAATATTACAAAGGGGTTGGAAAAGGCCAAATTGAGCCAAAGAACTTTTTATAATGCTCTTTCTCCAAAAGGTAACCCCAGTTTAAAAACAGTTTTTAAGATTTTAAAAGGGTTGGCGGCATAGTTAATCGGCAATAAGTTTTTCTATGAAAGCTTTAACGATTGGATCATTGGCCTTTGCGGTGGATACCATGGCTTTGATTTCATAGGGCCAAACTTTATCTAAGACTACGGATACATTTTTCTTGCTCTCTCTGGTTTCAAAAAGAAAATCTGGAAGAAGTCCGCCGCAAATTCCTTTATGCACCCAAGATAAAATGGCATCCCAGCTAGATATTTCAGCAAATAGAGGCAGTGGATTTCCAAATTTCATTTCAAAAATTGTTTTTAGATTTTGAACTTCTGGGCGTGGTTGAGTTACGGCGTATTGTATATTTTTTTTGCCCTTGGGTCTTACTAAACAAAAGTGTCCTTTTTTTAGAATTGTATATTTATATCCTGGTAAAGGATCTTCTCCCAAGAAAAGCGCAATATCGATTTCTCTATTTATAAGTTTTTGTACGGTCTCTTCGGCCCTGCGCACCTGGATTTTAATTTCTACGTTTTCGTGCTCTTCTCTAAAACTATGAATTGCTCCATGTAGTTTAAATGCAGCAAGTGTTCTTACCGAGCCAATTTTTAAAGTGCCGTAGAGCTTGCCTTTGCTATTGTCTTTTAACATTGAGTAGGTGGTCTCAAGTTTTTCAAAGATGGATTCCGCTTCTTTAATAAGCAAAAGGCCAGAGGATGTCGGCTCTATTTCACGGCGCTTATGATTTAAAAGGGAGATATTCAAATCCTCTTCCAGCTTCTTAATTGCTTGGCTGATAGCAGGACGGCTAACGTGGTTGAGCTCGGCGGCTTTGGTCATGCTCTTTAAGCGACAAGAATCATAGAAATATTTGAGAGAATACATGTTAATCATAAGTTACTTTATTAGTTAATTTATTTCATTTTTAATTACAATAAAAATTTATTAGATTCACCTTACAAATTAATGGGGGAACTATGAAAGGGATCACAGAACACATAAAGCCATCTCAATCGCAATATCTAGTAAGGGCATATTCTTCATCTAAAAACTCATTGTACAGCCATACGGTTTTTAGGGTGATCGCTGATTATCAAAAAAAAGAAAATAAAATATGTAAGGTACTTGATTTAGGCTGTGCGGATGGCCGAGCTAGAGAGCTTCTTGTCAATTACGGGTTAGAGATTTCTGATTATTGTGGAGTGGACTACAATCGCTCTTTCAATCCCATGATCGTTGATGACATTCGAAACGTAGATAATTATTTAAAGAAAGTTCCCTTTTCACCTAACGTAGTCTTAATTACAGACGTTCTGGAGCATCTTGAAAAAGGAAGAATAGATATTGATATTTTTTTGCATGATTTAAAAAGCAGACTTCCCAAAGACTGCATCGTTTATACGACAGCTCCTCAGATGTATAGACTGGATAGATTTAAACTCAGTTATCTTCATTATCCTGAACACACCGTCCGTATGTCGCTTGCGGAGTGGAAAGAAATTATTTCTAAGCACATTAGTATCGAACAAACACTGGGAGCTGGTTATGTATCGGTTCTTCCGTATTTGCTGATGTTTCTACCTAATTACAAGGAAGACAAAATATTGGGAAAGATATTTAAAAAAGTGAGATCTTTGATTTCAGCCCAAAAGTCTCTCTATGAAGTCGATTATTATTTGTCTAAAACTTTGGGCAAAAGAGAAGCTTTTGTGGATCTCGCAAATAGTGTTGTACTCGTTTGTAAAAACAAAGAACGAGGTCATGCAAGATATGAGTTATAAACTTGGATATTTTTATTCGATTCTTTCAGTAGTTTTGATGGCACTTGCCGGACCACTCCAAAAAATGGCTATTGCAGATTCAAACCCCACTGTCGTTACTTTTTATTCTTGTATTGCTGCCTTTATACTTTCCATCGTGGTGGGGATTTATAGTTGCCAGTGGAAGCTGAAGTTTCGCACTCAAACTGTTTTAATATCCATTGCTTACTCTCTTGGCATTTTTTGTTTTTGTTTGGCTTTAAAATTTGAAAATCCCGTCATCGTAACTATGATTTCTAGAATAAACATAATATTTAATTTCTTTTTTGCGTTTGTTATTTTTAAAGATCAAATTTCTAGGGAGAAGCTTTATGGATTATCTTTGATTCTGATGGGAGTTATTGGAATTTCTTTTTTGTCCTTCGACATAAAGTCTTTGATGTCTATAGGTGCAGTATTATCCGTCGGCTATGCGTTTCTTTTTTCTATTCATAATAGTTTGCTCAAGCACTATGATGATTCGGATGTGATTGATCTTTTGATATGGCAAAATGGTATTTCTTCAGTACTGATGGCGCTGCTTGAATTTTCAAGTCAAGGTACTCTTTTAACGTCATCATCTTCTTTCACACTGGCGGTTCTCAGTGGTTTTTTGAGTTCATTCTTAGGATTTATATTTTATCAAAAAGGTTTAAAGATATTATCTTTCAGCGATGTCAGCTCTATTCGCGCGTTGAGCTCCACAATTTCGTTGGTAGTAATTTATCCATTTTTTCCTATGAATTTTAGTCCGATTCAAACCTTGGGAATATTTTTTGTTACAATTGGTTGTTTTATTTTTAACTTTAAGCGGGGAGTTGTTCATGAGCGAGCCTAGAATTGAAGAGTATTATAAATTTTCAAAAGAGAAAATAATTTTGGGAGATTTGCTCGAGCAAAAGCTCAAGCCCCGTTACAACACGGCACTTGATGTGGGCTGCGGAGATGGAACCATAACAAAATATCTGGCTAAAAGGTCTAGCAGTTTACATTTGTGCGAGATCAATGGTTTTTATGAAAAGGTTCTCAAAGAAAAATTTCCTCAAGCCGTCATTGACATCCAAGGAGTTCAAGATATTGAACTGAAAAAATATGATGCGATTTTATTTTCTCAAGCCCTTTATTATCACTCATCCGAAAACTGGATTCCTTTGATTGATAAACTGATGAATTCTCTAAATCCTAAGGGAGAATTATTTTTGGTAACCAATAGCGATCAAGGAGATTGGTGGAACGCAATTAAAGGACCATGGAGTATTTCTCCTGAAAGCTTAGCTTTTTCTTATATTCCCTCAAGTCAGCTCCTTCGTTCGTTAGAGAATAAATACAATGTCCAAAAGGAGTCATTTTCCTACAGCATGACGTTTCCAAGCGTAGAGGCTCGAGAGATATATTTGAGAAAGTCTTGTGTGCCTCTCAGAGAGCCTAGTGAAATAGCAGATGAAATTATATCAAAATACATTTCAGAGCTAAGTCCATTGGATTTAAATTTTAAATACCATTCTGAAGTCCTAACCATCACAAAGGATTAAAATACTCATCTCAATTAAGTCCGAAAAACGTACCTCTCTGCTGAAATTCGAATAATTCAGGATTTTAATTGTTTTAAAAGAGTTTGAGGCAAGTCATGGGATTGCATTCTTTTGGCTGATGAATATAATTTTTAATATATTGACAATGTACATATATATACATATAATAAGGAGAGTGATGTGCCAACAGTATTGAGAATTTTAGAATGTATTTGGATTATTCACACGCGAGATCATGGGTTTCCACATGTAACTATTTATAAAGGAACTCCAGATAATTTTGAAGCTTGTGCTAAAATCAGGTTAGATAAAATTATAATGATCGAAAATAATGGGTTTTCTGAAAAATCTATTAATACTTTATTAAAAGCTACAGAACTCTATCAACAAATTTTAATTGAAAAATGGAGAGAATATCATGAAAAATAAAAAACTAACCAATAGAAAAGTTGAGTTGGAAGGTGATTATTTAGACTCTAAAAATGCGAAAATAAAAGTTACTACCTGGGTAGATGGAGATATTGTAATCGAATTAAAAAAAAGAGCTGATGAATCTAAGGGCAAATACCAAACACTTATGAATGAAATATTAAGAGAGTATCTTTTTAATGAGAAATCATCTCATAAGTTAGAAATTGAAAACATTGTTGAGCGGAAGTTAAAAGATTTAGGTCTATTGAAGAAAAGAGCATAGTTTATCTATTACCATTGAATGTGGAACTTCAAATGACTTCCCCATTCTAAGCTTCCGAGATCGCCTCTTTGAACAGCGCCGACTCCTTCGGGAGTTCCAGTAAATAGAATGTCGCCTTTTTTGATTTCGAAATATTCGGAAGCATAAGAAAGGCATTCATAAGGGTTAAGGGTCATCTTTTTACCTAAGCCTTTTTGTTTTACTTGTCCGTTTATCGAAAATGAAAATTCCGCGTTTAAAAAGTCTTTAAAATCATTGAGCTCAATCCAAGGCCCCAGGAGAATAGAGTCTTTAAAGCTTTTTGCCATTTCCCAAGGATGGCCATTTTTCTTGAGTTGGGCTTGTAAGTCCCTCAATGTCATATCTAGGCCTAAGGTTACGGCATCAAAACAATCCTCCGCTTCCTTTGGGGAAATTCTGTTGCAATCCTTTGTTATCCTTAATGCGATTTCGCATTCATGGTGAGCCTGGCCGTGGCCTTGCGGTAAAGTGGCTTTGATGATTCCATCATGAGCACTTTGCTGAATCACAGAAGGTGGTTTAAAGAATATAACCGGTTTATCCGGTATAGAATCGCCGATCAGTTTATTTAGCTCTTTTGCGTGCTCTAAATAGTTTTTTCCGATACAAATCACTTTATCCATTTTGGAACCGCCCTTGAAATTAAGTTAGACTTTTGTCATGCCTCAAGCATCTCATTGAAGAAAATGAAAGTTCAATGTATCTTTAAAGTTAACTCCCAAAATACTTAAGGACTCCCATGGAAATTTTCTTAAAAGCATTTATGCCTCTCTTTTTCGCCATCGACGCCGTGGGTATTTTGCCAGCATTTTTATCTGTCACCGGGGATATTTCTGTCATACAGAGAAAAAAAGTTGTAAACCAAGCCGCCATCACAGCATTTGGCATTAGTGTTTTCTTTATTTTCTTTGGCCAGGCGATTTTTAAACTTCTCGGTATTACGGTAAATGACTTCAAAGTGGCAGGCGGTATCTTGCTTTTGGTATTTTCTGTTCATGATCTTTTATTTGATCAAGGTTCGAGAAGAAAAGCCGGTAACGATGATACCATCGGAATTGTTCCCATTGGTACGCCTTTGATCATTGGGCCTGGCGCACTGACTACTTTGCTCTTAACGGTAGATACAACCGGCTACACTTGGACGATGGTGTCGCTTACGATCAACGTGGCTATCGTTTGGATTGTGTTCTTTTTCTCTGACAAAGTAATCAAGGTAATCACAAAGCCTGGTTCAATTGCGATTGGGAAGGTTTTTGCCTTATTCTTAGCGGCAATTGCTGTGATGCTCATCAGATCAGGTATTGAACAAATCTTGAAATCTTAATATGCTCTCCCTGTTCCGGGGGGATCATTTGAAGTCTTACAAGCATCTTTATTCTGAATCTTTAAAGCAAAATGAAATGCATTTTGCAGCTCATTCCCATCATCCGTGGCCCGATTGCACTTTGCAGGCTCATATACAATATTGGAAAGACTCAGCCAAATATTTAGATGGAAAGTGGGATCGCATTTTTAGTGAAACGGTACCTCAAACTCAAAAATACATCTCTGAGGTCCTGAATCTTTCAAACCCAGAAATGATTGCCCTTGCACCAAACACTCACGAATTCGTTACGAGATTGTTTTCTTGTTTTGAGGGAAAAATAAAAGTCTTAACCACAGATTCAGAATTTCATAGCTTTAGAAGGCAGCTTCAAAGATTGGTAGAGGCCAAGACAGTAGATGCCACGGTTGTTCCCGTAGAGCCCTGTGATACTTTTGATAAGAGATGGCGTAAAGAAGCGCAAAATAATTACGATATGATTTTTACGAGCCAAGTTTTTTTCAATTCCGGACTCACATGTCCAGATTTAAATGATTGGGTTTTCAGTGTCTCTGAAAGTGCAATGATCGTGGTCGATGGCTACCATGCTTTTTGCGCAATTCCTACAAATCTAAAAAAATTTGAAGATCGCATTTTCTATATTGCTGGGGGATACAAATATGCACAAAGTGGTGAGGGTGTATGCTTTATGTCTATACCGAAAACCTCTGAAGCTCGCCCAATGAATACGGGATGGTTTGCCAGTTTTGAAACTTTAAATCAAACTTCATCTGAAGCGGTACGGTATTCCAATTCCGGTATGCGCTTTTTTGGATCGACCTTTGATGCTTCAGGATGCTATCGCTTTAATTCGGTGATGGAAAACTTAAAAAAAGAAAAATTAGATACAACCGCAATTCACGCAAGAGTGAATGAAATTAAAAAATACTTTGTAGAAAAATTAAATGATTTCTCTTTAAATGAATTGAACACCAAAAACATCGTCAAGAATGCAGAAAACTTACCGGAGTCGCATTTTTTAACATTTAAGACTCCTCAAGCAAATCATATCGAAGAAATGTTAAGGAAAAATCAAATTACAGTGGATTCTAGAGGAGATAGACTTCGATTTGGGTTTGGAATTTATCATGATTTAAAGGATATAGATCTTTTAACTAAAAAACTCTCTCAAATTTTTAAAAAGACAGACTCTAGGCTGAGTTCTGATTACTCAGCTAGAGGAGAGGTTGAGCTCTGATGAAAATTGCAAGAGACATTATGACAAGAAGCCCTTTCTCATTAAAGTCCTCGATGCTTGTGCCCACAGCTGTGCAGATGATGATGTCCCATCATATTTCGAGCGCTCCGATTCTTGATACGAATGATCAGCTCTTGGGTCAAATTTCTGAAATCGAACTTTTAAAATGCTATATCCAAGTCTCAAGAAAAGGCCATGAGAAAAAAGTTCTATATGATTTCAAAGGATTCTTTTCAAAAGCTTCAACTGTCGACATCAATGATACTATAGCTGTAGTTGTAAAGGGAGTTATCGAATCTCCTTCTCACCGAATTTTAGTTCTTGAAAATAAAAAGCTTGTTGGAATTATCAGTCCTAAAGACATTTTAAAGTTTCTCGTAGGTGACGATAATAAGTCTGGCTCAATGGTTCAAGAGTTAAACATTCTCCAAGATAGAATCGAAATTCTAAAAGACCAATTGAAGGCCACAAAGAGCGAGCTTTCCAATATTGGCGGCATTGTTGAGAAAAGCCCCTTCATGTTTCACTCTGTGAATGCTAATGCAGAAATCGTAATTGCCAATGAAAAACTACACAGTGAACTTGGATACCAGTCTAAAGAACTTATAGGAAAATCCATTTATGATCTTTACGACCCAAGAGAAAAAATGGCGGTCACAGCTTCGCTAAGAGAATTAATGAGCTCCAATAAGAATATAAAGGCTTACACGACTTATTTAAGAAAAAACGGTGAGCCGCTCAGAGTCGAAGTGATGTCGACAGCTATTATGAACTCCAAGAATGAATTTGTGGCAACCTCAAGCATTTCTAGAATTTTAGATTCTGATTCACTTTTACGCGCCCTTCATGGTATCTACGACTCCGAAGAAGAAGATTAAAAAAGCTAAGAGATAAAACTCTTGGCGTCAATCGGGGGTTTTATGAAGTTTTTTATTTTGGTTACTCTTTTATCATTTCAAGTTTCGGCTCAACAAATATCCGCAGAAGGAAATATCCGCACAATTCTTAATCCACCACAAGCTGGTGAGGTTTTTGTTCCACCAGGATTCGATGATCTAGACGAAGCAGAAATCACTTTTGTAAATCATAGCAGAAATTCTTGCTTCATTAAAACTTACTCTCTTCCTCCGCAAATAGATGAAGCGACGAAGACAATCGGACTTTACTGGCGACGGAAGAACGCACGCCGCCAGGGATTGACCTCTGGAATCGAGGCCAGCGACGACGATGCAGGCACGGTCGAACGGGGCAAAAAACCTTCAACGAAATCTTCAACGAAACCTTCAACGGGCGAGTTAAAACCGGGTGCGAACCGGGATAACGCCGATAGTTG
>JANMFM010000051.1:0-13815 GCA_031374125.1 Bdellovibrionales bacterium
GTGATGGCTATTTCTGCTGGAAGTTTCCTGAGGAACAAATTTTATATTGGCATGGATATAGAGATGGCTTTTCGGGGCGTCGTCCGGTAAAAGATTACGTAGAGAAGCTTAGATCAGATAAAGTAAAGCAGGACTCAGATGAGAATCGCGACAGCCCAAATAAACACCCACATAGCGAACTTTGAACAGAACTACCAAAAAATAATTGAATATTCTAACAGAGCAAAAGATCAAAAATGTGACTTAGTCCTTTTTCCAGAGCTAGCACTCTTTGGATACTGGCCTTCTGACCTTCTTGAAAGAAAAGAACTTGTCCAAGAACAAATCAAATATATAGCAAAACTAAAAAAGAATATTCCATCAGGAGTTGGAATTCTATTTGGTGCAGTAACGGTGAATCCTGAAAAAAAGGGAAAGTACTATCACAACTCGGCAGTTTTTCTTGAAAAAGGAAAGAAAGAAAGAGTATTCCACAAAGAACTTTTACCCAATTACGATGTTTTTGAAGAAGTTAGGCAATTTGAAAAGGGAAGTCTTTCAAAAGGACTTTTAAAATTCAAAGGCAAAAAAATCTTAGTTACAATTTGTGAAGACATTTGGGGCTGGGGAGATGCCTGGATAGGAACGCGTTATCCTAAAAATCCTCTCGAAGATCTAAAAAAATTAAAGCCTCATTATATATTAAATATTTCTGCCTCACCCTATGCGGTCAATAAATCTGAGAAAAGAAAAAAGGTTGTGGCAAAAACGGCGTTATACTTTAAGGCTCCCATGGTTTACGTTAACCAGGTGGGCGGGCAAGATGAAATTATCTTTGATGGAGGAAGTCTTGCTGTAGATGCAAAAGGCAAAGTCCTTTCGCAAAGTCTGTTTTTTGAGGAGGACCTCAGCGTTATTGATTTCAATAATGAAAAAAACAGAAATCGCCCGCAATCTGAGGTTGAAATTGCAAAGCTCAAGAATGCACTAATTTTAGGAATCAAAGATTACTGCTATAAGAATGGATTTAAGAAAATTCACTTAGGACTAAGTGGAGGAATTGATTCAGCTCTTGTAGCATGTCTGGCTTGCGATGCCTTGGGTCCCAACCGTGTCACGGCGATTGCTCTGCCCGGTCCCTTCAGTTCCCAGGCGAGTTTTGATTTAGCGCTGGAATTGGCTCAAAATTTAAAATGCCAATTCACAAATGTTGATATCAATGGCATCTACAGAACTGCTATCGATGAGTTCGAAGTCAGTTTGGGTGTAAAAGAATTTGGTCTTATGCACGAAAACCTTCAGTCGCGGCTTCGCGGGATGACTTTGATGGCCTATTCGAATGCAACAAATAGTCTTTTGCTTACGACGGGAAATAAATCGGAATATGCTATGGGCTACTCAACGCTTTATGGAGATATGTGTGGTGCTCTTGCCCCAATCGGAGACTTACTAAAGGGGCAGGTTTATGATTTATCACGCCACTATAACAAGGATTCTCAAATTATTCCTGAAGAAATCATCGCAAGAGCGCCAACAGCAGAACTGAGAGAGAATCAAAAGGATCAGGATTCGCTTCCTCCGTACCCTGTTCTAGATAAGTTAGTAGAAAAGTTCATAGTTAATTGTGAGTCTCCTAAAAACGATTTCGAAAAAGATATTTTTAACCGAATGATGAGAGCTGAATTTAAACGGTGGCAAGCGGCTCCTATTTTAAAGGTGAGCGATCATGCTTTTGGCACTGGACGACGATATCCAATCACTTGGAAAATTTAATTTCTATACGTATAATAAATATTAAGAGGGGATTTTATGTCTAAACTATTTGTTATACTAGTTGCTATATATTTGGTGGGTTGCACCACTACACAAATTAAAGAACCTAAAGCGAAATGGAAGGTTCTTAATAATTCAAACCCAACAGAGGTTTCTCCGCACTCAAATTTTGTACCGAGCGGAACGGAATTGATATTTACTTCGGCAAAACACTTCACTGAGAAAGACAATCAAATCAATATTGAGCTTTCACCTGTAAAAAGATGTAGCTTATCAACAACTTTTGATAAAACTAAGTTTAGTGATCTAACGTCAAATACAGTTTTAACGGTTGTGGGGTATAGAGGCGAGACTAGCGAATTGGTTTTATCTGAATCTTCTTATCATCAATATTTTCTTTCTTGCGTAAGTAAAGAAGAGCAAAAAAGAAAGACAAGCTCTGTGAAAAAGAAAATGGTAGCTAAGAATGAATGGAAAAAATCAGTGGTGGAAATCGATGACATTCAGAAAATGTCGCCACTCTTAAAAGTAAAATTCATTCCTCAAAACTAAGGAATCTCAATCTTTAGATTATTCAAAGGACAAAGCTGGCAAGCAAGTCTCTCGTCAGCTTCAAATTGCAAATCCTCTGCTCGCTCTTGCTCAACTTCATTTCTCTCAGGTAAAACTTTAAGATCAGATTTTACCAAAATACGGCAAGTTCCGCAGCTTCCCATACCGCCACAAGAATGATCGATATTGATGTCATGCTTAAGCAGGAGCTCAAGGACAGACGCCTCGCCCTTAAAAGGTAGGTCTAAGTCGTCGTTAACGATGGTTATTTGCTGGCTCATAAGCAAATATATGCCACGTTTGGCTTGTTTATACAAAAATATATGACGCCGAGCTTTGAAAAAATGTGACTTGAGATCAAAAAACTTGAAAGAACATATTATAGATTTTAATGTCTACTCTCATTAGGGGTACTTTTGTGAACTTTATTTCTTTCGATTTAGAAACGACGGGCTTTATTGCTGGGGTTGACCAAATTACAGAAATTGCTGCTGTTAAATTTATTGATGGTGAGCCTGCAGGTTTATTTTCAACATTAGTTAATCCTAAAAGATCAATTCCCGAGGAAGTTCAAAGAATTACTGGAATTACGCCAGAGATGGTTCAAGACAAACCTAGCATTGATGCGCTTTTGGATTCTTTTGCAGACTTTTGTGCTGACGACATCATCGTGGCTCACAACGCCAACTTCGATTTTCAATTCTTGGCAGCAGACATTCAAAAGCACGAATCTCGTGCGCCCAAAGGTTTTGTTTTAGATACTCTCTCGCTTTCTAGAAAAACAATCCCAGGTTTAATGAATTATAAACTTGGAACAATTGTTCAACACTTAAAAATCAATACAGAAGTTTTCCATAGAGCTCAGCACGATGCTACTTATTGCGGACACTTGTTCAATAACATCATTCAAAGAATGACGGTTAATAACCAAATGCCCTCACTTGAAACTCTGATTCAATTGAGTGGAAAACCACTTAAGTTTCCTCAAATTGAGAGAACTCACAAACAGTTAGACCTACTTAGTTTTTAATTTTCTTTTACAATTATATTGTTGGTATAAATCCACGGAACCCATCTATTTCCTCTAGGAATTGGAAGTTTTGGATTTACACGTACTTCAATTCTGTAGGCTCCTGGAGTTGAAATGTTTAGAACTGTTTTGAGAGACGTTGAAGAAGAATAATTTTCTCCATCTTTTTTTACAGTGACTTGGAATGGAGCCTTCATTCCTTGCGGTAATTCGATGACGAGCTTTAAATCTTTTTTGAGAATAACTTCTGAGCCGAGTGGATAATCTTTTTCCCCATCAAGAATTTCTGCATAAAATCCTTTGGGTGAGCCCAAGAAATCCAAAGACATATAGAATTGTCCGTCTCTTAATGCTTTGAAGATCTTTTGTTTATCTTTTTTATAATCGCCGGTGAGCTCGGTATTTAAGAGGACGTGATTACTTAAAAGCCCAAAAGAAGTTTCATAACTCGGAAATTTTAAATATTTCTCATCAGAGATTGGAACTCTTGCGGTTGTATCGTTTCCAGCAAAGCCTACGACCTTTTGTTTTTTGTTCAACTGATCCCAAAGAGCTAATTCATCTTCGGGATTTGAATAAATATTCAAGAAAGCCATGCTGGGATTAAAAGAGTAAAGTGCCAAACTCATAAGAGTTCTAGCTTTTGCTTCTTTCCAAGTTTTATCTAATACACTTTTGAGGTTGATAACCTCTACGCCACTGAGTCCAACTGGATAGTCATTTTTCCAGGTGTACCTCGAGTAGTAGGGATGGGCGAGTACGACAAAGTCATTTTGTGCTCTTTGATTCTGAGATAAAATATCGGCAAAGAAAACCTGAATCTGAGATTGCCCAGCAGGAGGTTCATCGTTGTTTTTTGCTCCATAATAGAGGAGACGAGAATCAAAATAAGAGTATTCTCCACCTGTGAGCACGAGTATGTCTTGAAAATAGCCTTCAATAAATTCTGGACGGGAGGGTAAGTTCACTTCTGTTAAAATGATCCAATCTACTTTAGAGTTTTTAGCGTATTGAAGTACGTCGCTATAACCGGCGCTACCTGTGCTTGCGTTGGAGTGGACATTCGTAACACCACGGTAATCATAATATCCCGGGGGATTTTTGGAATCGATCTCGGGTACAACAATTTTAAATTGATAGAGACTTAAGAATATTCCGTAGAGCAGAAAGGCGAGTACAAAAATGCTAAAGACAAATAACTTTTTCACGGATAACTGATCTTAGTAGGTTGTCCCAAATTCCCTGGAACTCCTTTGTCTCTCCCGTTGTGAATGATGTTGATAGCTCCGCTATCACTCACGTTAAGGTTGATCTTTGTACCTGCTTTGATTGTTAAGAATTGTTCTGGTTTAAGCTTTACTGTGCGTTCGCCTTCGCCGTCTTTAGAATATTTGATTTCTACATTGTCTAAAGCCTCGATAATAAGCTGCTGAGGTTTTCCAGCAATAACTTTCTTTTCTTCTTCTTCTTTCTTAGGCTCTTCTTTTTTTACTTCCACAGGCTTTGCTTCCGTAGGTTTTGTCTCTATCGGCTTTATCGGGGTGATCACTGCTGGAGTAACAGGTTTTGGCGGAATAACTGGAACTGCCGGTGCAGTTACAAGTGGAGCTTGGGAGAGTGGAGGTTTTATTGCTTCCACGGGTTTAGGTTCTGGCTTTACCTCGGTAGGCTTTATGTCCATTTTGACTTCCGCAGGTATTGTGGCCACAGCGTTAGGATCATTTGCAGGGCCTTCCGTTATTGGGGCAACAGGAGTCTCGGCAATTTCGGTAGGAAGTTGAGATTTAACAACCTCTTTTTGTTCTTTAGCAATTTTAGATTCTTGTTCGTACTTGCTAACAACTTTTTGAATGAAGTAGATAAATACAACTGCCACGATGGCTGCAACTGCATAAGCAATTTTTTTGTACATTTCAAATTTGTTTTGAACTTCTTCGTGAGAAACCTGAGAGGAAGTTCCGTCTTCAGCAATTTGGGGCTTTGGCTTTGTTGATCCGTGAGCTTCAAGGAATCTCTTCATGACATCGTCAACATTGAGTTCTAAATATCTAGCGTAAGTTTGCACAAACCCTCTTAAGAAAGGTTTTGCAGGAAGTGTATTTTCGTCACCATTCTCAATGGCAGTGATGATTTTGTTATTGATCTTAGTCGCGATGGCTACATCGTGAATGGATAATTTCTTTTTCTCTCTAGCTTCTTTGAGCTGGCTTCCAATTTCTTTCATTTCTTATCCTGTTCAATCACTTTAAGCAGTGAGCGAGATTTCTCTGCATATTCACTTGCAGGATAAAGTTTTGAAACTTCTCTCAAGCGAACTAAGGCCATTTCTTTTCTTCCCATTTGGTAATAACTTAAACCACTTAAAAAATGTACTTCTTCAGGGTTATTCTGGCACACTTTAATGCCACGATCAAATACTCCTCCAGCAGAGTCGTAATCTTTAAGTTTCATCAAAGTTTGTCCATAGTAATTGTAAGCAGGACAATAATCTTTGTTTAGCTTAATTGCAGAATGAAGTTGTTCTTTGGCGGCAAGGTAATTATTTTTTCTCAAATATGCTAAACCTAAGTTTGTTTGTACTTTTTCTGGTTGGTTGTAGGTTAAATCTTTAAGAGCTGTTTTGATTTCTATGATCGCTTTGTTGTATTTTCCTTGGGCAATGTAAACGCGGCCCAGATTTGTACGGGCATCTGTGTATCTTGGTTCTGCTTTCAAAGATCTCTGAATATAATCTGCTGCTGTCGCGTATTTTTCTCTGGCAAAATAAAGCATTCCTAAAGAATTCAGAACAACGGGATTATCAGGAGCAAACCGTTCAGCTTGTAGAAGATTAGTTAGAGCTTCGGGATAATTATTTTGCGCGAGAAGATCGTTTCCTATCTGTAGATATAAGGCAGCTTTGCCTTCATCTTTTTCTGACGTCGCGCACGAAGTTAGTGTTGTTGCAAAAAGGCCTATATAAATAAGGAGAAAAATTTTTGTTCTCACTCTATATTTTTATCAAGAGCTGAGGGTACTTACAACACGGTTGATGGATGTGAGGTTTTTTAGATAAGGTGTGTTAGGACTAAAGGCTGTGGAGGTTGCGAGGTCGGTAAAGACTGTCGTCCATCCTTAGTTGACGATTCTTGAAACCCACGCCATCCGGGCGTGGCCCCTTCGGGGTAAAGTTTCAAGAATTCATTTAGAAATATTTTACTTGAGGTTGCAGATTTCGTTTTTTTCGAAGAATAGAGAGAGTTCTCTTTCTGCTGAAGTTGGAGAATCAGAGCCGTGGACAGCATTTTCGCCCATGTTGTCTCCGAATTTTGCTCTTACTGTTCCAACTGTAGCTTTCTTTGGATCCGTTGCGCCCATGATTTCTCTGTTTTTCGCAACTGCGTTTTCACCCGATAAGCACATCAAAAGAACAGGACCTGAAGTCATAAAGCTAACCAATTCACCGAAGAATGGACGAGCTTTGTGTTCAGCGTAGAATTCTTCCGCTTTGCCTTTTGTTAATACAGTCAATTTTGCAGCAGCAACAGTTAATCCGTTGGCTTCAAACATTGAAATGATATCGCCGATTGCGTTCTTTTTGATCGCGTTTGGCTTGATGATTGAAAATGTTTTCTCTAATGCCATGTTATGTCTCCTTCGACTTCTATAATGACGCTTGTTAGTTTCAGTGCTTTCTAGGGAAAGCACTAGCGGTCATCACTTACAGTGATGCCTTTAATGTTGTTCCGAGGTCAGCAGGTGATCTTGCGATCTTACATCCTGCAGATTGAAGTGCTTCAAACTTCGCTTCCGCAGTTCCTTTTCCGCCACTGATGATTGCACCAGCGTGACCCATTCTTTTACCTTTAGGAGCTGTACTACCTGCGATAAAACATGTCACTGGTTTTTTGAATTCGCGCTTGATGTATTCAGCCGCTTCTTCTTCTGCAGATCCGCCGATTTCCCCAATCATAATAACAGCTTCTGTGTTTGGATCTTTGTTATAAAGCTCCAATACATCAATGAAGTTTGTTCCATTCACAGGGTCACCACCGATACCTACGCAAGTGCTTTGACCAAGTCCTAAAACTGACAATTGGTGAACCGCTTCGTAAGTTAAAGTTCCAGATCTTGAAAGAACGCCGATTTTTCCTGGCTTATGAATGTATCCAGGCATAATTCCGATTTTACATTGTCCTGGCGTAATAACTCCTGGGCAGTTGGGTCCAACAAGTCTTGATTTAGAAGTCAGAACAGCTTTTTTCACTTTCACCATATCTAAAACTGGAATTCCTTCCGTGATACAGATGATAAGTTCAATTTGTGCGTCGATCGCTTCCAAGATTGCATCCGCTGCAAATGGAGGCGGAACGTAGATCACAGAAGCATTACATTTTGTTTTGTCTTTTGCTTCTTGAACCGTGTTGAAAACTGGAAGTCCGATATGTTGTGTTCCGCCTTTTCCAGGAGTTACACCGCCAACCATTTTTGTTCCGTATTCAACCGCTTGTTGAGAGTGAAAAGTGCCTTGTGCGCCAGTGAAACCTTGGCAAATTACTTTTGTGTTTCCGTCGATTAAGATTGCCATGATTATTTTCCTTTCACGCTAGCTACAACTTTTTTCGCAGCATCAGTTAAGCCATCAGCAGTGATCACATTGAGACCGCTTTCTTTTAACATCTTTTTACCGAGTTCAACGTTTGTTCCTTCAAGTCTTACAACCAATGGAACTTTTAATCCTACTTCTTTTGAAGCAGCGATAACGCCTTCTGCGATGATGTCACACTTCATGATTCCACCGAAGATGTTTACTAGAATTGCTTTTACGTTTTTGTCTTTAAGAATAATTTTGAAAGCCGCAGTCACTTTCTCTTTATTAGCGCCACCGCCAACATCGAGGAAGTTTGCAGGAGATGCTCCGTGCAATTGGATGATATCCATTGTCGACATCGCAAGACCCGCACCGTTCACAAGACAACCGATTTCGCCATCCAACTTAATGAATGCTAGATCGTATTTGCTTGCTTCGATTTCTTCTGGATTTTCCTCTGAAAGATCTCTCATCTCTACAACTTCTGGATGTCTGTAAAGAGCATTTGAATCAAATCCCATTTTTGCATCTAGAGCTAAAAGATTTCCGTCTTTTGTCTCAACAAGTGGGTTGATCTCAAGCATCGCAGAATCTTTTGCTACGAAACAGTCGTAAAGACCTTTCATAAATTGGAAAGCTTGCTTGTGAAGTTCTTGAGGAATACCGATCGCGTAAGCTAATTTTCTCGAGTGAAAAGGTTGAAACCCTGCCGCTGGATCAATAGTTACAGTGATGATTTTCTCAGGAGTGTTGTGTGCAACTTCTTCGATGTCCATTCCGCCTTCAGAAGATGCCATCATTGCCACGTGGCTAGTCGCTCTATCAACAAGACATGCGATGTAATATTCTTTTTTAATGTCGCAACCTTGTTCGATAAGAACTTGGTTTACCAGTTTTCCTTCAGGACCCGTTTGCGGAGTCACTAAAGTCATCCCGATGATGTTTTTTGCATGAGTTCTAACTTCGTCTAAAGATTTTGCAACCTTTACGCCGCCGCCTTTTCCTCTACCGCCAGCGTGAATTTGAGCTTTAACAACCCAAACACTTCCGCCAAGACCTTGAGCAACTTTAACTGCATCTTCTGCATTCTTTGCAATTCCACTTTTTAAAACTTTTACGCCGAAATCTTTAAGTAAGGATTTGGCTTGGTATTCATGTATGTTCATTTATCATCCGATCTTTTTGAGTGCTTCAACTAATTCTTTTACCGCTCCAACAGAGTGATCGAGCATTTTCTTTTCTTCGTCGTTCAATTTGATTTCAATAACTTTTTCCATACCTTTTCCGCCCAATACACATAAAACTCCTACGAATAAACCTTTTACTCCGTATTCGCCATCAAGTAGAGCCGCGCATGGAAGAATTCTTTTTTGATCTTTAAGGATTGCTTCAGCCATTTGAACTGCTGATGCAGAAGGAGCGTAGTAAGCAGAACCAGTTTTAAGTAGACCAACGATTTCTGCTCCTCCTTCACGAGCTCTCTTCACTAGAGCATCAACTCTTTCTTTTGGTAACATCTCTGTTAATGGAACGCCACCAACAGAACAATGTCTTGGCATTGGAACCATTGTATCTCCGTGACCACCAAGTACGAATGCTTGAACGTCTTTCACAGAAACATTTAATTCTTCAGAAATGAAAGTTCTAAATCTAGCGCCATCAAGAACCCCAGCCATCCCGATAACACGTTCACGCGGGAAGCCCAAAGTTTCTTTAGCAACAAAAGCCATTGCATCAAGTGGGTTAGAAACAATGATCGCCACTGAATTTGGAGCATATTGTCTTACACCTTGGCAAACTTCTTTCATGATTTTTGAGTTCGTAGCAAGTAAGTCATCTCTCGACATCCCTGGCTTTCTTGGAATACCAGCGGTAATGATGACAACATCAGAATCCGCGATATCTTTATAGTCTGAAGTCCCAGTGATTTTAGAATCGAAACCTTCTACGGGAGATGACTCATAAAGATCTAAAGCTTTACCTTTTGCTGCGCCTTCGTTCACATCAAGAAGGACAACATCTCCTAATTCTTTTTGTGCAGCCCAATGAGCACAAGTTGAGCCTACAAAGCCCGCCCCAATAACCGAAATTTTCTTTCTACGGTGTAACATAATAGTCTCCTTCGACTTAATATCTAATGCTGTGTTTTTCTAGAGGGTAATAACCCTGAATAGAATGAATTTTGGAATCAGCTAAGGATATCAAATCTTCAGACATAAACAAACAATGACTTCAGGCACTAGGACTCATTCTTACTTTATCCTCGTCTACAGAATGATGTTTCTTAAGAGACCTTAAAGTCTTCGAATAGTCCTCGCGGTCGAAATTTGCGCCATATTAGAGATTCGATACTCGGACGGACGGAGGGTAAAAAAAAAGCCTCTAAGTTTCCTTAGAGGCTTTCAAGACGAGAAGTAATCGTTAGATTACTTCTTCTTTTTCTTAGCTTTCTTCTTAGTAGCTTTCTTCTTAGTAGCTTTTTTCTTAGTAGCTTTTTTCTTCTTAGCCATGGTTTTCCTCCCTATGGTGGTTTTAACATTGTTGTTAGTTCAATGTTGTTCAATCTAGGTTTAGTTTACACTCGTGACCCTTATCGTCAATAGTAAATTTTAATTTTTTAGTCTTTTTTTTGCATCTTCTATCAAAAAGAGGACCTTTGCATGATTATTCACGCGCTAATTTTGATTTTCGGATTGTTGTTCGTACTTCGAATTTACATTTTCAACGAGCGAAATCGCATTTTTGATAATCAAATACTCAAAAACTCACTCACGATTATCGTGTTTTTGACACTTTTGTGTTGTTCGATGTTGTTTGATAGATATTTTTTCGCATGGATCGCTGTTGTTGCGGCAATTCTTTCGATAGTAGTTACAATTTTTGTCACCGCACACTTTCGAGAGAGAAAATTTCGTCAAGATTTTGTCGATTTCATTGATCGATTGATACTTCAGGTACGATCAGGGAGCAGTTTTCGTAATTCATTAGAGGTTTCCAATACAAAAACACCTTCATCAAGTCGTTTGAAGATCGAAAAAATAATTGAAGTGGTGCATTTTTCTCAAAAAATAGAAACTTCAAACGCTTTTGTGCGCGAAATCTTCGAAGAATTGAGTTCAGTGCAGCGTTTTCCACACAAAACATTGGATCGGCTGTGCGCATTTCGCAGAAAAATTAAAATTGAAGATGATTTTCGACGTAGGTCCGGCCGAATTGTTAGACAAGTGCGCATTCAAATCACTTTTTTGCTCATTATGTATGTTGGAGTGATGATTTTTGTCGGCATGAGGTTTGGTTTTATCGAGAATATGAAAATTATTTTATGGTCGATAGCACTTTTTATTGTGGGAATCGTGGGATTTTTCTATTTAGGAGTTAAAAAGCAATGGAAGATTTAAGTTTTCTACTGAAATTATGCTTACATGTACGTGTTTCGATCGAAGGAGGAGAAGCTTTGCGAGTTTCTATCCTCCGATTTGGTGATTTAGAAGATTCTATTCATCATCTCAAGCTCAAACAATGGCTGACGCATTTTGATCAATCAGATGGAGAAAACCAAGCAGAGAGTTTTTTTGCTGATCATCAGACGCAAATCTTTCTAGAGATTCTTTCTCAAGGGCTCGCAGGGCATTCTATTTACGAAAGAATCAAGGCCGTGGAAGAAGAGTTCATCGAGGTTTGTAAGGATGAGTTTCAAAGGGAGCTGGACAAGCTTCCTTATGTGCTGATGATCCCGCTTTTATTATTTATGTTCCCGGCTTATTTACTTTTATTGTTGGGGCCGATTTTAAATTTATTTTTAAGAGAACTTTAATTGTCGTAGGAGCTACGGCCAAAAAGAAAGAGAGGATGCAGATGTATTTAATCATATTGTTTTTAATTAGTTTTGTGGGCAAAGCTTCGATGTTGGATGATCGAGCGCAGATGCTTTTGTCCGCCAGAGATGCCAAAAGCTTAAAGATAAAGATCAACTCTATGAACGGGCTTAAAAAAACTGAGGTAGCGTGTGGATTTGAACTTTCCTCTGAAATGATTCCTAAATCTTGTTATCGATTAAAGCACACAAAAGAAAAAGTGGAGATTATCGATCAAGCCTGCGAAAGAGCATCTTTAAAAATGAAGGAACCTGTAAGCCTTGTGGGTTTGAGCAAAAGATGTGCTGATTTTGTAAATAAAAAGAACAAGGACATTCAATATACGCAATCTGAGGCAAGCCCTGAGGATGTTTTGCGCTAGGCCTCATGCAGTACTTTCTAATGGAAAGTACTATTTAACTTCTCCTGTTGCAGTACTTTCTGGTGGAAAGTACTATTTAACCTCTCTTATATATATGTAAGGATTTATTTTTCTTATATATAGTTTTACTAAAGATGGAGAAACATCATGGGCATCATCGGCGATATTATTCTTGGTATTGTTCAGGGCTTGGCGGAATTTTTGCCAATCTCAAGTAAGGGACATTTAGTTTTGGCTCAAAAGTTTTTGGGTTATGAAGTTCATGATCTTGCCTACGATCTTGTTCTTCATCTTGCGACATTGCTTGCGATCTTTGTAGTTTTCAGAAAATTTCTCGCCCATGTTATTTGCGAATGTCTAAAATCCATCAAAGCTAGAAAAATGAATGCCGGAATGAGGCTTGCGCTGATGGTGGCTTTAGCGACAGTTCCTGCTGGAATTATTGGTTTGAAATTCAAATCATTTTTTGAAGGTCTTTTTGGAAACATTACGGTGCTAGGTTATGGATTCATTTGGACGGGATTGATTCTCTTTCTAACAAAAAGAATTAAATCTAAGTCCATCAATATGATTTCCGATGCTCCTGACCAACTTTTAAAAGAATTCGAAACAGTGTCTTATGGAAAAGCTCTGATCGTTGGATGTTTTCAGTGCTTAGCGCTTCTACCAGGAGTGAGCAGATCTGGAATGACCATCGCCGCGGGGTTATTTGCCGGAATGACAGGTGGTGCGGCGAGTGTATTTAGTTTTATGCTATCGATCCCAACAATTTTAGGGGCAGCGGTCTTAAAGCTCAGCGAAGTAGAAAATCTAGGGGAGCGTCTGCCGAGTTATTCTATAGGTTTTGTCGCTTCATTTATTTTTGGATTGATCGGATTAAAAGTAGTATTGGCTGCGGTAAAGAAAAACAGATTAGAACTTTTTGCGGCTTACGTATGGATTTGGGCCGTCATATGTCTTTTTGTACTTTAAGATCAAGTTATTCGCAGTCTATTTTGTTTCTAGGATATAAACTTTTTTAGAACATTCAGGAAATTCTTCGGGTTGACAGATACACGGATTGCAACCTGCCCAAGCAAAGTTTCCAAAGATTGTAATCGCTAGTATTAAAAATAAATTTCTCATAATTTTTCCCCTTATGTGTATTTAAATTATGTTTTCATATGGTAAAGGGGATGTCTGTTGATAAATATCAACGTGGGCTTTGTGAATTAACAACGATTTGAGGTAGTGACATAATACTGACTTTCAAAAAGTTGTATAGGTGCGCTTAAACAAGTTCCCCCAATGAACTTCATCTTTTTCCAGATTTAAAAGCCTTCTTGGCTTTATCCAATTAATAAGTCCAGAAATTTGAGCTTAACTCCAATTTAAAGAACTTTAAAAATCTTCAAGATTATAAAAACTATCCAAAGGACAGATTTAATAATCGTCAAAATGTGCCGAATAATAAGCAACGTGTGTTGTTTATTCATTCGGACCTCCTTTGTTTGCGGAACAAATGAGGTTCATCCAAGGAGGGAACTTGCTAAGCAGGTTTCCTTCTTGCATTTTAAAAGCCTAGCTATAACTCAATGGATTCTCTAATAGAATAACTATGTCCGAAAAGTGAATCAGAATCCGAAAACAACTACGTGAAGCAATTCGACTCAATTCGGTTGCGTATTGACTCATG
>JANMFM010000061.1:0-2746 GCA_031374125.1 Bdellovibrionales bacterium
AATTAAAAATTATGCATTGAAGGCACGCGACGGAAAAATTTCTCCAGATGATTTATCAGGAGGAACATTCACGATCTCTAACGGTGGTGTCTACGGATCACTGATGTCGACTCCGATTTTGAATCCACCGCAAAGTGGTATCTTGGGAATGCACAGAATCGAAGAAAGACCCGTTGCTATCAATGGTAAAGTTGAAATCAGACCCATGATGTATCTTGCATTATCTTACGACCATAGAGTGATCGATGGTAAAGAGGCGGTGACATTCTTAGTGAAGATCAAGCAATGTATTGAAGACCCGACTCGTATTCTTTTAGAAGTATAATTCTCTTTAGTAAAGGCAAGTAAAATGGCAGAAAATAATTTTGATGTGGTTTTTATCGGTGGTGGACCGGGTGGTTACACAGGAGCAATTCGTGCAGCTCAACTGGGAATGAAGGTTGCGATCGTAGAAAAATATAAAACTCTTGGTGGGACTTGTCTCAACGTAGGTTGTATTCCTTCAAAAGCTCTTCTGGATTCTTCCGAGCATTTCGAAGCGGCAAATCATGAGTTAGAAGCTCATGGTGTAAAAGTAAGCGGTGTAAGTCTAGATCTTAATCGCATGATGGAAAGAAAATCAAAAATCGTAAAAGATCTCACCAGTGGCGTTGATTTCCTTATGAAAAAAAACAAAATCGAAAGATTTTTAGGCTACGGAAAAATCACCACACCCAATGAAGTAGAAATCAAAGCCGAAGACGGCGCAACGATGAAGCTTGCTGCAAAAAACATAGTCATCGCCACAGGAAGTGTGGTTGCTGAACTTCCATTTATGAAGGTGGATAAAATCAATGTGATTTCATCTACTCAAGCTTTGTCACTTGAGACTGTTCCAAAGCACTTGGTGGTTGTGGGTGGCGGAGTGATCGGATTAGAGCTAGGTTCAGTGTGGAAGAGACTTGGCGCAAAAGTCACCGTAATTGAATTTGCTGATCGCATTGCCAGTATAATGGATTCTCAAATGACAACCGTCCTTACTCGTTCTTTGAAAAAACAAGGAATGGAGTTTATTTTAAAAGCCAAAGTAACAGGTTATAAAGCTGAGAAAAAAGGTAAAGAAACAGAAATCACCGTTACATATGAGGACATGACAAAAAATGCCACAGTGGATATTAAGTGCGATAAAATTTTATTGGCCGTCGGTAGAAAGCCTTTTTCCGAAGGCTTAGGCTTAGAAGAATTAGGAATTGAAAGAGACAAGCGCGGATTTATCATGGTGAACGATCATTTCCAAACAAAGCATCCTAATATTTTTGCTATTGGTGATGTGATTCCTGGTCCAATGCTTGCGCACAAATCAGAAGAAGAAGGCGTTGCCGTTGCAGAGATTCTTGCAGGGCAGGCCGGACACGTGAATTACAATACAGTTCCGTGGGTGATCTACACATGGCCAGAGCTTGCCAGCGTTGGTTTAACGGAAGAGCAAGTCAAAGAAAAAGGCACAGAATACAAAGTTGGAACATTCCCATTCACGGCAAATGCGAGAGCAAAAGCCATCGGTATGACAGATGGACTTGTGAAAGTGATTGCGGATAAAGCAACGGACAAAGTTTTAGGAGTTCACATCGTGGGTCCGAGAGCTTCTGACGTCCTTGCAGAAGCGGTGATAGCAATGGAATTCAGCGCATCTGCGGAAGACATCGCAAGAACATTCCACGGTCATCCTACGCTATCAGAAGTGATGAGAGAAGCTGCGCTCAACGTAGACAAGATGGCCCGCCAAGGTTAGCTACTTTTGTCGAAGATACTCATCGAGGATTAGGCCGCGACTACGCATTTCTTTTGCGTGTTTGGGTCCAATGTATCTCCAGTGCCATGGCTCGTAGTAATAACCCGTACGTTTATTAAAACCATTTTTATCATGGTCGTCGTCGGCATAAGGATAGCTCATAACAAAGCCGTATTTGTGGGCATTGAAACTCAGCCAGACCATCTGTCTTGAAAGATCCATTTGCATTACGAAATCATATTTTGGTCCAAAGACAATATCTACGGTAGTGCCCAGTTGATGCTGACTGCGTCCAGGTTCTGCACTCGATTTTTTTGCGTAGTTGATTCCTAAGACTCTATCATTAAAATGATTTATCCACTTTCTTTTTTTATTTTCAAAAGTTTCGCATTGATCTTTGAACGATCTGTAGCTTGAGCGAATATAAAATGGAGCAAAATTTCTTTTAGCGTCGATGGCCATAGCAATGTAAGCTCTTAAGGCCTCACTTCTTAAACTCTGTTTTGCATCTTGATAATTTTCATGAATGAATTCTTTAGGAATAGGCTCAAGATCTCGAGGTTCGTATGTAGAACTCAGTTGATTTTTAGAATCTTTATTTACAATCGTGAGAAGGCTATCGCCATTGAGGTTACCACCCGGTCCGCAATTGAATGCGTGGGTAGTGAGGCTAAATAGTAATGCTAAAAGAATCAACATTTTCATTAAGTGCTATATATACAAAAATGATTCCAAAAAACCAAGCTTCTAAGACAATTAAATTGATTCTTAAATCCTCAAACTGACTAAGAATTTGATATTGAGCAAAACTGGGCTCTTGAACAATTATTCGAAAACGAATTGAGTCTAATTAAATGCCACCAAGGAAGCGCGTAATAGGGAATGCATCTTTGATAAGAAGGATATGAAGTGATTTCGGTGCGATTAATATGAGTCATCGAAAAGAAAGGTCCAGTTCAAAGAAAACCCGATGGG
>JANMFM010000083.1:0-10472 GCA_031374125.1 Bdellovibrionales bacterium
ATTTTCCTGATTGGGCTGAAGTATATGCTGTCGGCTTTTGGTCAGGACTACGAAGTGGCGAACTCTATTCGTTAAAGTGGAACAACGTGGTTTTTGATCCAGATCCAAAAAAATGCCGAGTGGATGTTAAAACATCTTACGATTGGAAAACTGAAAGAGTTATTCAGATGACCAAAGGCAAAAAAGATCGCGTCGTTCCGATGAATAAGGAGCTGATCGCTCTACTCAAAGAATTGAAACTAAAATCAAATTCCGAGTTTGTGCTTCCTCGTATCCAAGACTGGAGAAATGGGAAGGCCGCCGAAGTGATTCGAAATATGCAAGAGGCTGTCGGAGTTCAGAAAACTAAGTTCCATGCTATTCGAGGCTCTTTCTGCACGGCTCTTTTGCTTGCTGGGGTTGCGCCCATCATTGTGCAAAAAATCATGGGACATTCGAGTTTCAAAACTACGCAGTATTATATTTCCATCGTCGGGATGGACTTGGCTGGTGCAACTGATGTTCTTGGACGAGCTATTCATTCAATTGATGATGCTCGGAAGAAGAAGACCTCGGATCAGTGAGTCTTACAGACAGTCTGTAAGACAAAAGAATGAATTCCAGCCTGCTTATTTCTGAAGCGGGCATCTAAACTCAATCGGTAATTATTACATACATTATCACACAATGATGACTAACGTATTCGGGCGTAATACAGCGTATGCACTACTTAAAAAGATAGGGCTACATGGAAAAAAGTGTTCGCACTGTACGATTCGACAAAAAGGATCTCCAAAAAATTGATGAGTTTTTAAAACAAAATTCATTTTTAGATTTTTCGAGTCTTGCCCGACTTTCAATTAATCACTTTATTGAAAACCCAACGGTGCAAATCAAAGCAGTAGAAAATAAATCAAAAAAGTCTTCAAAAGATCGAGGTCAAAATGTCACAACATGATGATGGCACACAACAAGTTATACCTTCTACAAATCTGGTTCATTTCCCATTTAAGCCTTCAATGCTTGATGCCGAAATCATTGAAAAAATTGAGCCTAAGACACCTACCTACGATAAGCTAATCGAGGACGCCAAAAAGCTAGATATGTTATCAAGCTATAAGTCGGAATTCGACTACGACATATTTAAGGGATTAGAACTACGATACGCGGATAAGCCCATTAGGGGCGGTATTACGATGAAAACTGCGTTCCGGCTGGTGAACTCCCATTCAACTTGTCAGCAATGCCTTTACTCTTTTGAGATCGATACCTACGGACGCGGATGTATCCATGAATGTGTTTATTGCTATGCAAAGGCTGAATTAACGGTTCATGGATATTGGAATAATCCAATTCCTGTCCCCGTTGATCTGAATGAAATTAGAAAAGTATTCTACACAGTTTTTGAAACGGATAAGAAAAATAAGTGGCGTGAAGTTTTAGAAAAAAGAATTCCGTTAAGAATAGGCTCAATGAGCGATTCTTTTATGTGGATTGATCAAAAATACAAGATGACGCAGGAGCTTTTGAAAATCCTGAAGCACTATAATTATCCGTACGTTGTTTTCACTCGCTCCGACCTCGTTGCCCACGATGACTATATTAAACTAATCGATCCAAAACTGGGTGCAGTTCAATTTAGTATGTCTTCAATAAATGACGAGATGATCAAAAAAATTGAACCAGGCGCTCCATCCGCTAAAAGACGTTTAAAGGCGCTGAAAAAATTAAATGAGAGCGGAATTTGGACCACTGTTAGAATCAATCCGTTATTCCCGATATATCCAGATGGGTACTTTACTGATCCAGATTTCAAATGGGATGGAGAAGTTCCAAAATTTGACTACAGCTCTTTTGAGATGGTTGATGCTTTGGCGGAACATAAAGTACCGGCGGTTCTGGCTGGGTTTGTGCGCCTTAGTTCATTTGCAGTTAACAATGTTGAACGCACTTCTGGTGTTAACCTCCGAGATTTCTATCGCAAAGACTTAGTGAACAAGTCACGCCGCGATTTTCATTTTTCGGACAAGGAAATTCGGTATTACTACGAGCAGATTAAAGCAAGATGTCAGTCAAATGCTATGGAGTTCACAACTTGCTATATTGGTAATGGTGAAAATCATTTTTGGAAAGATCAAGATCTTTGGTCTAACAAAAAGGATTGCTGTAATGTCAAAGGCAAGGTTGCATCATTTAAAACTGATTCTCGTGAGTTAGCATTTGAAACTCGATTGAAATATACGAACCACAAAGAGTCTGCTCCGAACTCGGAACGCCTGCATGAGGCTCTTGATTCGAAAAAAAGAGTTAAAAAACAAGATCCAGAGCTAAGTTTGTGACAAAGAAAAGTTTCACTGGAATTAATATTCAGCACCCAATATCTCAGCTCATATTGAGTGGTGAAAAGACCATCGAGACTCGCACCTATCCAATTCCACAAAAGTACCTTGGCAAAGAACTACTCATGATTGAAACCCCGGGCAAGCTTGGTAAATTTAAATCTAGATCTGTAGCCGTAATAGTTTTCGAAAAATGTTTCCCGTACAAAAACTCTACAGAGTTTTATAAAGATAAAAGACGTCATGGTGTGGACATAAGTTCACCCTGGGCTTGGTCAGATGAAAAGCCAAAGTGGGGATGGCAAATTAAATCTGTACATCGCCTTAAGCCTAAGTCCGTAGACAAACGTCTCGGCATAAAATTCACTTTAGATTTAACACCCTAAGTTCTTCTTCAAGCTTTTTGCTTTAGATCGAAAGAGTTTTGTTTAGGGGTATTTGCTCTACGTTGTTCCAGCGTCAATTCTTTGATCTGCAATTAAATAAATAAACAAGACAAAATAAAAGCCTATGTTGAAGGGAATCATCAATGAAGGCTAAAAAGTCATCTGCCACTGCGCAGGCTATTTCGATATCCACAGATAAGTTCAAAGACTTCTTAAACTTTCTGACAAGAAAATCCAAATCAGATAATATCGATCAATATTTTCGTAACGGTACTGTATCAGGAACAGCCGAGTTATTTGAAGCTGGCAAATATTTTTTGAACCATGCAATAGGAACTGATGAAAATGATTTTTTCCCAAGTTTAAAATACAAGGATTTCGCCTGTTTTGTTCCTCAGAGTGAGACTTACTACCCTTGGGCTCTGTTTGTCTTACCAACGAAGATAGATGATCTTGCTGAATTTTTTGATCACCACGGTCGTGAATACTTACTTTCTGCGGATTCCGGAAAAAAAGATTTTGTAGTTGTGACGAATTTGAAGTCATTGTCTGTTTTCGATTTCAAACATTACGATGAAAGGTTTGAAGTATCCTTTGCGGAACTTTATGACGGTTTAAACGGCGATGAAACAAAGACTTCAATTGGTAATTGGACAGCCTTCTTAAAAGAATTTGGACCTGAAAAAGTTCATGAAAAGAAGAAAAACCGAAGAAAAGAAGTAATCGAATATCAGAAGCCCAAAGAATCATCACCAGAACTTCAATACGTTAAACGTTTTGGTCATATGCCTAGCTTTGAAATTCCAGTTGGATACGACGGCAAAAACTTTCGCGAAACCTTTAAAACTAAGGACGAACTCCCATTTTTAACTACTGAGATCGTTGATTGGGATGGTTCCACAAAGAAGATAGAAAACAGATTAATTTGGGGCGATAACCTGGCGGTAATGAGATCGCTTCCAAGCGAGTCGATAGATGTAATATACATAGACCCACCTTTCTTTTCCGGTCGAGACTACAATAAGATATTTGGCGACGACGATGAGGTCAGAACTTTTAGTGACATTTGGGACGGAGGGCTTCCAACCTATTTAGCGTGGCTAAATGCAAGACTGTGGGAAATGAAAAGAATCTTGAAGAAAACTGGAACACTTTTTGTTCATTTAGACTGGCACGCTGCTCACTATGTTAAATGTGAGCTTGATAAGATATTCGGATACGACAATTTCGTAAATGAAATTGCATGGTGCTATAAGAGCGGCGGAGCCTCAAAGTCATCATTCTCTAAAAAGCATGATACTATTCTTTTCTACTCAAAAACAGAAAACTTCTTTTATAACTGCATAAAAGAAAAGTCATATATGGGAGCGGATTATTCGACCGGAAATAAAAATGTTACGCTCTATGACGATAAAGACGGCAAGGGAAAGTATACGTTAGTAAATCCGAAAGACTGGTGGGAAGTTGGAATGCTTGCAACATCCTCGAAAGAACGAATAGGATATCCGACTCAAAAGCCAGAGCAGCTTTTGGAGAAAATTATTCTAGCTTCTTGTCCCGCTGATGGAGTTGTTGCCGATTTTTTTTCGGGAGGCGGTACAACAATTACAGTCGCCGAGAAACTAGGACGAAGGTGGATCGGATGTGATATTTCCAGGATCGCGGTTTCCGTGGCGCGTGATCGAGTCTTGGAGTGCTACTCAAAACCTGTTGGAGTTGCTAAGGCTAATAAAACTTCTAGGTTTTCATTTAGCGTAGATTATCATGGGATTTACGAGCGCGATCAAGTGAGAGAGCTTGAGCCAAAGGAATATACGGAATTTATTCTAAAATGCTATGGCGCTAATGCGAAGAACCAAGGTGACTACATTCACGGTTACAAAGAAGGAAAAGCAGTTTTTGTGGCTCCTTCAAAAGCAAATTTGAAGAATCACCAAATTGAAGAATTTTGTGCTGACTTAGTGGAGCGCAAGGTTCAAAACGGCGTGATCTTAGCTTGGAACATTTCTAAAGAAGCTGAGAAATACGTTGCCGAACTTAGAAAAGGATCAAGTGGTGTTGATATTCAGATCATTCAAGTCAAACTGGTAGATATTGATAGCAATGAGTTCAAAGGTAATAACATTCGATTCATTAATAAGCCAGCAGCACTTATCCGAAAATCTCAGAAATCAGGTTTAACGTGGGTGTTCGATGCCACAGCATCTTGCGGTTCGAATGGGTCTGACATTCACTATTTCCAATGGGACTTTAATTACAAAAATAAATTCTCGCCTTCTACAAAACCAAATTTCAAGTCTGACTCAGACGGAGATGGTAATCCACTTAATGACTATAAAAAAATTGAGTTCACCTTTCCTTGTGAAGGTGAATTTACTGTAGCTTTGCGAATTTTTGATAAATCAGGAGCGGAGGCGATTACGGTAACTAAGATGGTTGTTTCGAAAAAATCATCTAAGGTGGCGTAGTGGCAGAGTTTCTCACGGCTAGTAAATGGGAAGCCATTCACGGCGAAAAGTTTGAAGCTTGGCGAAAATCCAGATGGATTGATTCGATTAGAGAAACGCAAATTTTTTTAAACCATTTGCTTCCGCTTGGAAAAGTGACTGGCGAAAAACGACTTTTGCCACATCAGTCCGAATCAGTTCAACGAGTAATTTATTGCCACGAATTTTTAAAAATTAGTCCAGTCATGACTACTCTGGCAACGGGTACTGGAAAGACCGTTGTCATGGCCGCGGTTATGTCTTGGTTATTCTGTCTTAAGAAAATTCAGACATTCATAGTTTTTTGTCCTAACACGATTGTGCGTGATCGACTGAAACGTGATTTTGAAACAGGAACAGTTTTTGACGAATTTAATCTAATACCGATTGAGTTTTCGTCAGTCCGAAAAGAAATTAGACCCGTAATTGTCGACAGCTTCCAGAATTTGACTAATCTAGTTGGAAATAACTTGATCGTCGCCAACAGACATCAGTTTCAACAAGGTTATTCAGGGGGGCAAGATCACTTAAAATTTGTCACCGATCACGGCGGTTGCCTGGCAATTTTCAACGATGAGGCTCACAACACTCGTGGACCCGAATACAAAAGAACTCTAGATATTTTAAAAGCCAAAACTGATTTTAGGTTTGATGTGACAGCAACGCCCGACCGAGCAGACAACTTGCGACCAGAAGCTCACGAGATTTATAATTTATCTGTGGTTGAGGCAATTACTGGAAGTTATAAAAATAGTCGATTCATAGATAAAACTTATGCAAGCTACCCTCGTCTAATTAAAGACGTTGTAGTGAAGCGTCCCGACGTGACCCGCCTCGGCGCAATCGATACGGGCAATTTGTTATTCAAGAATGAAGGTACAGGACAAACATTGCAGATACGTGAGATTGACTGGGAAGATCTGCCTAGAAAAAAGAATCTACAGTTAGTCATGGACCCAGGACCGATGAAGCTTCAGCTTCAACTAGCTTACGAAGCTCATCTTGAAAAAATTAAGTTAGCAGACAAAAGATTTAAGCCATTGTTATTTGTAATTGCTCCCAGCATTGCGGGTGCAAAACAAGCCATCGAAGTAATGAAGGAAGAGTTTAACTTAAATCCCTTGCTAGTTGTCGATGACGAAGTGGACTATGAAAAGAAAGAGCTTAGAGAGGCTGCCGCCAACCTTGGTGACTTTAAATCCCCATACGACAGTGTAGTGTCGGTCTATATGTTGCGTGAAGGATGGGACGTTCCCGAGGTGTCGGTGATCTGCTTGCTAAGGGGCTTCGGCTCCCCGTTGTTTGCGCATCAGGTTTTGGGACGCGGTCTTAGGCTTATACGAAGAAACGGCTGTGAATCAGATCGCAATATTCAAGAACTCACAATCATTGACCATAAGGCATTGTGCTTAGATGGATTGTGGGCTGAAATTGATGCGCTTGTTCTTGAGGGCTCTGAAGTTGTTCGAGAGCGTGAAATTCCTAGAGACTCCGACGGTTCGGACGCAAATCAAGAAGAACAAAACAAGCACGGTCCGCAAACAGTTATTCGACCCGAGCTTCTTGAACTATTAAAGGTTCCCGATTCAAAACCGCTGGAGATTCTTTCGTTTAGCCGAGCTCTGGAGCTTTTAGACGAAGCCTTGGAATGTCTAAAAGATTACAAACCTGAGAAACTTATTTTCGTTGAAGTTCAGATTGATGGGGTCAAAAGCTATCGCCCTCAAACGCCCGAACACAATGCAAGTCGCGGTCTTAAAGTTACGGCAATCCCCACTTCCCAAAAATCCGTACAACTGGCTGATGCTGTACAAAAAGAGGTTATGGCGTGGGCTAAGGAAATGTCGGAAAAGTATGACCCCTTTGCTACTCGTATGACACATATCTATGGAATTATTTTAGATAAGGTCGAAGAGCATTTGGCCGCAAAACAAGTCCTGTCGAGTTCAGACCCGCACGTAGTCTATGCAATTAGTGTCAGCCTACCTCAGATTAAAGAGGCGGTTTACTTCGAGTTGAACAATCGAATTTATAGTGAGGAGCTTCTAAAGTATGGCTGAAAAAATTTATTATGAAGGAAAAAAATCGCCGTATAATTTCGAAGTTCTCGATTCAGCCGTCGGAGAAAAAAGGTACGCTGAAGAGTTGGATCAAGACCCAAATGTCGTTGCTTGGACGAAGGTTCATAAAATCATAATTCCATACAGAAATAAAAAAGGAATTCCAGCCAAGTATTATCCAGATTTTTTGGTGCGACGTAAGAATCAAAATGAATTGGAGCTTGTCGAAATTAAGGGAAGTCATCTTAAAGACGATCCCAATGTTGCTCTAAAGAAAAAAGCCGCTGAAGACTGGTGTCATCAGCGTGGTATGAAGTACATCTTAAAAGTCGCTTAGCATTAGTGCTGAATCTCTAGACCCGAATTTTCAGACGCTCGGTGACAGAAAGACCGATTTTGTCATATTTTTCTTCTATGGATCAAAATGCCAAAATTAAAGATAAAATCAATTCTCGCGTCGGCAATCTAATGCGTCAACAGCGACTCCTGCAAAGTCATAGCATTCGAGCTGTCGCAACAAAATTGAAAATTGAAGAACCTAAAATCGAAAGTTGGGAAAATGGCGAATCCTCACCGCCATGCCATGTCTTCTATAAGATAGTTTCCTTCTATGGGGAAAACGCCGTGCGAGCAGCTTGGGAACTTGATTTTCAATTGCAGAAAGAAAAGTATCACAGACTGATACGCGGACGAGACGGCGAAAAGTCATCTCAATCATTAGCGGCCTAAAAATAGAACCATTATATCAATTAGGTGCACCAATCCAGTGCACCTAATCTATTTACCGGACATGGCGATTCGAGCCCGGCATCCTTATCTTGTGCGCAAGAGAGGAGTCATAGGAAAGCACCACGAGTTTTTGTCCGAGTTCACAGGCATTCTTGCCTGTGAACTCGGGCAGACAGCCTGATCATTCAGGTTCTTCTTCGGGATTGATCTCTAGGTTCCGAAGAACTCGTGAACAGGACTAAAAGGATGAAAAACTTAAACGACTTTGGAACACGATTAGAGACCTTATGCAAAGAGAATGGCATCACGCCTACTGAGCTTGCTCGGCGTATTTCTTTGTCTCGCAAAAGTGTTTTTGAGTGGGTTGGAAAATCAGGGCGAGTCCCTCGTGATCCACAACACTTAAAAAAGTTGTGCGAATTTTTCAAGGTTTCACCAGCATGGTTGTTATGGGGCGAGGAAGAAAAAATCAGTACGATTGAATCACTGATTTCAAAGACCGAACTTCATTCAGGTTTGTATGAAATCTCGATTAAGAAAGTCGATCCTAAGTCCAAGTAATATGAGGAATACAATTATGGCAACGGTAGCACGATATATTTTTAGTTCATCCACAGATGCAGAAAGATGCATGGAGCAACTTTGGCGACAACTGTCGGGCGGATTTTCACGTGGTGGAAATGAAGTCTACATCGAAAGTTCATGTGTCGATATGCAATTGGCATCCAAAATATGTCAAGCCTGTGGTGGACGATTGGGAGGATAAAAATGAAAACGATAAAAAATCTGCTTTATATTTTAATAGTGGCGCTTGTTCTTTCTGCTTGCGGTGGCGGAGGTGGAGGCGGGTCATCTGCTTTGCCATCAAACGGTGGTGATAATCCTGGTGGAGGCACTGGAGGTGGAGGTTCTTCTCCGACTGATGCAAATGCTTCTTATTATGGATTCAATACGCAAACGGGATCAACCGTCCAGGATGTGACCACATTTCAAAGCGGTGATGTCTATAAAATTGATAATCATTTGGCGTTGGTCGTTACCGACAGCGATAACCGCTTTATGGACGCGCTTATCTTTCAGCCTAGTTGTGTGATTGGTCTTCTCGAATACGACTATAACGCCATTTTGATTAAGGGTGCGAACAATGCGCCTTCTCGTGTGAAAATTACCACGAAGGCGAATCAACCCGTGATCACAACTTATGTCGAAGTGCAATCTGGCACTTACGGACCATGGGTTGAATACAGCACCGAAACTCTTACAGGCGTCTGTAGTGAAGGGATGTTTTACGACACCACGGCGGATGCAACCATTTTTCAGAACGGAAACTCGGTTGTCTACAAAGACTTGGATGGAAATATTTATTTTGGTCTTAGAAATCAGGTCACAGACTTTTCGCTACTTTTGAATCGACAATATAAACACTACGACCAAGTCGACAACGGTGCGGTCAATCCAACTAATTCAATGGCGACCTGGAACAGTGGCAACGCCTCGTCGGTCTTGATGGATTCAAGCCCTGCACAAAGTGCTTTTACTTTTTCCTCACCTAACTACGAATTTACGGGACTAGGATCGACGAATTCCAGCGAAACATTTTCTGATCGTTCGGGCTTCAAAAGAATATGGGATGGGCAAACATCAACACTACCTCGGATGGGCATGACAGTTATTCTGGGCGGAAAAGCTTTCAGTATTCATAATTCCGTCAGATCGACTTGCGCCAGTGCCTTTAGTCACAACTCGCAAATGGTTTGTACAATGGATGGTTCAGGTAGTTTTTCAATTTATGCCGAATAAGGTGAGGAGGTCGGCTTTATGTCTGCACTTATTTATAAAATCGCCGCTTCTATTTTTACGCTGGCAGTTCTTGGTCGAATTGCCTTTCTTCTCGTCCAATTTTTAAAGCGACAATTGCGTCGGTATGCTGATTATAAAAAAGTAAAGAAAGAAAATGATCCAAAATTTCTTCGCATTCAAAATCTGAAAAAGAAAAAAGACTTTGATGACATGATGGAGCGGGAAAAAGCTCATCGCAATAAAGTGGCGGAGCTTCATTATGAGTATCAAGGATTTATAAACTTAAGCAAAGTTGAATCAGATCGCAAAAAATTATTCGAAGATAAATGGTCAGACTGGAAGTTTTCAAACAATACCCACAAACTTTTGCCCTGCCCTGGCGATTACCAATGTCAGTGCATAAAAATGTTCGGAGAGATGTCCTTTGCCCGAAAATCAATTATCGCAAAAGATCCAAATTTTTGGACTGAAGGCAAAGAAAACTTCTGGCAGAAGATCTGCCATCCAGCTGTTAAAAAATTCGATATTTGTGGACAAGATCTGTTTGAAACTCGACAGCTCATTATAGCTGAAAATGATTTTAATCATGGTGACGACGAGGATCGTTCATCAGCTTAGCTTTTTCTTCGGCATCTTTAATTCGCTTCCTCATTCGATATCGTTCATATTTTTCTTGGAGATCTTGGTTTTGAT
>JANMFM010000095.1:0-6065 GCA_031374125.1 Bdellovibrionales bacterium
TCTTGCGGCCGAGAGCCTTGCACAATTTTCTCAACCACCCAAGGAAGACAAGTACCCATCTAAGCCTAAGGGGCCGCTTCAAAATTTTGCACCCGAGTCCTAGTAGACCGAAGTCCAGTTCTTAAAAATTCCTTCAAAATATATTAAACAATAAACCGGTTGTTGGTTTGATATTGTCATCTCATAAGAGGGGTTTTTATGGATGATAATCTTTTCGAAAAAATAGTTAAAAGCACAGGATTACCAGAAGAATTGGTCACTCAGGATTTTTTAAAGAAAATTTCTGACAAGGGCTTTGAAAAAAGCACTCTGACGTTGGATCAAATCAGGGATGTATTGGCCGATTACCTGCAAGATGTGATCTTGCAGGTTCGTGAAGAATATAAATAGTCATTGGTTTAAATAAATTGTGAGCCTTTTGCCTGCTGTCGGATACAAATGACTCACTGATGTGTTGGACTCTAGTGATGAGCTTTTGATGCTCGATAGTACGATTTAATTAAGCTAAGTCTTATGTTAATGAGCGAACTTTGATTTTATATCCGTCCATTTTCTTCTTAAGCGTGTTTCTGTTGATACCTAACATTTTTGCTGTCTTAACTTGGTTACCACGGTGAACTTTTAGTGCAAGCTCAATCAGAGGCTTCTCTACTTGTTCTAATACAACGTCATACAATCCATTTAACTCTACAGACGTTTCTTGTTGTTCATCAAAAAGAACTTCAAGTTTAGATCTAACTAATTTTTCTAAGCTTACTGATTTTAAATTAGCTACGAATAAGTGGTTAGGTTGGAAAGCTTCTGGAGAGATTGGTGGCGTTGTAGAGTTTGTAGTAGAATTTGCAGTAGTGTTCATGGTTGTCACGACCCCTATAGTTTTACCTAATTTTAGGTTTTGAGTTTCAGTTTTTTTCACTTCAGTTTTGAGTGAGTGTTATACACCTTTTGTATCAGGAGGCCAGATATATTTATGCATTTGCATCTGCATTCTTGCTTGACTTCCTTTTTCCAGAATCCAGCGAGCCAATTGCAATTCGCTCACGACACCGAAAGAAGGACTAAACAATATATTCTGTCCGCTTGAGAGGAGTGTTTGTACAAAATTTTCTGACCAATGGAAATCTTTTTCTGAACAAATCACGAATTTAAATTCATCAAGAGCGGTTGCGTGATCTAAATTTTTCATTATAAACGTATCTGCTGCACCGCTATCAGGTGTTTTTACGTCTATAATCTTCTTGACGCGTTTATCGACGAATTCACAAGAGACGGCACCACTTGTTTCTATAGAAACTTTATAATCCATTTCACATAGTCTTGACATAAGATCATTGGAATTGACTTGTGATAAAGGCTCTCCGCCAGTGATGCATACGTATTTTGTTGGAAAGGATTTAATTTTTTCGATGATGTCATCAATTGAGATTTTTTCACCCTCATAGTAAGCGTATTGCGTATCACAATAAGTACAACGGAGCGGGCACCCAGAAGTGCGCACAAAAACTGTCGGAATTCCCGTATAACTGGACTCCCCTTGAATACTAAAGAAGATCTCATTGATTTTTATCATTATTTTCTCGATTAAAGTCCTAATGATTTAAAAGCCCCGACTACCAAAGTCAATACAACTTCCGTATCATGTAGATATGTCGAAAATGATTGAAAAATTTCAAAGAGATATTGTTGTTATTGGATGGCTCGCAGGAAGTCTTTTCTTGTCACTCGCTCTATGGAGCTATAATCCAGCTGACCCTTCATTTAATTCCACAGGAATAAATAGCTCCGTTCAAAACCTCTGTGGGTATTTTGGAAGCTTTTTGTCTGATATATTTTATCAGGCATTTGGTTTAACGGCGTGGCTATTTGTATTTGCTGGCATAAGACAATCTTATATGCATTTTAAGTATGGCAATAATCCAAAGAAAATCAGCGGCGCTGCAAGTTGGACGCTCGCGGGCTTATTTCTATTGGCATGTTCTTCTTTAATTTCACTATATCTGCCATTGGAAAAATTTTTCAATGGTGCCGTTTACGGAAGCGGGCTTTTAGGATTATTTGCAACAAAAGGCTTGGTTGCTGTTTTCAACAAAACAGGAGTAGCAGTTATCCTTTGGAGCGCTCTTCTTGTTCTCACAATATTCTATACCGAAAAATCATTGAAGGAATTTGTAGAACTTCTACTACCCAAGGCAGCAGTTAAAAAACTAAAAGACATCAGAGACGGCATAATTCTTTTCTTTAAAGATCTATTTAAGAAGAAAGCAAAAATCGAAAAGCGCGCATCTCCAGTTATAGAATCAAAAATTTTAAATGTTTTAAAAGCTCCAATTAAAGAAGATCCCATGATGTTGGGTGTGGATGATGAAGAAATAGACATGGAGTTGGATAACGCCATCAGTATTGATGAGCAAAGAAAAGCAAACTTCGTAATCCAAAAAATGACAGACAAAAAAGAAAAGATCACTCAAGAGGCCCATAAAAAACTAAAAAGAATCGAACATTGGGAGTTGCCAAAACTTTCCATTTTAGAAGCAGCTCCAAATACTGGAATCAAAGTGGATGAAAAAATCATCAAGAGAAACACTTTCCTCTTAGAGGACAAACTTGCGCAGTTTTCTGTGAATGGTTCGGTTGTTGCGGTGAGACCGGGACCTGCTGTAACGATGTATGAATTTAAACCCAATGCAGACGTTAAAATTTCTAAAATCACAGAACTAGCAGATGATCTATCGTTGGCACTGAGCTCAGAATCCATTCGTATCATTGCCCCGCTCCCAGGAAGAGACGTGGTGGGCATTGAAACAGCAAATCCAAAAAGAGATTCGGTTTATTTAAGAGAAATCGTAGAAGATACCGCTTTCTGGGATGAAAAAACAAAACTTCCCATCGCCCTTGGAAAAGAGGCAAATGGTGATCCTAAAACTGTAGATCTAAGAAAGATGCCTCACTTACTAGTAGCGGGAACAACGGGTTCTGGTAAATCAGTATTCATTAACTCACTACTCACAGGTTTATTATTTAAACATTCTCCAAAAACATTAAAAGTAATTTTAATAGATCCAAAACAAGTAGATCTCGCGGCTTTCCACAATATTCCCCATTTGATCATGCCTCCGATCAAAGATCCTAAAAAAGCCGTAGTGAGTTTGCGTTGGGCCGTTCGTGAAATGGAAAAACGTTATCGTTCAATGTCGAAATTCAATACTCGCGGGCTTGAAGCCTTCAACGAAAAGATGGCGGATTTTTCTAAGCAGCAAGCTTCAGAGCACCAAGCTTACAATGATGAGTTGGATGCACAAAACAGAGGAAATGTTGAAGGATATTATTTCCAAGAACTTCCTTATATCGTCATCATTGTAGAAGAATTTGGTGACTTGATGTCGGTGGATAAAGTGAATACAGAGCAGTTGATTGTGCGCCTAGCACAAATGGCAAGAGCTTGCGGTATGCATTTGGTTCTAGCAATGCAGTCCCCAAGAAGAGACGTGGTAACCGGATTAATTAAAACCAATATTCCAGGAAGGATTAGCTTTAAAGTTGCTAGTAAAATGGACTCAAGAATCATTCTCGATGAATCTGGTGCAGAAAGACTTTTGGCTCAAGGTGATATGTTGTTCTTGGCTCCTGGTGTTTCTAAACCACAAAGGCATCATGGGGCTTGGGTTTCGGAAAAAGAAATCGCAGAGCTCACATTATTCTGGTCAAAGCAATCTGAACCAGAATTTGACCCTTCAGCTATGAAAACACTAGATGGTTCTGGCGGGGGATTTGAATTTTCAAACGGCGCAAGCGGCGCATCTTTTGATGGCGGTGAAGAAGAAGGATCCGATGAAAGATATGATGAATTATTGGCATATGTTTCGGGTCTTAAGGAAGTGAGTGCGTCACTTTTACAAAGAAAGTTCCGCCTAGGTTATCCAAGGGCTGCGAGAATCATTGAAATTTTTGAAAAAGAAGGCGTTGTGGGACCTGCCAACGGGAGCAAGCCTCGTCTCGTGCTACTGAATAAACTTTAGAGAGAATCTAATGATTATGGTCTTGTCTCCGGACTTGTCTTAGGGGGCCAAATCATAGTAATCATGATACATGAAGTTTTTCTCAAATCTTTTTGTTTTAGTATTCATTTCAAAAGTGTCTGTAGCGCAAACGGTGCCCAGCCCAATTCCAGATATTAAAATTGAAAATAAAATGTCTGGGGCAGCTCCGCACAAAACGCCATCAAAAAGTAAAGAAAGTTATAAGGATATAATTCAAAAAGCTCAGAACTTAACTCTTCAACAAGATCGACTTCAGGCTTCTCAAGTTTTAGTTCGAGTGATCAAATCGGAAATGTACAACAAAAAAGCCCAGGAAGAATTAAAGAAAACCCTCAATGATATTTCGACCTTATTCTATACCGAAAAAACACAAAAATTTTATGAATACGCAAAATCTCTGCTGCGAGAATCTCCGGTTGAGGCTGCTGAAAAATTTAAAGAAGCAATCAAAGTGGAGCCAGACAATATTTTAATTTTACTCTGGATGGCGCGCTTGGCGATGGTTACCGGCAAGTGTGAAGAGGCCAGTGCTTCGATAACAAAGGCTCTTGAGGTCAATCCCTTCTATCCACAGCTTCAGCTTACTGACTTACAGATTAAAGCTTGTTTGCAAGTGATCGAGCCTCTCAATAAAGCTGCGAGTGAATATAAATATCTCGAAACTCTTTATCCCCTTTACTTCAACATGGTGCTAGTGCAAAAATTCTTCACGCAAAAACAATACCCAGAGGCAACTTATCATATAGAAAAAGCCAAACAAATTGATAAAGAATTTCCAGAGATTTATTTTTGGGAAAGCCAAATTCTCGAAAAGCAGGAGCTTTTTTTTAAGGACGCCGCTTCCAGATACATTCGTGGATGTAAGACAATCGCTAAAGCAGATTATTTAAAATACGAACTAGAACCAAGACTCTGCCATGAATTCAAAACATTTGAAGTGGAATATAAAGGAATTTTGGATCAAGAAAAAAAGGATAACTAATGAAGACGCTTAAAAGAATAATCATCATCTTTCTAATTGCGATGATTGGCCACGCTGGCTGCGGTGTTCGTGGAGATCCTGTTCCACCCAAAATTCCTGCGGAGCTTGGCAGAGGTCAACCAACCTATAAAGGTGCAACCGAAAATCTAGCCTTCCCAACGGTGCCACCAGTTTATGCGCCGACAACTGAAGAAACAAAAAAGAAAAAAGAAGCCGATGAAAAAAAATAGCCTACAATTCACCAAGCTCTCAGGAGCGGGAAACGATTTTATCGTTGTTGATCTAAGACCTTTAAAAAAATATTTTTCTCAAAAAAAGAGAAAAGAAATCGTTAGAGCAGCTTGTGATCGTCACTATGGTGTGGGTGCCGATGGACTTTTGTTTTTAGAGAAAGCGAAAAATAAAAAAAATGACTTTCGCTGGGATTTTTATAATCGCGATGGTTCTCGCGCAGAGATGTGCTTGAATGCTTCTCGCTGCGTGGTGAGATATGAATTACAAAAAAAGAAAAATGTAAAATTTGAATCCATCGTTGGACTGGTAACAGGAAGAGCTTCTGGCAAAAATATCCAAGTTGAGCTTCCTATTAGAAAGCAAAAAATCAAACTGTTGAACGTGCGTACGTTCGACGGAAAGCACCATGAAGCTGATGGCTATGCTGTCAATTCCGGAGTCCCCCATTTTGTGGTTCATAAAAAATTCACAAACCTAGAGTCCTTAAAACACATTTCATCTCAATTGAGATTTCATAAAATTTTCAATAAACCTGGAAGCAATGTGACTTATTGGGATGGGAAAAACTCGACTGTAAAGGCGGTGACTTTTGAAAGAGGAGTTGAGGATTTCACTTTAGCTTGCGGAACAGGAGCGGTGGCCGTCGGAATGGTTTTTGAAGCAGTTTACGAAAAAAATCCGATCACGGTACAAATGCCTGGTGGAAAAATCAAAGTGGATTTAAAAGAAAGATCAGCTGTTGTTCCGCAAGCTAAAGTGAAATCCTCAACTCCTCTTTCAAAAGTCACCGCCTTTACAGTCGAGTTTTTCCC
>JANMFM010000124.1:0-4387 GCA_031374125.1 Bdellovibrionales bacterium
CCGGCGTTACCAAATAAACCTGTAAAATTCGTTCTCTATTTTCTTAGTTTTTATAAATGGAGTCTCGCTCTAATGTTCTTGTTAGAGATGGGACAAGCCGCTTGCCAAATCATGATTCCTTACGCCATCAAAAAACTAATCGATGTGCACACACTTCAAAATTTAGATCCCAATGGGTCAATCTTTGTTCAGTATAAAGACCCTTTAATTCTTTTTGTGTGTTTAAGTTTAGGAATTTTAATTTTCAGCAGAGCCAGCGGCGCAATGCTGGTGATAATTGGACCTACGCTGAGAAGGCGTGTAAAGGTGAATCTTTATCACTATCTTCAATATCATTCTCAAAGATTTTTCTCTTCGCATTTTTCGGGATCACTATCAAATCGTATCAACGAAGTATCGATGAGTGTGAATCACTCGACATGGACAATTCTTTTTGATTTCTGGCCAATCATCGTTACATTCTCGTTCTCCCTCTACTTATTGTTGAATGCGCATGTGGGATTAGGAATGTTTTTGGGTGGATGGATTTTATTCTATATTACTGTGTCCTACTTCTTGGCTCGTAAATGTCGTGAGTACGCCAAGAACTATGCAGAAGCTCGCAGTACAGTCAGTGGGAAGATTGTGGATGCTGTCACCAACATCATGAACACGAAGCTCTTCACGCAACTAGATTTTGAAAGAAACCATCTTGGGAATCATTTGAACAACGAAGTCGATCTAGCAAGAAAAACTTTTTGGTTTATGGAAAAGATGAGATGGTTTCAATTTATCTCAACGCTTGTTCTGCAAGTTGCAATGATCATTTATAGCTTAACAGTATGGCAAAAAAGTGAAATCACGGTGGGCGAGTTTTCTATGATTGCCTCTCTTTCGCTTTTGATCATTAGCGATGCTAGAGGGTTGAGTCGTAGATTCTTGGAATTTTTTGAATACATTGGTAATGTTACGGATGGCGTGAGAATTATGATTGTTTCACATGATATTGTGGACAGCGACAATGCGACAGCAATTAAGGTGCCAGACGGTCAAATCGAATTCAAAAATGTAGGCTTTGAATATTCTGAAGGAAAAAAAGTATTCGAAGATCTCAATGTAAAAATCCCAGCGGGACAAAAAGTGGGGCTGGTTGGGTTTTCAGGATCGGGAAAGTCTACTTTTTTAAATTTAATTTTAAGATTTTATGAAATCAATAAAGGTGAAATCCTCATTGATAATCAGAATATTAGTAAAGTGACTCAGGATTCTTTGAGAGCAGATGTGAGTGTGATTCCACAAGAACCAATGTTATTTCACAGATCACTGATGGAAAACATTCGTTATGGCAGAATCAAAGCTTCGGATGAAGAAGTGGTCAAGGCCTCAAAAGATGCACACGCTCATGATTTTATTTTAGAAAAGCCCCTGCAATACAAATCCCTAGTTGGCGAGAGAGGAATTAAGCTTTCTGGCGGCCAAAGACAAAGAATTGCAATTGCTAGAGCATTTTTAAAGAACGCGCCTATCCTTTTAATGGATGAGGCAACATCGTCACTTGATTCCTTTACTGAAAAATTAATTCAAGTGAGTTTAAAAAAATTAATGAAGAATCGAACGGTACTTGTGATTGCACATAGACTCTCGACAATTTCGCAACTCGATAGAATTATTGTTTTTCACGAAGGTAAGATCATTGAAGACGGAAACCATGATGAGCTTATCGCAATCGGTGGTCATTACTCGAAGATGTGGAATATGCAAGCGGGTGGCTTCTTGCCGTCCAGTTTTGATGAAGAAAAAGAATCTGATGATAAGGAAGAAGCACCGCTGATGGGTTAGATGCTATGCATCGGTGTCTTTAAAGATAAAATACGCTGCACCTACTACCAAGCAAAGGTCATAAACAAGTTTGAAATCAGTAGTAAACCTATAGTCTTTATCATAAAATAACATTGTCCTTTTCAAGAAGTGAATGATTACTCAATCGTAAAGAATAAATAAGGAAAATCAAAATGAAATTATTAAGATACATCACTTTCTCGCTCTCGTTATTTTCTTTCGACGTTCAGGCCGAAGAATTAAAAGTTGGAGCTCCGGCCCCCATTGTTACCGGAATCAATCAAGATGGAAAATCTGTAGATTTTGGTAAAGCCTATAAAAACAACAAGTATGTTCTCGTGTACTTCTACCCAAAAGCAGATACGCCAGGATGTACAGCTCAAGCAAATTCATTGAAAGATTCTTACGAAGTACTTCACGATAAGAAGGGCATGGCGATTTTTGGTGTGAGTGCGGATGAAGTTGCTATTCAAAAAGATTTTCAAAAGAAATACAAGCTGCCCTTTGATTTGATTGCCGATGAAAAGAAAATAGTAATCAACGCTTTTGGTGTCCCAACGACGATGGGATTTGCTAAAAGGCAGGCTTTCCTCATCAAAGAGGGAAAAGTGGCATGGCTAGATAAGGATGCATCCACTAAGGAACAAGCAGATGATATTTTAAACTATTTAAAAAATGAACCTGTCGGGAGCGAAAAATAATATGTCAAATCCATTTATCAATAGAGAAGTCGGTCCATTCAATTCAATCCCATTTGATAAAATTCAAATCGAGCATTTTATTCCTGCTCTTAAGAAAGGAATCGAAGAGGGCCATATAAATCTTAAAAAAATTAAAGAGGAAAAAAATCCTAATTTCCAAAATACTATTTTTGCATTAGAAAATGTTTCGGAGTTATTGGATACGGTTTCTACGGTATACTTTAATCTTCATGGCTCCGAGGCCAAAACTGAACTTGCCGATCTTGCTCCTGAAGTTTCAGCATTATGTTCAAATTTTAGCAGTGATATATTTTTGGATCCAGATCTTTTCAAGCAAGTAAAATCCGTTTATGAATCAAAAGAAAATCTAGATGCTGAACAAAAGAAATTTTTAGAGAATACATACAAATCTTTTGTGCGTAACGGTGCGCTCTTAGATCAATCTCAGAAGGAAGCTTTAAGGAAAATAGACGAGGAGCTATCACAGCTCAGCCCAAAATTTTCGGATAATGTTTTAAAATCAACGAATAGTTTCCAATTCCAAATTACAGATGAATCAAAACTTGAAGGCTTGCCGACTCCAGTCAGAACAGCTGCCAAAGAAGCAGCGGAGGAAAAGAAATTATCTAACACTTGGCTATTCACGTTGGATGCTCCTAGTTTTATTCCTTACATGAAATATGCAAAAGACAGAGCTGGAAGAGAATTGATGTGGAAAGCCTACGGTTCTCGTTGTGTAGAAGATCAATACAGCAATAAAGAAGTTATCAAGAGTACTCTTGAGCTTAAAATGAAAAGATCAAAACTTTTGGGTTTTAATACTTATGCGGATTATGTTCTTGAAGAAAGAATGGCGCAAAAACCCAAGAAAGTGATTCAATTCCTCGAGGATCTTCTCTTGGCTTCAAAACCCGCGGCCTTAAGAGATCTTGATGAAGTAAAGCAATTTGCGACTACCAAGGACAAACTTAACGATCTAAAACCTTGGGATTTTTCTTATTACTCGGAGCAGTTGCAAAAAGAAAAATATGATTTTGATGAACAATTACTAAAGCCATACTTCTCTATCGATAAAACCATTCAAGGTGTATTTGATGTAGCTTCAAGACTTTATCAATTGAAATTTACGCCAAACACAAACGTTTCTGTTTACCATCCCGATGTGAAAGTTTATGAAGTTCATGATTCAAAGACCAATGATTACATTGGTCTTTTCTATTGTGACTTCTTTCCGCGACCAACAAAAAAATCTGGTGCCTGGATGACAGACTATAAGAAACAAGGTTTAAATCCTCAAGGCAAAATGGATGTTCCTCACGTGAGCATCGTTTGTAATTTTACAAAACCTTCAAAGGATGAGCCATCACTTTTAACTTTTGATGAAGTGGCGACCTTGTTCCATGAATTTGGTCATGCCTTGCACGCGCTATTGTCGAAGTGCACATACAAATCCCTTTCAGGAACAAACGTGTATTGGGATTTTGTAGAATTGCCTTCTCAATTTATGGAAAATTTCCTTCTAGAAAAAGAAGTGTTAGATCTTTTTGCTGTTCACTATAAGACGGGTGAAAAAATTCCTGTAGATCTTATCGAAAAACTTAAAAAAACTTCGAAGTTCCAGGCAGGTTATTTCTGTTTAAGACAATTGAATTTTGCGCTCTTAGATATGAACTGGTATACGCTTGAGAATACAGATGGACTTGATGTTTCTAAGTTTGAAAATGAGGCCACATCAGAGACCAGACTCTTTGATCCCACTCCAGGAATAAATTTTTCTTGTAGCTTCTCGCATATTTTTGCAGGTGGATATTCTGCGGGTTATTACTCTTACAAATGGGCGGAAGTTTTGGATGCGGATGCCTTTGAAT
>JANMFM010000140.1:0-4515 GCA_031374125.1 Bdellovibrionales bacterium
CCTTCTTATCAAAGATGCATTCCCTATTACGCGCTTCCTTGGTGGCATTTAATTAGACTCAATTCGCTCCATGGAGTTGCAAATTTTGTCACTTTCTCTATTTGGGCTAATTCAAATCGAATATATCCCCCCCCCCCCCTCTCGCATGTTATTTGCTTTGTAATGACTGAATTGCCATTATAATTGGAAGTTCTGGAAATTAATCCAACAAACTTTCGCGAATGGTATCAAATTTTTATAGGAGAAATTTAGTGTGAAAAAATTAGTTTTTGTCTTTGTATTATTGAGTTCATACAATTCCTTTGCTTCAAATCTCTATATGGATAGATCAATGGAATTCCGAGGTATCTTTTCCTTCCTTAATATTTTAAATGAAGCTGGATTAGATTCAGCTGACATTGGAAGAGAGCTTGTGGTGATCGATAAAAATATCATGTATGCCTATTATTTAAGAGAGTCGGAAAGAAGTTACTCACGCTATGACATAGATTTAAAAACTGGAGAAATTCTCAATACAGGATGTGAATGGAATAATAAGTTAATCTCACGTGTGATAAAATCAAAAATATTATCCGTGAAATTTGAGAAAGGTGAAAAATCTAATTTAGAAATGTTATCAGAATCTGACGCAGTAAAAGCCAGAAAACAAATAGAGCGGAGCTCATTAGTGTGTGGTGATGATTATTTTTTCTTTGGGCCACAAGACGGCGGGGACTACTATCAAGCTGAGCCGCTAAAATAGCCAAATAAAAATCAACAAACCTCCGTAGATCAATCACGGAGGTTTTGCTTTTTCATACAAAAACTACCCCTGAGTAATCAGATCATTTTCGTGAGGAAGTGTTCTTCTAAAGCCTCTGAAATACGTTCTTGGTGAGAGCTCTAATAGATCATTCAGATGAGCCATATAAATGCAGGCAAATCTTTCGACCTGAGATGCAAAATAACTTTCTTCGCTTCCGATTCTCATTATTTCTCCCCAATGTGGATTGAAAAATAATTGATGCTTAGAAATCAAATCTGAAATCTTTTTATCGATGGTGCCGATTTGATCTTGGAGCTTCATCGCAGCCTCTTTGGATGTTTCTTTGCCTTCATCGTGTTCTGTTTGGATTTTCAGAAGTTCTCTTTCAAGAGGTTCTTTGGAAATCATCAGTTTATTGATTTCATCATCAATAGGCTTTGATTTTCTTAGGTTTGCGATTTCTTGTTCAATTTCATCAACGATAAGGCCCGTTCTCCAGTTGCAATCTTTTTTGAGCCTTAGGATATCGCCATAGATATGATCTCCGATATAAAGAATATCGTCGCCACTCAAATCCAATGCATCCGTAAAGATACTTGCGCATCCACCTTGGTAGACTCCAGGTTTAATTTCTTTTGCGATGGATTCCAAAACGCCTTTGTCTAAGTCCACATTTACGAACTCATGCTTTTCGTAGAAAAACTTTGGTTTATGAGCCAGCGTAATTACGAATTCAAAAAGTTCTGACCAGTGCTTGTGATCCTTTAAAAAAGGTGTCACGCAGCTATCAAGAATGAATTTTGAATAATCAAAATCTGAATTTGTGATGATAAATATTTTTTTACCATGTTTCTTGAATCTCTCTAGATTCTCCACAGTCTCTTTTGATTTATAGATAAAAGGATCTATGTTTTTTCTGACATCGTCTTTGATACTACCATCTCTGTGAGCTTCATCAAGACAAGCCAAAATATCGTTTGCGATCTGGTTGTAATCTGGAAGAACGCCATTGTGCTTGTCATCTTTTAGATCTACAAGCTGCGCAAAAAGCAATGCCGGTGAAATCGAGAATATTGTATCAATGGCATAATAATTTTCGTTTCCGAGATCGATGTACTTGCTCTTGTAAATCTTTTTTTGTGTTCTGAAGTCGATGGGTTTTGTCCCATGGGTACTCATTCTGATTCCAGAATAACGATTTAACTTTAAAAGATTGCCATTTTTAGTATCAAGAACGAGCCCGCGAATGGCTTTGTCGAACTCGAACGGTAGATTTAAAATGTCTTTTGGGTAACCCTCTTTTGCAACCAACTTTTGCAGTACGACCTTATGTGCCAACTGTTCGAAATTATGAGAATTATAGCGAACCAAGGTGTGATCCATGTCGAGGCCGATATATTTGATTTGCTTAAGGTTTAAGGTTCTATTTACGAAAACTTTTTGATTCATCCATGTGCTCCTGGGTCATAGACTACATGGAATTGGCTTAAGAGTCAAAACACGCTTGAGAGGAGGGGCTTGGTATGCAATATTTGACGCCTAAGGTTTTGATGGTAGCTGTCTACCACATTAAAAAATATCAAGAAAAATATATCAAGGAGAGCTAATGAGTTTTTCAGCTAATAATCCTGTAGGGCTTGATGGAATCGAATTCCTAGAATTCGCTACACCAGATCCAGAAAAATTAGAAAAAGTGTTCTTTAGTTTTGGTTTCAAAAAGATTGGTCAACATAAAACAAAAAACGTTCAACTTTATCGTCAAGGCGATATCAATTTCATTATCAACAATGAAAAAGATTCTTTTGCTTATGATTTTAAAACAAAGCACGGCTCGTCCATCTGTGCGATGGCTTTAAGAGTACAAGTTCCAGCAAAGGACGCTTTGAAAGTAGCGGTTGAGCGCGGTGCGAAGAAATACGAAAATCGCGAAGGCGATGCCGGAGCATTCCCATCCATCTATGGAATTGGTGACTGCGTGGTTTATTTTATCGATCAGTACAGCGATAAAACTTACGACAAAGATTTTGACTATATCGATTCAAAAGATGTCAAAGGTTATGGATTCAAAGTGATTGATCACATGACAAATAACGTTCCAAAAAAACAAATGGATAAGTGGAGCGCATTTTATGAAAATGTTTTCAACTTTAAAGAAAAAAGATTCTTCGACATCAAAGGGAAAAAAACGGGATTGCTATCAAAGGTGATGGTCTCGCCGTGCGGGAAGTTTTCGATCCCAATCAACGAGCCTACCGATGATAAATCTCAAATTCAAGAATACATTGAAGAGTACAAGGGCTCGGGGATTCAGCACGTGGCACTTTTGACGGAAAAAATTATCCCATCGGTGGATTTCGTACAGAAGAATGGGATTCAATTCTTGGATGTTCCAGATACTTATTACACTCTGATTCCAACAAGACTTAACAATGTTAAAGAAAGTATCAAAGATCTAAATAACCTTAAGATTTTAGTGGATGGTGATGATAAGGGTTATTTGTTACAGATTTTTACAAAGAATTTATGTGGACCGATCTTCTTTGAAGTTATTGATCGTAAAGGTCATGATGGATTTGGAGATGGAAACTTCCAAGCCCTGTTCGATGCCATCGAGCAGGATCAACAATCACGAGGTGTTTTATAATTCCATCGCAGCTTACTCTTGAACAAGCAATGCAAAAGGCACTTGAAGAGGGGAACAAAGGGTTTGGATTTGTAACGCCAAACCCTCAAGTGGGTTGCGTGGTTTTAAACGCAAAATACGAATTGATCGCAAGTGGTTGCCATGAGAAATACGGAGCAGCCCACGCCGAAGTTAACGCCATCAAAGACTTAACTATAGAACAGCTCACGGGTGCGCATGTGGTTGTTACGCTTGAGCCCTGTGCCCATGTTGGGAAAACTCCATCCTGTGCTCATGCTCTTGCAAAACTTCCCATTGAGTCTGTCACTTACGGATTAAAAGATCCATTCCCACTTGTGGCGGGAAAAGGTATCGAAATTTTAGAAAAAGCTGGAAAGAAAGTAAATCATCTAAAAAGTATGGAAGAGCCTTGCGAGGAGCTTGCGGAAATTTTCCTATGGAATCAAAGACACAAGAAAGCTTTCGTGGCACTCAAGATGGCATCAAGTCTTGACGGACAAATTGCTCTCAAGAGCGGCGAGAGTCAGTGGATCACGGGAGAAAAATCAAGAAAGTACTCTCATTTTTTAAGAGCGGGATATGACGCTATTCTTGTGGGCAGAAATACTCTGGTGGTGGACGATCCCATGCTCAACATTCGTCATCCGAACTTTCAAGGCAAGAAAAATAAAGTCGTAATCCTTGATCCCGAGGGAAAGCTTTTAAAAAATATCAATCACTACAAAATCATGGAATATCACGATAAAGAAAATATCATTTTTGCTATCCGAGATAATATTGTTGTGAGTACAGACTTTAAAATCTTACCGACCAAGGTTTTATTGTCGGGGGCCCTTGATCTTGATGACTTAACAAAAAAACTCTATGAAGAAAAAATTTATTCCCTCTACGTAGAAGGTGGGGCCCAAACTTACAGTGAATTCTTGTCTCAGCGTGCTTTCCAGAGATTTTATTTATTCCAAGCTCCCGTCATCATTGGAACCAAAAATGGAAGGTCTTGGAGCGAAACATTTGCTGTATCTAAACTCAAAGACAAATTGCACCTTAGAAATCTAAGAAGCCAAAAAATAGGCGATGATTTATTTATAACCGGAAGAGTATAGAAAGGTGCCCGTCTACACCGAAA
>JANMFM010000148.1:0-19360 GCA_031374125.1 Bdellovibrionales bacterium
GATCTTGGATCTTTAAAGAGTTTTGCCACTTGTGATTCAGGATCATTCACGTTACCGAAAATGATGGCTCCCGTTGCGCAAGCTTCTTGGCAAGCTGTTACTACGTCTCCGTCTTTTACTTTTCTATTTTGATCTTTAGCAGTGTTTTTAGCTTCATGGATTCTTTGTGTACAGAAAGTACATTTCTCCATGACCCCTCTTGATCTCACCGTCACATCTGGGTTTAACGCCATAGTTTGTGGTTTCTTAAGCGGAGTTGCGTAGTTGAACCAGTTGAATCTTCTCACCTTATAAGGACAGTTGTTTGAACAATATCTTGTTCCCACACATCTATTATAAGTCATTTGGTTTAAGCCCTCATCACTATGAGTAGTGGCTAGAACCGGACAAACTGTTTCACAAGGAGCATTGTCACAATGTTGGCAAAGCATAGGTTGGAAAACTGTTTCTGGATTTGCTTCATCACCCGCATAGTAACGGTCGATTCTCAACCAGTGCATTTCTCTACCTTGAAGAATATATTTTTTCCCAACTGTTGGGATGTTGTTCTCACTTTGACAAGCGATCACGCAAGCACTGCAACCGTTACAGACGTTTTGGTCGATCACCATCGCCCACTTGTAACCTTTGTATTCATGTGTGTTCCAAAGAGATAACATTTTGTGTCTATGGATGTTTGCGCCTGGATTGTTCAAGTAATCTTTTAATGTTGCTTGAACGACAATTTGACGACCTTCCATTGAATGATGACCTTGCGTGCAAGCAAGTTCTACTTTCTCAGCCGTCACAGAAACCTTCGCTTCTTGACCTGAGAATATTGGCGTCTCACCTTTTAAATTTACAAATTCAAATGCGTTTTGACCGATGCCCGTTCCAACTGAACCTGCGTCTGTTCTTCCGAATCCAACTGCCACCGCAATTGTTTTGGCATGAAGACCTGGCTGAATGTGAGCTGGGAGTTTCATCTTCACTCCGTTTGCCTCCACTTCAATTACAGTGCCTTCTTTGATTTTTAAATCATGAGCCATCTTTGGAGATACGTTAAAATAGTTATCCCATACGATCTTTGTTACTGGATCTGGGAATTCTTGTAGCCAAGCGATGTTTGCGAAGCTTCCATCGGCGTGACCAATTTTAGAGTAAAGAACTAATTCTACGTCTTTAGTCACTGGCTTCTGAACTTTAGTTAATGATCCAACGAGGAATTGTCTCGCAGTACTTGGAGCAGCTCTTCTTCCACCACGTGATGAAGTATCGATCACACCTTCTTTTAAGAAGGTTAACCAGAAATCATCAAACCCGCCGCCAACGCCTGTAGTTTTTTGAAGATTATTTTGCCAGTTCTTTTTTAAATAATCGAGCCAGCTATCTGGATCTCTTAATCTTGCTGGACCAGCATCCAATTGATATGCCCATGAGATCAGAGTTAATTCTAAAGATCTTGTATCATATAGAGGACGGATTGTTGGTTGTTGGATTGAGTAAACACCTTTTTGAACTTCTGAGTCTCCCCAGTTTTCAAGATGGTGATGATCTGGAGCTACGTAATTAGCAAGTTTTCCAGTTTCATCAAGATGAGATCCTGCATAGATCACTGTCTTCACTTTTTTCAAAGCCTCGATAAAGCCTGAGCTCTTCGGAAGTGCGTATGCTGGGTTTGCTCTGTGAATGATTAAAGTCGAAACTTTTCCATCATTTATTTCTTGGATTAAATTTTTCATGTCTTGGTAAGAACCACCGGCCGCAGTTGTTACTGCCGTTCCGTCAACAGCTCTTCCGTCATTTTCTAGAATTGTATTTAAGAAGTTCACAGCGGCGTGGAGTTCCGCGCTCTGAGCAGTTCTTGTTGTGATACCACCAGTAAGAACTACTGAAGCTCCACGGTTTGCCCAAAGATCTTTTGCGATTTGCGAAAGAAGTTCTTTTTCCATTCCGATTTCTTCAGCGGCATTTGAAAATTGGCTAGCTGCTTTTGAAACTGCGCCATCGCCTGCGTATCTTGAAACTTTTTGATTGTTCACAAGTTCATTGATCAAAGCCATTGCTACAGTCAATTGTTGCGAAGGAGCAATTGGAATTCTTGTATCTGAGTTTGCACCAGTCAAAGACATCATGGATTCAAATGAAACCAATTTATTCATGTCTTTTCCAGGTTTTCTGCCTTGAGCGAATTGTCGAGAAAGTTCTGTTGAACTTGACCATGTTCCTAAGAAGTCTGCATCGATTGATACGATCATCTTTGCTTGATCAAGTCTGTATCTTGGAGCCACTGTGTTTCCGTAAGAAGCTTTTTGACCAGCAACTACGTCGTCATTTCCTAGCGAATCCCAAACTACGTGTTTACCTTTGAAGCCTTGGAAGAAATCAGAAATTAAAGTTTCTGTTGATGGAGAGTTAAGAGATGAAGAAAGAAGAACAACTGGTCCACCCTTCAACACTGCTGTCACTTCTTCATCCAATTTGTCCCACGTGATTTTCGAGTAAGATCCATCTTCATTTCTTTTTACGGGAGCTTGTAGTCTATCTGGATCGTAAAGTGATAAAATTTGTGCTTGAGCGATTGCTGAAATACCGTTTTGGTTGATTGGATGTTTTTTATTTCCAGAAAGATAAATTGGGCGACCTTCTCTTGTCTTTACAACAAGTCCATGTGTTTCACCTTGGAATGTCCATGATGAAGCATAATAGTTTGCAACACCTGGGGTGATTTCTGGTGGATGTTCAGCATAGGGTACGATGTAATCTACAGGTCTTTTGATACATGCAGTACTTGCTAGAGCAATACTTGCACCCATCAATTTTAAGAAGTCACGTCTTGCTACTCCATCAGTTCCGTCTTCTGTCGCGAATGGCGAAGAAACGAATTCTTTGTTTGCAATCGCCTTGAACTCTTCTGTTTGATACTTTTCATCCAAGCTTTTCCAGAAAACTTTTTCTGTTGTCGCTGTAGTTTCAATATTATTTTCGTTTTTCATATTATGTCGTCTCCAAGCCTAGTAGTGACAAGTGTCGCAACTGATGTTTGCGTTGTGTTCAGGTTTTCTATGGCACTCAATACACCAGCCCATTGAGAGAGGCTTTTCTTGATAGTAAGTTTGCATTGTCTCAACTGGTCCGTGACATGTTTGACATTGAACGCCTTTAGCTATGTGTCTCTTGTGATTGAATTTTACAAAGTCAGGAAGCATGTTCACTTTTACCCATGGAATACTCTCACCGGCTTCGTAAGCTGCTTTTAATCTTTGAATCAATGGCTTATCTGCCGCCACGTTTTTATGACAGTTCATACATACGTTTAGTGAAGGCACTGTCGCGTGACGAGATTTCTCTACGTTCGAGTGACAGTACTGACAGCTAATCTGGTACTTTCCTGCGTGGATAGTATGATCAAATGGAATCGGTTGATCAGGTTGATATCCGTTGTTGTATCCTGTTGGCGGCAATAAAAAAAATGCGTGCGCACCGATTACAACTAACACTAGCGCTGTGAGCCCGAGTTTAAACAGAGGGCTCTTCAAGATGGACTTGTTCACAGTTGCTCCCTTTCAATCGCATAAAAGACGAATTTTTAGCGCAAAGCACACCACTGCTGAACACACTGGGTCCTTTGCCGGAATTTCTCTTCATGCTTTACAACATATATAAATGACAACGAATTGATAATCTTGTCACTGAGTTTTTCTAAGCAATTGAATTTTTTTTTGAGATAACCAGATCTTACCGGTGCTCAAAAAATATGCATTAGGTATTTTTTTAATCAACAACTAAATGTGTCAATTGATCTTCGCAGTTCAAAATTTACTCGCAACCGTATAATGTTCTGCAATGGCAATTTTAATCAATGCACACAAACTAAAGAAAGTCTTCGCCTCCCGCACTTTATTTGATGGACTTACATTTTCCATCTCAAGTGGTGAGCGTATTGGTTTAATTGGCCCTAATGGAGCGGGCAAATCCACTCTGCTCAAAATATTAGCAGAAACTTCTGATCTTGACGGTGGAAATCTTTCACCTCAGCGCGGTTTAAAAATTGGATATCTGGAACAGGTACCACAATTTACTGACAACTCCACCGTACAAGAATCCGTCATGGAAGGGTCTCACGATCCCTACGATTGGCAAGAAATTTCGCGAGCTCAGCAAATCATGTCGAAGTTATCTTTGACGGAGGGCGAAGTGCAGGCTGAGACCTTGATCTCAAATCTTTCCGGAGGTTGGAAAAAACGCGTAGCCCTCGCACGTGAACTTTTAAAAGAACCGAACTTATTACTTTTGGATGAACCCACCAACCATCTCGATATCGAAAGCATCATGTGGCTAGAGAACCTTCTCGCAAAATCCAACTTTGCTACGGTCACCATCACCCATGATCGTTTGTTCTTGCAGAAAGTTTCTAATAAGATTTTTGAACTGGATCGCCGGCATCCCGATGGGCTTTTAAAAATTGACGGCGATTATGCAAAATATTTAGAAGTGAGGGAGCAACTCCTCACCGCTCAAGAAAGTCTCGAGACTAAACTTAAAAATACTCTCAGACGCGAAACCGAGTGGTTAAGACGTGGCCCCCAAGCGCGACTTAAAAAGCAACAAGCAAGAATTGATCAAGCAGGAGTTTTAAAAGATCAGGTTGGGGACTTAACTTCTCGAAACCAAGTGCAACGTGTAGAAATGCAATTGCTAGGAATGGATAAAAATCCTAAGAAATTGATCGAAGCAAAAAATATTTCAAAAAAATATGGTAAAAGCACCGTCATCCCTCCTCTGGATTTATTGCTCACGCCAAAAAGCCGTATTGGTTTGATTGGAAAAAATGGTTGCGGAAAATCCACCCTCATCAGGCTGCTCACCGGAAAAGAAAAACCTGATACTGGATCAGTCTTCCATGCCGATCAATTGCAGGTGGTTTATTTTGAACAAAACCGTGAAAGCCTTGACCAAGAATTGAGCGTGATCAAAACCGTTTGTCCTGCCGGAGACTTTGTTCCTTATGGCGACAACGGAACAATGCACGTGAAGAGTTACTTACAAAGATTTTTATTTTCTTATGAACAAATGGACATGCCGGTCAGAAAACTTTCTGGTGGTGAACAAAGTAGACTTCTACTTGCAAAACTTTTACTGAAAAAAGCCAATGTTTTGATTCTCGATGAACCAACCAACGATCTTGATATTTCCACGCTGGATGTACTCCAAGATATTTTGAGTGAATTCAATGGCGCCATTATTCTTGTGACCCACGATAGATACTTCTTGGATCAAGCCAGCAATTTGCTCTTGGCCTTTGGTGTGGATGAAAAAGGCGAAAAGACCATCACTCCAATGGTGGGCCTGGATCAGTGGGAAGAATGGTACGAGGACCAAGTGCGCTTAGAGCAAAAAATTAAGGCGACGAACAAAGCTGGCGGCGCAAGCTCACAAGATTCCGGTAAAAAGAAAAAATTAAGCTTTAAAGATCAATTTGCCTTAGACAATATGGATGGAAATATCAAAAAAGCTGAAGAACTCCTTGCAAAACTTACGGCGGAGTATGGAAAGCCAGAGAATTTAGCAGATTCTAAAAAACTCATGGAACTATCTAAGGAAATTGCAAAGGCGCAAACCGAAGTCGATCGACTTTACGCTTTATGGGAAAGCCTTTCGTAAATAAAGTCTCTTACTTATTAAAATAAAGCTCTTTAAGAGCTTTAATATGCTGGCTTTTCACGTTAATACTTGGTGGCCCGGACACCATTACATTTTTCCCAATTTTATTTCTACTTCTTTACTTTTTCCACGAATGATCAACATTGAGTTTTTATATTTTTCAGACATCAAAGATTCGTTTTTGATTTGAACTTTGGTAATTGTAAATAACTTTTCCACACTCTTGCCAATGCAGGATTGATTGACAACACTAGAAATCTCTAGGTCCGCTTCGCAAGCATAAATTTCTTCATCTTTATCTTTAGGAGTGGGAGCGCATTTTTTAACATCCAAGGTCGCTTTTTCTAGTCCACAGCCACCTTGATATTTTGCATTGATCGCAATGGTTTTCAGTCCATTCATATCAACATAGGCAGCGCCGATAATATCAGCAGGAAGCTTTTTAATCAATACTGCCTGAGACTGAATTGAACCCATTAAAATGAATGCGAATAACACTTTAAACATACGTTACCTCTTTGTTAAATTTACACATCACCTGACAATTTTAAGAACTTTAAAGCCCCTAAAATCCAGGAAACCGAAATCACAACCATACTAATGCTTAATCTATGCCAGCCAAAGAGAAAATGAGGACAAGCAATTGTTATGCTAAAAAATCTATTTTAATTAAATAAGGAGATACAAATTTGAGCTCCAAAACCTGGTAGATTTACAAAGGAATTTATTGTCTCTCTGATATTTTTTAAATGAAAAAATCCATGCTCTTGAATAATTAAACGCGGATTGATTCGCGGCGATCTTTGAATTGGAGTTTTCTGGTAGTGTACGTGTGATCTTACATAACACTCATAGGGTTTGGTGAGCTCACCTTTTTCTTCATAGGTATGTCCCAACCAATGGTAGGCATCACCTAGAATCAATTCTCTTTGTGCGGAGTCCATGGAATACCTTGAACTCTGCGTACGCTCGATGAGTTCTTCCAATTCTCTGAGGCTGGTGTTTGGACTAAAAAAACCGTATCCTGATTCTACATTTGTTAGGTAATACTCCGTCTTTGTTGCCTGGGGATGACTGATATGTCTTAAAAAATCATTTTTAGACTTGTAAGCTTCCTCTAGAAGATCGAAATCTTTTGAGTGGATTTCTTTTCTGATTTTTTCATATTCAATAACATATTCCGGTTCCATCGCAGGAAGAGCAAAAGCGCTTCCCAACAGCAATAACTGGACAAAGAATAATGCACCAGAAAATCTTTTCAAATCGTACCCCACGAATATGAAAAGACTCTTCTATGAGAAAGGAGTAATTAAGTAGTTAACCCTGTGGAATAAAAATATTTACTGATATTTTTTTACAAGGTATGTGTAGTTTCTTTTCTATTTTTGTCTTTGCAGCCTTACAAACCAAACAGTAGCGGCAAATAAAATGTGGATGCCGATCACTGCGGAAACAAATGGTAAACCGCCGCCTCCAAACCCGTAAGAGTGAAGACCTGCGCCCAGGACATAATTCACCCCGTACCAAGCCATCACCACGAGAGCAAACGCAATGACGGACCATAGAACAAAACCGAAAGGTTTAATCCAACCTGAAATTCTACCGTGAAGAATAGCGATGTAGCCCAAGAAGGCAATCAATGCCCAAGTTTCCTTTGGATCCCATCCCCAGAACCTACCCCAAGAATAATCCGCCCAAACACCACCCAAGATCGTGCCCGCACCCAACAACACTACGCCCACTTGAATAGAACGATAAATTGCATCTCTGAGCGAAGTAATATGAGAACCGTATTTTTTTTCATCCAACAGATAAAAGCTCAAAGCAATATCACCTAAAATAAATGCCAAGAAGAAGGCCGCATAGCTGATCGTGATAGTTAACACATGCACTGTCAGCCACAAATTGCTTCTCAATACAGGCTGAAGAGGCTGCATGCTAGGATCCAAAATGATTGGCGCAAGATCTGCTAGCACAAGACATACAAATGCAATGATGCTTGAAGCAAAAATAAAAAATTTGTTTTTACTCGCTCTCAATAAAATCATGGAGAAAAGTACAGCTCCCCACGGAACCCAAATCACCGTTTCATACATGTTTGTCACGGGAGGTCTTTCCATGATGAAAATTCTAAGGGCAAAGCCATACGTATGAACAACAAATCCAATGAATGTAGCAAAAAGCGACAGTTTATAGAAAGCTTGTTTCTTTGAAATGAAATAGAACATAAAAAACAATGCCGAAAATACATACGCTATCCACGCCCATTGGAATGGATGGAATTGATTGTATTGCACTTCGAGGTTGATTTTTTGTTGCTTAGGATACTTGTCTAAATTTTCGCCCTTAGCTTTTTCATTAAAGATCTGAACCGCGGCTCTTAGATCTTCTTCCTTATTTTTGTCACTGAGAGAGCCAGCAAAAGCCTTTGTAATTCTTAAAAAAAGCTCACTGTAATCTGAAGAAAAATCTTTTAGGGCGATCCATGTGTCCGAAGATTCTTGCGGAATCCAGCCTGGCACAAACCCCTGCCCAATGGCCTTGTAGATTGTGAGCTGACTCTGCAAACGCTCTACGGATTGAAAAAATGGTTTTAACTTTTCTTGAGCTTCTTTTTTAGTCTGTAATTCTGTAAAGAGAATTTGGAGTTGTTCTTTAGAAAGAAGTTCTTTGGGCGAAAATCTTTTTTTATTTACGTCTAATTTTAGTTGTTCTTTAATTTCTTTTTGATCAATTTGAACAAACTCAATATCATCCCAATGATGAGGCATAATCATCCAAGTGAATACCACTTCCGTCGCGGGCTTCCCATTGTAATCTCTCTTCCCGTAAACGAGCTGTAGAGATTCTCTTGCAAAAGTATCAAAAGGTTTGATTCTACCTGAATCTTGCACAGGTATTGGTGCAAATATCGATTCGATGGAGGCTTGGGTGATTACCGGTGCGAACAACATTAAACTCAAAGCTAGAATCAGTTTATTCATTTTTCTACCTCACCTTCGATGAACGACTGTTGGTCCATTTTCATAAATTTTTCTTGCGACGTTTGTTTTGTTCCAAATTTCTTAAAGTAAAAAAGCATGATAGACCCTAAAACGATGCAGAGCGAGCCAAAATATTTAATCCAGCGACCTGGATCGTAATTCACAGATAATATAGAAGCGGTAGGCTCACCCATTTTATTTTCCTGAAAACTCGATTGATAAAAAGTGTAACCGTTATGTTTCAACGGTTCATTCATCGAAATTTCTTTTTGGCCAACGTTGGGTATATTCACCACGCTCTTATAGGTCTTTGCCATCTGCGTGCCTTCGTATTTTTCCATTTCAAAGCGATCCAGAGTCATATTGAATCCAATGTCCAATCTTTTATTTCCATAAGTTACAAAGTAAACCGTGTCTTTTGAAAACAACTGAAGTGCCGTGTTCATTCCTAGCCAATACGCTTGACCATTGAATTTGATTTGCGCCGCTGCAGTACTCGTGGCATTCGGATAATCTAATTTTGTGTATTTGTATTCTACTTTGCCTTTTGGATAAAACTGAATGGCTCTCACTGTGAGCCCCATCCAACCTGGTTCGATCACTCCACCCACGGGAACCATTCCGCTCTTGATCGGTTTTCCGTCTTTACTGTCCTTATCAAAAATCTGATATCTCAATGTATTTTTGTTTTGAGTTGGATAAAGAACGATTTGATTTTTTCCGCCTAGAGTTTCATAATTTTCTCTAGACAATACAACTTGCGCTGGACCCAAATCCAATTTCGCAGGTTGCGACCCACTCTGCACAATCCATTCAATCATATTGACGAAAGGATTTTGGAGCTGAAATCTGAGTGCAGGACCATCTGTCATCAAGTTAGACTCTTGGATGGTAAAATCTCTTTTGGCGTAAGGCATATAATCGATCACTTCAATTTGATCGGACTCCCCTGTTCCAAAAAGAATTTTCACGGGTTTTTTCTTTGGGCTATTGACGAGAAAATCTACATCTTGAGAAAAAATCTTTTCAGAACTTTCTAAGTCTTTTAGTTTGTAAACGATCAGATCTGTTTCATTGGTCTGGACATTCCTTGAAGTTTCTCCGATATCAAAAGAAAGAGTTCCATCGACACCAATCTTTCGTGTCACATAAGATCCTACAATTAAAATCACAATACCGGCGTGAACAATAACAAATCCTGTATGCTTTTTTTTCCACGGCAACCGATCAACAGCCACCGCAATAAGATTTACGCACAAAAGAATCATGACAAAATACATGTAGGGCGAATGATAGACGAGCTTTTGTGCCGTTATCATATCGTACTTTGATTCCATAACCGTGCCGATGGCAGCGATGGTGCCTAAAGAGACGATCACAATCACCGCTAGCTTGAGAGAGCACAGGAATCTAAAAATTTTTTCAGCTACTTTTTCTAACATTTTCATTAGGTGATCAATAAGTAGTTTAAATATGCTCAAGCCTCAACCTTCAAGCGAGTTAATGCATCGTTGCAAATTGATTGTCCTACTCAAAAACGACATTATTGATTAATATTTAGACTTAGGAATGAGTTTCAGCCCAAAGGTTGAACTAATAATACAAATGGCAAAGATTTATACCAAAAAAGGCGATCAAGGCGAAACCTGCCTTGTGAGTGGCGAAAAGGTTTTGAAAAGTCACGTAAGGTTAGAGTCTTATGGGACACTTGATGAATTGAATTCGACGATTGGCGCTGCCCTTAGCCATATGAATTTGAGTCCAAAAAAATCTGAACTTTCAAAGGCTTTGAGTGATATTTTATTCCAAATTCAAAATGATCTTTTTAATATCGGAAGCCAACTTGCCTGCGCAGACAGCGAAATGCAGAAAAAACTTCCTACAGTTTCTGAGCAAAACATTAAAAAACAAGAATTAAAAATTGATGAACTTACAGAATTATTGCCGCCACTGAAAAATTTTATTCTTCCGGGCGGCTCGATTTCTTCTTCGAGTTTTCACATTTCTCGCACAGTTTGCAGGCGCGCAGAAAGACTCTGCATAAAACTTCGCGATGAAAATACTTCCGTTGATCCATTGCTTATTCAGTACCTCAACCGCTTAAGCGACCTTCTTTTTGTGATCGCTAGATATTGCAATAAAGTTGAAGGGTTTCCTGAAATCGAATGGTCAAAAAAAATGAGCGAAGCCCAATGAGCACTTTAGCGCACCCGACAGACATAAAGAGTGAATTGAGAGTTGAAGTTGCTCAAGAATCGGACAGCGATAAACTTAAAAAATTTGTTATCAAACAACCTTTCTTAACAAATTCGCCCATGGAACTCGTTGTTGATCGAAAAGGCTCATTCTTTGACAAGTATCGTCTACAAACTGATGACTTTGTCACTTTCAAAATGGTTGATGAAAAAGACGAAATCGAGGGCATCGCCAGCATCCTGTACCGAAAAACTCTTTTGAATGGCGAAGAAACTCAAGTGGGTTTTGCAACAGATCTAAGAATAGCAAACTCAAGACAAGCTATCGTTCAGTGGCCAGAAAAATTACTTCCCGCAATGACTGAATCTGCGGTCACTCGAAATTGTGATTACGTATTTTCAATTATGAATTCAAATCAAACTCAAGCCTACAATGCTTTGATTCGTCCGAGAAGTTCAAGAAGACACATCCCAAGATATTATTTTTACAGAAAGTATGATCTGGTCACCATTCATGGAAAAGTTCCTTTTACCGACCTTCCCTTCCTAAAATCGATCAAAATCGCACCAATGGGCCCCAATGATCTCGAACCACTTGCTTCCTATTTAAAGAGCAGAGCTATTCACAAACCTTTAAGCTTTCCCTATTCTGTGGATCTTCTTTTAGAAAGATTCAAGAAATGGAAAGGTTTCGATATGCACAATTTCTTGATCGCCAAAGATTCAAGAAACAATATCATTGGCTGTGTGGCACCTTGGAAAGCCTCTCATATTTTAGGTATTTCAGTTTTAAATTACACAGGCTTTGGTGAAACAATTTATGAATTTTCTAAATGGATGTCTTATTTTGGCTTCGTAAAACGTCTTCCAGCCATTGGGGGCGAAGTGAAGATGAAATTCCTTACTCACCTCTATGCTGACAATCCTGATATCTTTGGCGCATTACTCTCCGAAGTTTTCAGAACCACTCAAAAAGATGAGTTGTTAAGCTATCCGCACTTCAATAAAACTCCACTGACAATGCCGCCGAAGAATTTTTTAAGCTCTAAGCTTCCTTTTTCCATTTACACGATTCTCCCTCCTGAAAAACCTCTTCCTGATTTCTTGCAACTTCACAAAGTGACTCCGCCTCCTGAAATCGAACCTATTTTAGTATGATTTTTCGCAGAAGACTTTTAATGGTCATTTTGATTTCTATAATCATAAGCACAAGCTTTACGATCTTTATTAAAAAAATTATGGATCCTGAAGCTATGAAACACACAGAACCAGAAAAAATCGAAGACTCGATGGCGAGGGTTTACGAAAATTTTCTCCATAAAACAAAATATTCTTACGAAACCATTTTGGAATCCGGAACGAATTACACCCATCAAGAACGTGTCTTCGTAGAACTGACTAAAAAAATGAAAAAATTGGAAAGCCTTAAAGGTGCTGATTACCAAATGATACAGAACAAATTAGAAGAAGAAATTCGTAAAAACCAAACCGCATTTGAAAGTTTCTATACAAAAGCCACAAAAAGTGCACCGGATGAACTGAATAAACTCATCGACGAGCGAAACAAGCAATTCGATATCGTTTTAGAAAATGACAGGTGAAAATTACAAGTGAGAATGATTAACAAGCTAGTCTGGAATAAAACCAAGACAACATTGGGTCGATCTCAATCGTGTTGAACACATTGATGTCTTCCAAGTGAAACGGATTGTAAACTGGATCTAATAACAAATCTGATGGACCAAGGTTTACGATTTGCTTCACTTCATGCTTCTTAATGAGCCTTACAATCAATTTGTCCGCAGCGTCGGCTTCATCAATTTTTTTCGACTCAGACATCTCCGTCGACAATTGGCTGAACTCATAAATGTAGAATTGTGTCGGTTTGCGATTCCTCATTTGGATCACGTGGATATCTTGATATTTACTTTCAGACATCGCAGGCATTTCTGTTTCAGAACCTTCTAGATCTTGGAACCATACTGATCTTACAAATTCATCAATGTAACTGAATCCCAGACAATGTTCGATAGCAGAAAGGTTTGAAACTGAACCTACAAAATATTTTGATTTTTCATTACTTTTTACGTGTCTATCATAAAGGCCAAGCTGCACAAGATTTACGAGTACTCTTCTTACTTTGCAGTTTGTTGTGAAAGTTTGATCGTCATCAAGCATGCAGTTAATCAATTCAACGGAACTGTTTGTTAACTGATCTACTGTTTTTTGTGCTGTCTTGATACGATTTAGAACTTCAGGAATACGAATTAGTGACTCTCTTACAGAACTCTGATCCATCATGGATAAACCACTAAACAAGATCGCTTTCATTAAAACCCCTCACACCCAGGCATCGTTCTAGCTAACTTTTAAGTACTAACTTTCTAGTTCGCTTTAACTGATGCTTAATTCTTGCTTTTATTCCCCACGAACTTTTGCAAGAGACTTTAGATCTTTCCCCGAACTTTTTTATGTTTCTTAGTTACTCTTCATAGAAACACTGATCACAAAGCTTGTTGCTGTTATGCCTAATTTTGACGAAAATTAAAAATCTATTCCCTCATCTTGAAAAGATTTCGTATGAAATTGTAATTGCGCCTCAGGTCAAAACTCATTAACTGCTTAAAATATCTCAGTAATAAGAAATTCTTGGGTTAGTTATAACGAGACCTAAGACTAGACTCTTCATATATATAGCATTTGAAACACAAAATTTAAGAATTTCGTATCCGAAAAAGCACTCCATTGCTAACATTTCCTAAGGGCACGACGACATCGGGGAAATACATCAATGGCTATCAAAAATATTTTAAAAAAAATATTCCCATCTTTTTTTAAAGAAGACTCTTTAGAAAATAGCCAATTCGATCCGGAGAATACTTCCACTGGAATTTTTAATCCGAATGCTGATGTTCAATCACAAACTTACTACGGCGCTCGCCCAATCCGACCGCAGGCAATTCGCGAAGGATCTTTTGATAAACATCTTCCCTTAGTACTGATTCTTTTGATCGCACTTTTTTCTGCGGATCTTACAATTTTATTTATGAGAGATTCTCTTCTGCCAACTTCGGCGCCGCCTATTTTTCCACAGAGAGGCTCTTTTGGTCCGCATATGAAATCGAGAACTGAGTACGGGCCCATCACGGACAGAAATATTTTTAATTCCGATGGAATCATTCCAAATCCTCTTTCAACTAATGAGGGCGAAAAGTTTGCAGATGATGGACCCGCTGTGAAATCAACGCTTCCCCTCAACCTTATCGGCACCATTGTGCATGTGAATCCCGCAAAGAGCGTGGCCACGATTCAGTTGAGAACGACGAACGAAGTGATTCCATATCTTCCCAACGATCAAATTGAAAACATTGCTACGCTTGTAAAAGTGCAAAGAAGAAAAGCCATCATTCGAAATACTCAAAGCTCACGCTTAGAGTATATCGAAATCCCTGAAGATGCGAAGGTGAGCTTTGCAAAGACTGCTCCTGCTGCTTCAACGGCGGTTTTCTCTCAGCAAGGTGACACGATTTCGATCAAGCGCTCGGATTTGAATAATTACTTAAAAAATCTTCCAGATCTTCTTCAGCAAGCCACGGCTGTTCCGAACATTGTTCCTGGTAGCGGCGGAGAAGTTGATGGATTTAAAATGTTAGGAATTGAAGCGAACAGTGTCTTTAGTCAGATTGGTCTTAAAGTTGGTGACGTTCTCAAAGGCGTTAACGGCGAAAAGGTCAACAGCCCTGCGAAAGCTATGGAGCTTTATAATAATCTCCGTAATGAAGGACGAATTGAATTGGAAATTGAACGCGATGGCAGACCGGCGTCGCTGAATTTTAATATTAACGAATAAGATTTTAATGGGCGCAAATGATGCCCACCGAACCAAGGATGGTTTATGAGACGGTTTATGATAAGTACGCCAATGGCGGCCGCGAGCCGCTCAAATGCAAAACTAAAATTATTGTGGATCACAGTTGCAGTTACGCTGATCACACCCGTGATATTCACTGGAAATGTGCATGCTCAAGAAGATATATTGCAGGAAAATGATTTTTTGGAATCTCCTGATATAGATATGGGTGACTCTCCGGGTGGCGATGATGTCTTTGGTGGACAACAAAATACTCCACCGCCGCCAACACCGAACAATAGTTTTGCGCCAACATCTTCAGGTCCAGCAAATCCTGCCTTTAGTGGAACAAAGAAAAGAAAAACTCCTCCTCTTTCGCAGGCCACGGATGCGGACATCACAAATGAAAACTATCCCGATCTTATCGATAGTTTTGATTTTCCAAATGCGGATATTGCCGATGTGATCAAAGCCATTTCTGAATTGACGGGCAAAAACTTTATCGTGGATCCCAACGTGAGTGGAAAAATCACCATCATGGCGCCAACACAAATCACTGTGGCAGAAGCTTACAAAGTGTTCTTGAGTGCCCTTGCGATCAGAGGATTCTCGATTGTGCCTTCTGGAAAATTCTTAAAAATTCTTCCAGTGAGAGATGCGCAAAGAGATAACTTAGAAATTTTCTCTGGCGCCTATACTCCAGACACAGATCAAATGATCACCAGAATCATTCACTTAAAATATGTTCCCGCTGCAGAAATGAATAAGTTTGCGACAAAACTTGTTTCCAAAAATGGTAACATCGATATTTATGAACCTACCAACTCTCTTATTGTTTCGGATCAAGCTTCCAGCGTTCAAAGATTAATCAAAATCGTTGGGCAATTGGATATCGCTGGATTTGATGAGCAATTGGCTGTGATCAATATCAAGAATGCAAAAGCAAAAGACATTGCAGACCTCATCGACCAAATCATTAACAAAGGCCAAAAGAAATCTTCTGCCGGAGCATTCTCCTCTGGAATTCCAAGATTCAGACCTGGTGGCCAATCGCAATCCACTGGCGGAAGTGCTTTCTCGACGGTGATTCCAGATGACAGAACAAACTCTGTGATCGTGGTGGGCAATAAATCTGGTATCGATAAAATTAGAAAATTAGTAGCGACTTTGGACTTTAGACTTTCTGAAAGTTCTGGTGGCGCTTATGTGTATTATGTAAAACATGGTGAAGCTGAAAAAATATCTGACATCATCAACGGCATTGCAAAACAATTGAAAGACGAACAAAAAGGACAAGCAGGAGCGCAAAACTTCCCACCTCCTCCGGTATTCAATGATGGTTTTGGAAATCCCATGGGCGGCGTTCAAGGCGGATCTTCTTCTTCATCGGGATTATTCGGTGCAGACGTTAAGATCTCTGCGGATAAAGACACGAACTCTTTAATCATCGTGGGCAGCAAGCAGGATTACCAAGCGGTTCTGGCGTTGCTCAATAAAATCGATATTCCAAGAGATCAAGTGTACGTTGAAGCGATCATTATGGAGATGGTGAGTAACGACAGTACTAAGTTTGGTATTTCTTATTACAAGTTTGAAAAAGGAACTGAGGGCTTAGGAAGAGCAGGATTCGGTGGTCACTCGAGTATTGCCAGCCTTGCCGCCATTGGTGGTGAAGGCGCGATCTTAGGATTTGGTAGCGGAGAAACTGTTCCAATTAAAATTGGTGGTCAAACTGTAAACGTAAAAAGCTTGATGGGCTTCTTAAGTTTACTAAAGCAAAATACAAAGTCTGATGTCCTTGCAACTCCGCAAATCATTGCTATGGATAACGAAGAAGCAACGGTGGAAGTGGGTCAAGAGGTTCCAATTGCAGTGACTGCTGTTCCTACAGGCACCGGAGGAGCAACATCACCTAACGTAGAAAGAGTTAAAGCGACGATAAAACTTGTGATTAAACCTCATATTTCTCCGAGCAGTGAAACTGTCAGGCTAAATATCAAACAAACAATCAAGCAAGTTGATGCTAACCCTACGGATGGATCTGAGCTTGGGAAAATATCAAGAACCACTTCCGATAGAGCTATTGAAACCAACATCGTAATGAGAGATGGTGACACGGCAGTCCTCGGGGGATTGATGAGAGATGCACAAACTGAAACTGTAATTAAGGTTCCCCTATTGGGAGATATTCCAGTTCTAGGGTGGCTATTCAAGTCGACTGAAAATAAAGTTGAAAAACAAAATCTCATCGTATTCATCACACCAAAAGTAATCCGAAACCCAGAAGACTCTGGTCGCCTACTCTCTCGCAAATTGGATGATAGAGTACGTAACATTAAAGAAAACTTCGGCGGAAAAGATCGTCACGGAGCATTTACAGAAAATATGCGTCCAAAGTTGAAACCTTCGACAAAAACGAATAGACTCAAAGAACAGGAAGACGAATTCATCGAAGAATAAAAAGGTGAGCCGCACCTTTTGCTCAGATCCGCGTCAAATGACGCAAAACTTTGGAAAAGGTGCGGCTCACCTTTGGAGATAGAATGGCTGTTGATACGGTTGGAAATATTTTACTTAAGAGTACGAGCATGTCTGAAAAGGAGCTTTCTGCTCTTTTTGATACGGAGACGGCGGATGGTTCAACGCTTGGGGAACTTTTAAGAAAGAAAAATATTTCTACTCCAGATGAAGCTCTTTTTGAACTTTGTAAACAGCTTGAGTTGGATTTTTTAAAAGATATTCCCGTCAACGATATCCCTGCTGATATTATTCGCAATATTCCTATCAACTATGCAAAAACTCATTCGATCCTCCCCTTCAAGGACAATCAGGGTGTGATCACCGTTCTGACTTCTAATCCTTTGAACTACAAAGTGATGGATGATCTCAGAGCGCTATTTGATAAAAATATTCATATGTTGGTTTCCACCTCGAGTAAAATTCAAGATGCGATCAATAAGGTTTATGAAAAATCCGGGGCGCACCTTCATGGTCTCGATGATCTTGAAGGCGAAGAATATGATCTGGATGAACCGATCATCGATTTGCTTGAGGCTGGGGATGATGAAGCTCCGGTGATTAAACTTGTAAACACGCTTCTCTTTCGTGCTGTTAAAGAAAAAGCATCGGATATCCATATCGAACCTTATGAAAAAGACATGGTGGTGAGATTCCGTATCGATGGTGTGCTCTATGATATTTTTAAGCCACCAAAGAAACTTCAGAACTCGATCACTTCTCGTATCAAAGTTATGGGTAACTTGAACATCGCAGAAAAACGTTTGCCTCAGGATGGTAGAATTCCATTGAAGCTTGCGGGTAAAGACATTGATATTCGTTTGAACTCTGTACCGACCGCTCACGGTGAACGTCTCGTGATGCGTCTGCAAGATAGATCCAACGTAATTCTAGAATTAGAACAACTCGGATTTTCTCCCGAAGCTCTTTCAAAAATTCATGATGTGCTTGGAAAAACTCACGGAATCTTACTAGTGACAGGCCCTACAGGTTCCGGTAAATCCACGACGCTTTATGGCTGTTTAACTAAAATCAACAACACCGATACCAATATCATCACCGTTGAAGATCCCGTGGAACAAAGGATTCACGGTGTGGGTCAGATCCAAGTGAATTCAAAAATTGGATTAACTTTTGCCAGTGGATTAAGATCAATTCTTCGTCAAGATCCGGATGTGATTATGATTGGGGAGATTCGTGACTACGAAACCGCGGAGATCGCGATCAACTCGTCATTAACTGGTCACTTAGTGTTATCTACTCTTCATACCAACGATTCTGCCGGCGCGATTCCAAGATTATTGGATATGGGTTGCGAACCCTTCTTGATTGCTTCCTCCCTCTTGGGTGTGATTGCGCAAAGACTCGTGAGAGTTCTCTGCCCTCATTGCAAAGTGCCTTACGAACCGACAGATTCCGAGCTGGTGACCTTGGGTATTACTAGAGAAGAAGCTCGAAGAGGAACAATTCATAAAGCTGTAGGTTGCAGTCAGTGCAATCAAAAAGGTTATATTTCTAGAACTACAGTTTGCGAACTTTTACAGATGACCGAGGAAATAAGACAACTCATCCTACAAAAAATGGATGGGGGCGCAATCAAAAAAATGGCCACTCAACAAGGCATGAGAACTCTAAGAGAAGACGGCGTAAGAAAAGTTTTGATGGGCGTCACTACTCTCGAAGAACTTTTAGCAAATACGCAGCTTGATGACTAAATTTCTGTAATTTTGCATTTTACATCACAAATTGACTATGATTGTTAGCATTTAAGCTCAATTCTTAAGCTAATGCTTTAAATTATTTGATTCGAATAATTTTTCATGTTTCGATCACTAACTGATTATTATATTTATTTTTAACAAGCATGTTTGATTAACAATCATGCTACAACAGGAGAAAACATGAGAAATATTCTATTAGCGGCAGTTGCGTTCTGCGTTTTAACAGCGGGAACGATCAATACTCAAGCACAAGACAAATCTATCAGAGCTTTACTTGGATTCACTGAAGGTGCAATTCACTTGGGCGCTGACTTTGAAATGAAGAAAACAAACCTTTATGGTCTTGGCGGATACCTTTTCATGCAAACAGATGACGAAGATGCTGCAGTATCTCAAGTTATGGCTTTAGGTGCAAATATGCCAATCCATATGCTAACTGATTCAAACATT
>JANMFM010000244.1:0-10367 GCA_031374125.1 Bdellovibrionales bacterium
GGCAAGAAGGCTTCTCACGCTTCAGGGCCTCAATGTTATCACGTCAGAAAATCCTTTAGAAACTCTTAAGCTCATTGAAGAACACGAGGTTACCGTTTTAATTTCTGATCAAAGAATGCCGCAGATGACGGGCATTGAAGTTCTAAAGGCGGCCAAAGAAAAATTTCCTGAGGTCACTCGCCTCATGGTGACTGGTTTTTTTGATAAAGAACTTTTAGAGGAAGCCATTAACGTAGCGGGAGTTTTTAGATTTATTAATAAACCTTGGTCAGAGCAAGAGTTGATCTCAGACATCAAGCAAGCGATCGAGCACACTCACCAGTTAAGAAAGTACAATGAACTCAGCCGTGAAATCAAAAATAAAAACAAGGACCTTACGCAACTGACAGAAAATCTAGAGAGCATAATATTTGAGAGAACCAAAGAAATAAATCAATTCAATAAAGACCAGGAAACTAAAAATAAGCAAATCAGAGATCTGGTGCACTTTATCCAGGACACTCATCAGGTGAATTCTCTTTCAGAGTTGATGGACTGCCTAGTCAAGGATCTTGCAAAATTTAAAGTGACGCCAGTCTTTTGTTATAAGTCCGCGCTTGGCGATCCGAGAATTCTTTTTTCAAGAAAAGGAGATTGGATCAATCAATCGATGACATTCATGTGGAATAAAAAGCCAGAAATCAAAGTGAATGATAAAGCCGATCAAAAATTCTTGGCGGATGCGCTCAAAAGACCCATTGTTAAGGTCATCAGTCTTCCTTTACTAAAATTTAAAAATACCGAAGATCTTCAAAATACTTTATTTATTGAACACAACACTCCAGACTCAGGGCTTTCGTCGTTTATGGATTATTTAACCTCTCGGATTCAAGTTTTAAGTTTGGCCGCAGATAGAATTTTGTACATTGAAAAGATTGAATACGATTCGGGTCAATGGGAAAGAACTTTCGATTCTATTCAAGACCCTTTATGTATTGTGGACGTAGAAGGAAATAAGTTAAGAACCAACTCTTCGTATCAAAAAAATATTAAAACATCAAAGAGCGAAGAGGGTTTGATCAATTCAGTCCAAAAAACAAAAATGAATCAAAGTGAAGTCATAAAAAAAGATGAGAAAACGTTTGAAGTGAGTGGATTTCCTATTAAGGAAGCACAGTTTGATGATGTGAACCATTTTGTTCTTTATTACAAAAATATTACCGAAGAGAGAAATCTTTTTGACCAAATGATTCAAAATGAAAAGATGGCAGCCTTAGGTTTGCTTGCAGGGAATATCGCTCATGAATTGAATAATCCTCTGACGGGTATTCGATCTTTCGCCCAAATTCTTAAAGTCGATTCTTCTCTTAAAAAAGAATATATCAGCGATCTCAGTGAAATCGATAAAGCGGCAATGAGGTGTCAGGATATTATTCAAGGATTAAAGGAATTTTCGATTGGAAATGCCAATGCGACACACTTAAAGAAAATTTCTCTTAACGAAACCATTCAAAAAACTTTACCATTCTTAAAATCTGCGATTAGACATCACAATTTGAATTTGGAACTTTCGGATAAAGATGAAATAGAAGTTTTTGCAGATCCTCAAATCTTACAGCAGATCATCTTTAACCTGATCATCAACGCTTGCCAGGCCTTGGTGGACCCGGGGATGGTAACAGTAAGAACAAGTAAAAAAGATGATTTCGGAGTTTTAGAAATCGAAGACAATGGACCTGGAATTTCGGAAAATATTCAGATGAAAATTTTTGAACCTTTCTTTACCACCAAAAAAGATGGAGAAGGGACGGGGCTGGGTCTGAGCTTTTGTAAAAGTATGCTAGAAAAAATGGGCGGAGAAATTTCGTTCAAAACGACACCTAACATAGGAACACAATTTACCGTAAAAATACCTATGAAGACTATTTCCCTCAAAGTAGTTAAGATGAAGGCCTCCGGTAAAAAGGTAAAGAAATGAAAAATAAATTTTTAAAAACTTTGATTATTGATGATGAATTGCTCATCAGAAAATCCATCGGTAGAATTCTTAAGCAGCGTGGTCATGATGTTTCTGAGGCTGAGAATGGCAATATTGCCCTGGATGTTTGGCGGGAAGTGAGGCCAGATTTGGTTTTACTCGACTTTATGATGCCTGGAAGAAATGGTTTAGAGGTTTTAAAAGAGATTGAGCCGGAATTAAAGAAGTGTGTGATTGTGATGTCTGCCTATGTTGGTCAAAATGAACATAAAGATTTTATTAAGCTAGGCGCTTCACACTTTTTTTCTAAGCCTTTTGATGATATTTTTAAGTTTATAGATCAGGTCGAAGAAATAGCGACTGAACAAAACAAGAAGTAATCTATGTCACAAAGTGCACCAAAAAACAAAATCAATATCTTCCCCATCGAGATAAATATCGAAGGCGAAGGAGGTCCGTACAAGGCCCAAGCTTATAGGATCAATTCTCAAGGCATGATCATGGAAGTTTTTGTGAGTAAATTCAAACCTCAGCAATCACTCAAATTAAAATGGACTCTTCCCATAGATGATATAGCAATGGAAGAGGACGCGGTGGTGGTTAAATTGTATTCTCAACCGAAGGGCAATAAAATTCAGTACCTTATGGAAATCCATTTCAAAAAAATCAAACCACAAAATGCAGAAGCCATTAAGTCTTTATTGGATCGTGTCGAACATCATAAAAAACAAATCGAAAAGAAAGCGCAATCATGAGAGTTATTGCTGGTAGATTCAAAGGAAGAGTTTTGAAGAGCTTTGAAGCTTCTCACATTAGGCCGACTACGGATCGTGTAAAGGAAACTCTTTTCAATATTCTTATGGGACACATTGAGGGAGCAAGAGTTTTGGATCTTTTTGCCGGTACGGGAAATCTCTCCATCGAGGCACTATCCCGTGGGGCGAAAGTTGTGGAGTGCGTGGAAAAGCACCCGACGTCGATCAAGATCATTTTTGAAAATTTAAAAATGATTAAAATAGAAAGCGAAATCAAAGTTCATAAAGAGGATGCTTTCTTGTTTTTAAAAAGATTTAAAGGTAAGGCCTTTGACGTGATCTTTATTGATCCTCCTTTTACCGAACAATTGGCTGACTCCATCATGACAGAAATCGAAAGAACGGAAGCTTTTCACCTTGAAACCATTATAGCCATTGAGTCCGCTAAGAAAGAAAAGCTCTCGGGAGAATATGGCAAGCTTACGGCCATTGACACGAGACTTTTTGGTGATAAAGTGCTCACATTGTTTAAGCAACAAAGTAAGGTTCTATGAGCAAAACACGTATTGTATACCCAGGAAGTTTCGATCCCATCACTTTGGGCCACTTGGATATTATCGAGCGTCTCAGCGGAAAATTTGATGAAGTCGTAGTTTTGATTTCATCTTCCACGCAAAAAAAATACATTTTTAATTTTAAAGAGCGTAAGGACTTGGTGAGTAAGACTTGCAAAGGTTTTGAAAATGTAACGGTAGATTCTTCTGATGGTTTGCTCGTAGATTATCTAAAGAAGAATAAGATCACGATGCTTGCCAAAGGTCTGCGCAATGGTCGAGATTTCGAATACGAGATCACGATGGATCATACAAACAAAACACTTTATCCAGAAATTGAAACGATATATTTAGTCTCCCGTCCAGAATATAGTTTTATCTCTTCTACTCTAGTAAAAGAAATTGCTATGCTCAAAGGGGATTTAAAGAAATTTGTTCCCGACGTCGTATTAAAGGCACTCTCAAACAGAAATAGCTAATCAAAATAGAGGTTCAAAATGCTTTCAGAAAGAGCGAAAAAACTAAAGTCATCACCGACTCTAGAGCTTGCGGCTAAAGGTAGAAAACTAAAAGCGGAAGGTCACGATGTGATTTCACTGGCAGTGGGTGAACCGGACTGGGACACATTCGAAGTTGCTAAAGCTGAAGCCATTGAATCTATCAACAAAGGTTTTACGAAGTATGTTTCAGCAAATGGAATTGAAGAGCTTAGAAAAGCCATTGTAGAAGATTTAAAGAAAGATTACGGATTTGATTATTCTCCAGAGCAAGTTTCAGTAGCTACTGGTGGGAAGATGTCGATCTTTGCACTTCTTCAAGTACTCATTGGAAAAGGTGATGAAGTTTTAATTCCCGCTCCTTACTGGGTGAGCTATCCCGACATGACAGAGCTTGCTGATGGAACACCTGTTTTCATTCCTTCAACTGAAGCCGCTGGATTTAAAATCACACCAAAAGATCTTGAATCAAAAATCACTCCTAAAACAAAACTTTTGATGCTGAATTCTCCTTCGAATCCTACTGGAAGCGTTTACACAAAAGAAGAATTAAAAGCGATTGCAGATGTTCTAAAAAAGCATCCGCAAATTTTTGTGATGAGCGATGATATATACAATAAACTTTACTTCAGTGGCGCTTTAGCTCCGCAGATTTTAGAAGTGGCTCCAGAATTAAAAGAAAGACTGATCATCATCAATGGTGCTTCAAAATCTTATTCTATGACTGGTTGGAGAGTGGGTTGGGGAATAGGGCCTCTTCCAATCATTAAAGCTATGGCAAATTATCAAAGTCAGTCTACAGGTTGCGGAAATTCTATTGCCCAAAGAGCAACTTTTAAAGCCATCACAGAAGGCGGTAAAGAGTTAAGCGCAGTTCAAAGAAAATTAATTGAAAGAAAAAACTACGCAGTAGCTGAAGTTAAAAAAGTAAAAGACGTTTCGGTCTACAATCCTGATGGAGCCTTCTATCTTTGGATTAACATTTCAAAATGTTTAGGCAAACAATTTAGAGGCGAGTCAGTCAAAACCTCAAAAGAATTCTGCGCAATGCTTTTAGAAGAGAAAAAAGTAATTACAGTTCCTGGAATAGAATTCGGCATGGACGGCTATTTGAGATTGAGCTTTGCCATAGAAGCAAAACGAATGACCGAAGCCTTCACCCGCATGAATTCATTTATCTCTGAACTGAAATAGTGCCTACGCGAAAATCCACTTTCCATGCTTATCTTACCGAAGGTTTAGTCTAGTCCTTAGTCTCAATCACTTTGGTAAATAAGTTGGAGATTTTTCGAATTTAAAGCTACAAAAATTTTCGAATAAGTTCCACTGCAAGCAGTAAAACCTTCAAAATTTCTTTAGAGACCTTCAAAAAACGCCGAATGAATATATAACTGTTCGAGTTACGTATCATATCGGACCTCCTTCCGAATTTCGGCAGAGGATTCGCTCAGAAGCAGATCTCGCGTAAGCTAGATCTGCTTCTGCACTTTTTAAACCATAAGCCAGAAACTGCTACTCTGAGATCCAAGGGCCGTTATTCCCATTTTCAATAAGGCTCACCTTATTGGTCTTTGAGGAACCTGTGAGTCAAAAGCCTGCGTAAAATCGTTCTCTGGGCTCATTGAAAGGATTTGGTTTTTTGACATCAGATCGGTCATGCAAGTTCGCACTCGATTCGCATGTCGGATATCATCGCATTTTTATATAGAATGATGTTGGCAACTTTGATGGCGATAAATAATCAGAAGAAAATTTAAGAATTAGTTAGCTGCCAGCGAGCGTCTGCGGCCTTTACGGCCATAGCTGATTTTAACCCAAAAGGTTCAGGCGTAAGCCCTCGGGATGCGTCCCAGATTTCAATACGCTCAGCAGTGAATGACACTATCACAAAGTCGTCTCCCTCAGGCCCTGCCGGGAAGAAGGCCCACCAAGATGCAACGAAATACTTTTTTCGTAGCTCCAACGCCGTGATGATTTCGAATTTGCCGGCAAGTGTAGCGCCGGCTCCGTTTTTTGAATCAAGATAGGTGATAGTGCCCCGAGGATTTTTTTGAATTTGTGCTACCTTTCTTGAAAGAGGGCTAGTGCCAAAGTGAACAACAAAGTCAGAGTTGGGATAAACCGGCTGAAGCACCCGCGAATAAACTTGCCCGTCCGCAGCCGTATTTAAAAAACAGTATTTTTGCGATCTCATGATTTTGCCGGCAGCAAACAGAATACGCTCGGGGGTGACTTTGTTCTTTCGTTGCGAATAACTGCGAAACCAAAGGGCCAAGTTTTTAATGACGAACTCTTTCATTGGAAATGCTCCTTGACAAAAACATACCATAAGGTATGTTTTTGTCAAGGCATGAGTCAGGTAACAAAAGAAATGTGGATTATGGCGGGTTTTGATCTTTTGGTTCATCAGGGGCCGAACTCGTTAACTATTCAAAGACTATGTGAAAAGCTGAACGTGACGAAGGGCGCCTTTTATCATTGGTTTAAAAGCAAAAGTGAACTGGATATGGCGCTTTTAGAAGCCTGGTCCGATCACAGTACGAATAGTCTAATTCAGCTGGCAGCCAGAAAAAGCACTCCTTCCGAAAGACTTCAGGCAATGATTCATGAAGGCTTTGTTCAGCTTCTTGAAACATCAACTTTTAACGACGTGGAAATCGCTCTTGAGGCCTGGGCGCTTTCGGAACCTAAAGTTCAAAAATTTGTTTTGAAAATACGCTGCACTCGGTTTGATTTTTTATTCGATATTTTTAAGGAGATGGGAATGGATAAAAAATCCGCTAGCCAGGAAAGTATGAAAGTCTACTGTCTTGCTTTAGGGATTTCTCATTTACCGATACGACCGTCTAAGACTGACCTGCTCGAGATTTTCTCGAAGTACTTTTGAATGCGCATATGAGATTCTGAATTGAACCTAAACGGTTTAGGTTGATTGCACCAATTGTACTACCTAAGCCCTTCAATTCCGAGCGGGAATTCTAAAAGAGATCACTAAAAAACCGAGAGCCCAAAAGTTCTCGGTTTTTTAATAGCGCTTTCTTGAACATCTACATTGAACTCAATTAAAAAAATCTGCTATTGCTCTGGCTTAAAATTCCGCGATCGGGGCTTTCGATACAAAATTTGTTACTGTTGTGATAGCTTTCTTTTTAGCTCTAGAAAAATGAATCCAGTTTCCTAAGTATGTTTGTAATAAGAAGGCCGTTTTCACGGCTTAATATATAGCCATAAGTCCTACGACAGAAGACCAGCTTCTTAACCGTTCATTGATCCAGCTGCGTCAATAATTATAAAATAGAAGAGCACGCAGCTCTATCTAAATGAGTGGGGTGCTTAGGGGATATTTATGAGCGGATGGATAGTGGCACAAATAATTTTAAACATTGGCTTTGTGGCAGCGGCATTGGTTTGCTGGGCACGTTTGAATCGTCCGCAAAAAGATGATCCAAGATTGAGTCGTGGTCTTCAGCTTCTCCAAAGTAAGATTGCAATCCTAGAAGATCTTTCAGATAGAACAGACATGCAAGTAAAGCAACTGAGCACTCTTTTAGATCAAAAAGGCCGAGAAGTGCAAGAGTACGTTGCCAATGCCCAAAACCAAATTCATAAAGTGGAAGACTCCATCCAAAAGAGCATGGATGTTTCCAAAATCTTCCAAGATAAAATTCCACACAAAGAAATTATCGAAAGGCAAAACACAATCAAGTATGTCCAAGCAGCGCGCTTAGCGAATCAAGGCATGAGTGTGGATGAAATCGCTGAAAAAATTGATATCCCTAGAAGTGAACTGGAATTTATCGTGAAGGTTAATAAAAATAAATTGATGTTCTCAGAAGAACATCTTCCGGAGTGGGTACAAGAGCCTCAAGCGGAGGCACAACCTACAATTCGCCCGAGAGATTTTAGCAATGTATTTGAATCTTCAGCGGTAAATCCAGCGGCACAAGAAGATGATAAGAAAATCCAAGAAGAATTTAAAAAAGCCATTGAAGAGGTAAAAGCAAAAGATCTCGCTCGCGAAAACTCTATGGCCAATGTTGTGGCTGGAAACGTCTCAGAGTCAGTGACAGAAGGACTTCAAACGGCAAAAAGTAAGATATCAGATTTTGCCGAAAGAATCCTTAATCCCTACTTCTTAGACAAATCCACAGACGGCGTGGTTCCTGCGGTGACAAATCAGATCTCTGAACAAATCACTGCTAAAAAAATCATTAAGAGTGAAGACGAGGACGCACGAGCTATAAAATCTTTCGTATTTAAGAATTTAGATAAAGATCTATAGGTATTCAAATGAAAAAAGTCGTTCCACATTTAACAGTCGAGCAAAAAGTTTGGGCTCTCGTTGAAGAGGTCAATGGTTTGGATTTGATTGTGAGTTTTCAGGGAGATCTGATTCGCGTTGGAAATCAATCGGGCAGAAGATTCAGACCAGGCCAAAGAATTCAACTGAAGGTTGTCGCCGTAGAACCACTATCATTTAAACTTTTAGAGTTACGCGCAGAACATCCAATAATTTCCAAATTAGACATCAGCATTTAAAATCATTATTCAAAATTAGTATTGAAAAAAATAACGCAAACCTTTGGAAAAGGTGCGGCTCACCTTTAGGCTTCGAGGACGAAATCCCAGCGGATTTTTATGGTGCCATCGCTTTCGACAATTCCGGTTGGGGGATTTGGGAATGGAGCTGCGGCTTTGAAGGCTTCTATGGCAGCGTCATCAAGATCTACAATTCCAGATTCTCCCAGAACTTTCACGCCAACCAAGGTTCCTTTGTCGTTTAGGATGATCAAAAGTTTTGTAGTGCGATCTTCTGCCGAAGCGATTTTTCTTCCGCTAGACATGATCTTTTTCATTTTACCTTTGATCGAAGGCTCCCAGTACTGTTGGATTTGTCCTTTGATGCGTTTGAAGTACGAATAATAAACAAATTCTCTTGTTGAAAGAACTGTCTGCGGCCCCTTATCCACTTCTTTTAAATGATCACTACTGCGAGAAAGATCGCGTCCATCTCCACCCGCATTTTTGTTTGCAAGCGCGGTCCAATCCACTTTAGGTTTAAATTTATCAAGTACACTGCCAGCACCCTTTGTCTGAGGTTGCAGGTCCATAGTCTCTTTTACTTTTTTAGCGGCTTGGCCCTTTGTTAAACCTTTGCCGGCATTATTATTGTATTTTCCACTGTTGGCGGCTTTGGTTTCGTTAACCACTTTTTGATTGAACTGACTCAAATATTTAGCATTAGGATCTACTTCGTCGTTCACTGGCTTTTCGTCCTGCTCGACAATTTGCTTGGGAGCATTTTGTGAGAATTGTGCAGGATCAATGAAAACCACCTCAACCGTTGGATCTGTTTTTAGAGATAAATTGTTTCTCTCGAGGAGTTTCAGAGATAGAATAGTAGATATGTGTAGAAATGCAGAGATAAGGATCGAGAACGTAAGTAAGTTTTTTACCTTTAGAATTTTACCGGTGAAAAATTTCGGTTTCATAATGACTTATCGGCTCAAAATTTAGAATTTATAAGAAGTTCGGAAAAGAAATTCGGAAAAGGAAAAAGAAAATTGGTATCTGTAAAAGTCTGGTGTCAAACTGATGTGGGATTAAAAAGGGCAAACAATGAAGATTGTTTTCTTATGGATCCGGACTTAGGTCTCTACATTGTGGCCGATGGTATGGGTGGACATAGTGGTGGAGAAGTGGCTTCTCATATGGCAGTGAAAACCATTCGCGATGTGATTATAGATTCTTACGAAAAAGATGCTGGCATTAAACCGACGGATCTTTTAACCAGAGCTTACGCTGCGGCAGGCATCGCGATCTTCGAAAAAAGTTTATCTGATGGCGAGTTGAAGGGAATGGGAACAACTCTTGTCGTAGCTCTTATCCGTGATCAAAAAATTTATATCGCAAATGTAGGAGACTCTAGAGCCTATCTTTTGAATACTTCCGGCATGTGGCAGATGACGGAGGACCATTCTTTGGTGAATGAACAAATCAAAGCCGGCATGCTCAAAGACGAAAATAAGGCCAAGTTCTCCAAGAATATAATTACGCGAAGCGTTGGTTTTGAAAGAGCGACAAATTGTGACATCCTCGAGAGAAGCCTGAGTCCTGAAGACAGTTACGTCATTTGCAGTGATGGTCTCACGGGTATGGTTGGTGATAGAGAAATCTATGCAATTGCTCAAGAAACTGCGCCCGACAAAGTCGTTTCTGAGCTTATAAAAGAGGCCAAAAATAAGGGCGGTTTAGACAATGTAACGGTGATGTATATGACGGTTGCCAACGCTTAGAAAAACATGATTTAGTGAACGATAAGTTTAGAATTTGATAACAGACTAATAGTGCTTCCCATAGGAAGCAGTGGGACAGGATGAGTTCAAAGAAGATAACATTTCTAGTGATGACCGACCGCCAAGGTGTGGTGAAAAGGTTTATCCTTTCGCAATCTTGGATGAAGACCATAGTAACTTGTGGTGTGATTGGATTCATCATCTTGACCTCAATCCTCGTGGACTACGTGGGTCTTCTTCTTCAAGAAATCGAATCCAAAAAATTAAAAGTAGAGAATAGACAACTCAAAGCCCAATTCCAAGTGGTG